>JAGBSG010000079.1 GCA_017632035.1 Oscillospiraceae bacterium | reverse complement strand
GTACCCTCCAAGCCCCCCTTGCCTAAAGGGGGGCGGCCCGACTTCCGTACCCTCCAAGCCCCCCTTGCCTAAAGGGGGGTGGCCCGCAGGGCCGGGGGGATACAAAAGAGGAAAAAGAATGAACACAACCCGAAAGCACAACCCTAACCTGACATCCTTCGCAAAAAACCTGCGAAAGAATATGACCAAGGAAGAACGCCATCTTTGGTACGATTTTCTGAAAGGCTACCCTGTTCGGTTTCTCCGTCAAAAGGTGATCGACAGCTATATTGCGGATTTTTACTGCCATGCAGCAAAACTCGTCCTGGAACTGGACGGTTCTCAGCATTACGATGAAGCTGGAATGTTGGCAGACTCCATTCGCACCTGTGCTTTGGAGGAACGGGAATTGCTTGTGATCCGCATTCCGAATAATGCCGTTAATCAGAATTTTCGCGGAGTATGTGAGTACATTGATCTTATAACACAGCAGAGAATCTCCCAGTCAAAAATCGGAGATTTTTGACAGCCCCCTTTAGGCAAGGGGGCCTTGACGGTGCTGCTAAGGAGTAACATTATGCAAATCGAAAATCACAAAGAAGAAGTACCCTTTTCCTATTACGCCGACCTGTTTTCCAAGGCAGACCCGGCGGAAATATCTGCCCGCCTGGGCATCCCCTTTGAAAATAACACCTTCCGCCTGACCCTTCTGGGCCGGGACTATTGTATCCGCCATCCGGAAAGCACCATCATGCCCCCCTTGCCTAAAGGGGGGTGCCCCGAAGGGGCGGGGGGATACAATATCCCTCTCCCCGTCCAAACCTTCCTGCTGCGCTACCTGCTGGAGGCCAGAACCGTCCAGTGGCAGGGCACCTGGAAGACCTTCCGGGAAATGCCCTGGGGGGAGCTGTATATCAAGCCCTATACCGGCAGAGTCCTGGCCCGGGCGGCCTTCACCTTCGGCACCCGGATCAATGCCTTCCGTGCCGCCTGCGAAAAGCTGGGGGCGGTGAAGCTGCCCCACGGCGACGCAGGCTACCAATTTGACCTGATCGGCCCCTATACCGTGCAGATCCTGGTCTGGGAGGGCGACGACGAATTCCCCCCCAACGCCCAGGTGCTCTACTCGGATAATTTTGCTGACGGCTTTGCCGCCGAGGACCGGGTGGTGGCCGGCGATATCCTGATCTCCCACATCAAGGCGAACATGTAACAAAACAGGCGTGCTGCAGCTTTTGGAGCACGCCTGTTTCAGCCCTCTCCCTGGGGAGAGGGTGGCACGGCGTAAGCTGTGACGGGTGTGGGGATAGGTTTTCCCCCGTCTTAAAAAAATATTGCGCTCGGCGGATAGGTGTGCTATAATTTCCCCGGTGGGCCCTTGCCCACAGAAAGGCGGAGAAACCATGTATACCATCGCAAACCTGTACGATCTGGAGCATACCCAGGCCAAAGCGTACCTGGCCCGCTTCACTTACCCCTGGGAAGCCTTAAAGGGCATCAGCGCCCTTATCCAGGAGCTGGGCACCACCCTGAGCAAGGATGACTTCTTAGAGATCGCACCCCAGGTTTGGGTACACCGCACCGCCAAAGTCGCCCCCACTGCCTACCTGGGCGCGCCCTGCATCATCGGTGCCAACACCGAGGTCCGCCATTGCGCCTTTATCCGGGGCTCGGCCCTGGTGGGTGAGGGCTGCGTGGTAGGCAACTCCACCGAGCTGAAAAATGTGATCCTGTTCGACAATGTCCAGGTCCCTCACTATAACTATGTGGGTGACAGCATCCTGGGCTATAAGGCCCATATGGGCGCCGGCTCCATCACCTCCAATGTGAAAAGCGACAAGAGCCTGGTCACCATCCATTGCGATCCGGAGATCCCCACCGGCATCAAGAAGGTGGGCGCCATGCTGGGCGACCGGGTAGAGGTGGGCTGCAACAGCGTCCTAAACCCGGGCACGGTCATTGGCAGAGATTCCAATGTGTATCCCACATCCTGCGTCCGCGGCGTAGTCCCGGCAAACAGCATCTACAAAAAGAACGACACCATCGTTGCCAAGCGATAATTTTCAATTCGGCTGCAACGATTCCCGGTTTTGAATGGAGGAAATCTATTATGGGAAAATATTTCGGAACTGACGGATTTCGTGGGGAGGCTAATGTGAACCTGACTGCCGACCATGCCTACAAGGTAGGCCGCTTCCTGGGCTGGTACTATGGCGAACTGAAGCGCCGTGCCGGCAGCGAAGAGCCTGCAAAGATCGTCATCGGCAAGGATACCCGCCGGTCCTCTTACATGTTCGAGTACACCCTGGCCGCCGGCCTGACCGCCTCCGGCGCGGATGCCTATTTGCTCCATGTGACCACCACCCCCTCCGTGGCCTATGTGACCCGGATGGACGAGTTTGACTGCGGCGTTATGATCTCCGCCAGCCATAACCCCTTCTATGACAACGGCATCAAGCTGCTCAACGCCCAGGGCGAGAAGATGGACGAGGCCACCATCCACTATGTAGAGGCCTATATCGACGGGGAGCTTCAGCTGTTCGGTCAAACCTGGGAGGAGATCCCCTTTGCCAAGCGGGAGAAGATCGGCAGGACCGTGGACCATGTTTCCGGCCGTAACCGCTATATCGGCTACCTGATCAGCCTGGGCATGTACTCCTTCAAGGGCATCAAGGTGGGCCTGGACTGCGCCAACGGCGCTTCCTGGAACATTGCCAAGAGCGTCTTTGACGCCCTGGGTGCCAAGACCTATGTGATCAACGCCGAGCCCGACGGCACCAACATCAACACCAACGCCGGCTCTACCCATATCGAGGTGCTGCAGAAGTTCGTGGTGGATAACGGCCTGGATGTGGGCTTTGCCTACGACGGCGATGCCGACCGCTGCCTGTGCGTGGATGAAAAGGGCCAGATCGTCACCGGCGACCATATCCTCTACGCCCTGGGCTGCTACATGAAGGAAATGGGCCAGCTGGACAATAACACCGTGGTCACCACCGTCATGTCCAACTTCGGCCTGTATAAGGCCCTGGATGCCAAGGGCATCGGCTACGCCAAGACCAAGGTGGGCGACAAGTATGTCTATGAGTATATGGTCCAAAACGGCTGCCGCATCGGCGGCGAGCAGAGCGGCCATATCATCGTGTCCAAGTACGCCACCACCGGCGACGGCATTCTGACCAGCCTGAAGGTCATGGAGGTGATGCTGGCAAAGAAGAAGAAGCTGAGCCAGCTGTGCCAGGACCTGACTATCTATCCTCAGGTGCTGAAGAATGTCCGGGTCAAATCCAAGCCCGAGGCCCAGAACGACCCCGCAGTCCAGGCTGCAGTGGCAAAGGTTGCCGAAGCGCTGGGCGATACGGGCCGTATCCTGGTCCGGGAATCCGGCACTGAGCCTGTGATCCGGGTCATGGTGGAGGCCGCCACCAAGGAAGCGTGCCAGCAGTATGTGGACAGCGTGGTGGATGTGATCTGCGAACGCGGTCACGCAAGAGTGTAACAAAAAAGAACGCCTGCAAAGGCAATGCCATTAAGTTAAAAGCCCTGTCATTCTGAGGAGCCGCAGGCGACGAAGAATCTACGCATCTTTGTTGACGGTTTCCATCAATTTCGTGCGAAGATCCTTCGCTACGCTCAGGATGACACCCTTAACGAAGTGACATTGCCTGCAAAGGCGTTCTTTTTTAATGCAAAATGCAAAATTTCAAAATAAGCCTTCCCCCCTGGGGGGAAGGTGCCCCAGTGCGCACATTGGGGCGGATGAGGGGAATTCGATTCCCCTCCGCACCCCGTAGGGGAGGGCTTTGGTTTTCGCGAAACGGCTACCCTCGGCAGCCGGGTATTTTGATTCGCTGCGCGACGCACCGCCCTCCCGCCGGGTACCGCAAACGGAGGTGGCTGCGTCAGCAGCCGGGGGGATACAAGCCTTCCCCCTGGGGCGGATGTAGGCACCTACCTCCGATAGAACCCGCAGGGGCGGATGTCATCCGCCCGCCGATACTCCTGTGGAGCAAAATTTCAGGCCTGTCATCCTGAGGAGCGGCAGCGACGAAGGATCTCGTTAGATTCTTCGGCATGAGGCCTCGCAATGACAGACGAAGAGGCTGCCGCGCACCGCAAACAGGAAAGCAGGCACGGCGTGGAGCTTACAGATTTGACACAGCAAGAGGCTTATCTGTCATTGACTTTACTATAGAAATGGGATATAATGAGCTCTGACTGGAACTATACAAAAACTGCGCAGAATACACAAAGAACGACTGTTCAGAACCGATCCCACTATCTGTTTTTACAAATACGCAAGGGAAATGTTAGAAGGCGCTGATTGAATAGAAACGCGCGGAAAGGCAGGATATATGAAAAGCAAAGTCGAAGAGCAAGTGATCTATCCCAAGGACCTGCTGTTTGCGGCGCTGCAGCGTTGGCGGGGCATGCTGGCCCTGGGGCTGGTGTTGGCAGTGCTGCTGGTTGGGCTTCCGCTTCTTCAAGGGCTGGGCAGCAACAAGGCAGACTCTGCAGCCCAGGAGGCCTACGCCGAAGCTCTTGCCAAGTATGAAGAGGATGTGGCATCAGCCCAGCAGGTCGTAGAGCGCTACAAGGCCGAGGTTGCAGAGCAGCAGCGGTATATGCAGCAGTCCGAGCTGCTGAACCTGAACCCCTATAAGCATTACCGGGGTATGCTGGCTGTCTATGTTTCTATCGACGATGTGCTCCAGCCGGACAAAACCAACCAGACCTACAGTGCCGCGGGCTATCTTCTTTCTGCCTACAGCATTGCGGTGAGCAGTGATGCCGCCATCGAGGAAATGGCAAAGGCGGTCAATATGGAGTGGCGGATGCTGCGTGAGATCATCACCGTAGAAGCCGACGGCGGCACAGCCACACTGACTGTGTATCTGAGTCACAGTGACCAGGCTGTGGCACAAAAGCTGCTGGGCATCGTGACCGAGCGGCTGGAGGCGGCCCGTAAGGAATTCCAAAAGTCCATCGGTGACCATGAGCTTGTTGTTTTGGACAGCAGCGTGAATTTGGTATCCGATGCGAACATTACCACTGTCATTCACGACAATCAGGATTACCTGAATAACCTGAAAGAGAATCTTGCCAACGCCGAAAACGCTTTAAAGGGCATCGCGGCACCGGTCCAGCCCCAGGCTGGGGGCATTTCACTGAAGAAGGCTGTGATCTTCGCAGTGCTGGGCCTTGTGGCAGGCGCGGGGATCGTGGCAGTCTGTGCCTGGTTTAGGCATATGGAATCCGATAAGATATATTCTGCCCGACTGCTGCACCTGCGTACAGGTGTGAAGCTCCTGGGCACACTGCCGTCCAAGGCGTATACGGGGATCGACAGAATGCTCCGCAAATGGGAAGGCCGGGATATGGCAGATCCGGAGAAAAAGGCCGCGCTTCTTGCCTGTGACCTGCGTTACCGCTGCGGTGCGGGGGAGACTGTGCTGCTGATCGGTACCGGCGCACCGGAAGAACGGGCAGTGCTGGCACAGGCCCTGACCGACGCCGGTGTGAAGTCCCTGGATGCCGGCAACGTGCTGGAAAGCACCGAGGCCGTAGAGGCGCTGCGGTCTGCTCAGGCTGTGATTTTGGTCGCGCGCTGCTTCCGGGACACCTGTACAGATGCACACCGGCAGATGCAGATGGTGTCGGATTACGGCAAGCAGCTGTTGGGCTGCGTAGTCCTGGACGGTTAATATCCAGGCGCGATATAGAATTTCAATTGCGGCACGGAATCGCTGACTGAGAGCTTCGGGCCGCATGGAGGCAAACTATGAAAAAATACGGTGTCATCATGGCCGGTGGCGGCGGAACACGGTTCTGGCCCCTGTCCCGGCAAAAGACCCCCAAGCAGTTCCTGAACCTGACCGGCAAGGAGAAGATGGTCAATGAGGCCATCGACCGGCTTGCCTATACTGTGGATAAAGCCGATATTTTTGTGGTGACCAACGCGACGCAGTCAGAGATGATGCGGCAGACTACCACCGGGCGTGTTCAGCCGAATCATATCCTGGCCGAACCCTCAGCCCAAAATACCGCGGCCTGTGTGGGCTACACCGCCATGGAGATCCTGCGCAAATACGGTGACGGCATTATGATCGTCACACCCTCCGATGCGTATATCAAGGATACGCCGGCATTTACCCGGGTGCTCAGCCAGGCTGTGGAGGCGGCGCAGACCCAGGATAAGCTGGTGACGATTGGCATCACACCTACCTTTGCCGCTACGGGCTACGGATATATTAAATTTGAGAATGCCGGCAGCGGAGCCATGCCGGTGCTGGAGTTCAAAGAGAAACCCGATGAAGAAACAGCCAGGGCCTATTTGGCCACCGGCCAATACGCCTGGAACAGCGGCATGTTCATCTGGAAAGCAAGCACCATCCTGAAGCTGTTCCAAGCCCTGATCCCGGATATCTATGCCCTGTTGGAGAAGATCGGCGATGCCATGGGCACACCGGAGGAGAAAGCCGTCACGGAAGCGGTCTACCCCAAGATCCGTAAGATCTCCGTGGACTACGCCATTATGGAGCCCTCCGCGGCAGCCGGGGATGTGCTTGTGGTAGCCGGTGAGTTTGGCTGGAACGATGTGGGAAGCTGGGACATGATGGGTGCGCTCTATGACCCGGATGCCCGGGGCAACCTTGCCATCGGGGATGTGCTGGCCATGGACACATCGGACAGTGTGCTGTATTCCAGCGGCAAGCTGATAGCAGCCGTAGGCGTGGACAACCTGATCGTGGTGGAGACACCCGATGCGGTGCTGGTCTGCCCTAAGGACAGAGCCCAGGATGTAAAGCTGGTGGTGGACGCCCTGCGGGATGCAGGCCGTAACGAGCTTCTTTGAGACAGATGACCTGGCCGCGGAAAGGCAGGGCCCTGCAAACGAAAAGATTTCTGTAAGTATGTGTTATATCTAATTAAATGATTGTTCAAGACAACCGGCGATCCGTTTTATTCCTGGGAACAAAATGGATCGCCGATAGGCAATCAGGGACGGAAATGCAGCTGTGTGTAGAAGTCGGGATGCCTCAATAGGTTGTTCGATTTCTTACCGGTCATATCTGGAGTGACTGCAGAAGCTTTCCCCCGGCGAGAATAATACCAAAGATAAAGGGGCGCAGACCTATGCGAATCAATTTCCTAAATACCCAGGTGGACAATCTGTCCATGGAGGAAGCTCTCGATGAGATCGAACGGCTGATCGCGTTAAACAAAAACGCTTATGTGGTCACACCCAATGTGGATCATATCGTCCAGCTGGAGCGTGGCGGCAAGCTGTGCGATGTCTATGCCCAGGCGGACCTGATCGTTACGGACGGAAAGCCTCTGATCTGGATCTCCAAGCTCTACGGCACACCGATCAAAGAGAAGATCTCTGGGTCTGATCTGTTTCCGCTTCTGTGTCAGAGGGCAGCGCAGAAGGGCTATAAGCTGTTTTTCCTGGGGGCGGCTGAGGGCGTTGCCGCCAAGGCTGCGCAGAAGCTGACTGCCAAATTTCCCGGCCTGCAGGTGGTGGGCACTTATTCTCCACCTATGGGCTTTGAACGAGACAGCCAGGAGCTGACAAAGATCCAGGCAATGATCAAAGAGGCCCGGCCCCATATCCTCATCGTAGGCTTGGGTTGCCCCAAGCAGGAATACTTTATTTACGACAACCGGGAGCAGCTGGGCGTGCCCGTTTCTCTGGGTCTGGGCGCAAGTCTGGACTTTGAGGCCGGCAATGTCAAGCGCGCGCCCAAGTGGATGAGCGACCACGGGCTGGAATGGCTTTATCGGGCCATGAGCGAGCCCAAGCGGTTGGCAAAGCGCTACCTTGTGGATGCCGTTGAGATCGCGCCCATCGTTTGGAAGTACCGCAAGAGGAAGTAATATGAAAATTCTGATCGACCTGACCTCCCTGGCAGATAATTTTTCCGGCATCGAGCGCTTTGCCATGAATATGGCTTTGCAGATGACTGAAAACCGGGCGCACAGCTATGTGTTGGTGTTCAAAAATGCTGTCCATGAGGCCTTTTTCCAAACGGTACAGCAGGACCATGTGGAGGCGTTGGTGCTGAAAGGCGGTCATAAGCTGGTTTTCAATCAACTGATCCTCCCTCTGAAACTGTACAGGCAGAAGGCAGATGTGTATTTCTTCCCTGCGTTTCCGGAGCCGGTGCTGTTTTTTCGGAAGCATACGGTCACGACCATCCACGATCTGGGGTGCTGGGACTGCGGCGAAAATATGACCACCCTGAGCAAATGGTATTTTCGGATCTCCTACAGAAAGAGTATGCGCCTGTGCGAAAAGCTGATAACCGTGTCTGAATTTTCCAAGGGGCGGATCATTGCCTTGGGACGTGTACCCGCGGGAAAGATAGAGGTTATCTATAACGGCGTGTCAGAGGCCTTCTTCTCCGGTAAAGCTCCCGGTGAAGCGGTCCGGCAGAAATATCAGCTTCCCCAACAGTACCTGCTGTGCCTGTCTACCCTGGAGCCCAGAAAGAATTTGCAGCTGCTGGTGAAGGCCTATGAAAGCCTGATCCTGGAGGGCCACGATCTGCCGCCACTGGTTCTGGCGGGCCGGAAAGGGTGGAAGATGGACGGACTTCTGGAGGGTATCGACCCTGCAGTGGTTGCCAAGCTTCATTTCACCGGCTTTATTGATGACGAGGACCTGCCGGCCATTTATGCCGGCGCAAGGCTGTTTGTGTTTCCCTCTAAGTACGAGGGCTTCGGCATCCCGCCGTTGGAGGCTATGGCTGCTGGCTGCCCGGTGCTGTCCAGTGACGCGGCCTCCTTGCCTGAGGTGCTGGGTAACGCGGCAAGCTATTTTGAAAGTGAAAACCCGGACAGTTTGAAGACTGCTTTGCTTTCCGTGTTGGAAAGGCCCAGGACAGAAGGCCTGCAGGCTCAGGCAGAGCATTTTGCCTGGTCTGCTGAAGCAGAAAAGCTTCTCAGCTGTCTGTAACATGCGGAAAAAGGAGGTGCAGTCCCGATGAAACGAAGGTTGACCCTATACGATAATGCGGTGCTATTTTTGATGTATTGGGTGATCTTTCAGGACATCATGCTGCCATTGGTATATAAATTTACCGGTATGGCCTCCGTTACATCGGTGCTGTTTTACCTCAAGGACCTGATGATGATCGGCCTGTTCGTAGCAGCGGTGTTTACCCGGCGGATCGAACGCCACCTTATGAGCACCTCGCTGCTGTATCTGGCAGGATTTGCGGCCACCTTCGTCATTACATTGTTGCGGGAAGTGCCCTTGATGAACGCTTTGCAGAGCGGCCGCGGCATGCTGCTGATGCCGGTGTTTCTGTGCATAGGCAGCGCGATCTCCAACAAGTCCGATTTCCGGGATGTGGTGATCCACCGGTATTTTCCGGTGCTTTTGGTATCGGTCCTCTTTGGCATTGGCGACTGGGCGCTGGACAAGCTTATCGGCACCAAAGAGATTTGGCGCACCGGCATCGGCTTGACGGATTTTTTGGTGGATATCAAGCACCAGGCACCTTATATGATCGAAGGCCTGCCGGGGAATTTCTACGGCAGCTATGGCAATGACTTCTTTTCTGTCAAACGGCTGGTCGGTTTTTGGGCAGGTCCTTTGACCGCGGCCTACAGCCTGCTGCTGCCCATGCTGTTCTATTATTTTGACCTGCATGAAGAGCTGAAGCCAGGCATCCGGGTCAGCCGGCTGCCGAAGCTGGCAGCACTGCTGCTTCTGGTAATTGGCGTGTATTTGACCCGCACCCGGGCAATTTTATTGCTGGGTCTTTTGATGATCGGTCTGTACAGCGTGCACCACTACAGAAAAAACATGCGCATCACACTGCTGGGCGTGATCGGCGTGATCGTGGTGCTGAGTGTGATGGATTACGGCGCCCTGTGGCGCTTCCTGTACGACGGTTCCACTGCGGGCCATATTCTGAGCATCATCGATGCGGTAAATAATACCCAGCTGTCCGTCTTCGGTCAGGGCTTTGCCTACGTAGGTATTTATGGCTCTATCGGTTCGGAAAACACTTATTTGTCTTTGCTGGGGAACATGGGGTTGTGGGGTCTGTGCCTGTATGTCTTCATCTTTGCCCGGCAGATCCTGCTGTGCGGTGCCGCCGGAAAAAAGGGAAACAGCTTTGACCGGGCGGTGTTTTATACCGGTATGGCCATGGCAGCCAGCGGCATGATCTCAGAGCAGCTGACAGCCTTTACCACCATAGCACCGGTCTATATTTTGCTCGGGGCAGTGGGCAGCGCGAAAGAGAGGGAAGTCTTATGAAAATTGGTATTGATGCCCGGCCGCTGATCTCCAAGCAGCCCTCGGGCATTGGCACATATCTGATCCATGTGCTGCGTTATATCAGCGCCATGGATGCTGAAAATGAATACTATCTCTATTCCAACAAGGAAATGGAGTATCCTATAGAGCTGGGCAGGAATTTCCACCGGCGGGTCATTCCCGGCAAGGTGGGAACCCTGTGGCTGCGCTACAGCCTGCCAAAGCATATTGCCGCAGATGGCATCCAGGTGTTTTGGGGGACCCAGCACTTTTTGCCCCGCCCGGTCAAGGGCGTGCGCATGTGCCTGACCGTCCACGACACGGCGTTGCTGATCCAGCCCAAATGGGGCAGCCTGAGCAATGCCTTTATGCAGAACACCTTTTTGAAGGCCTCCGCCCGGGAAGCGGATGCCATCGTGACCATATCCAAGTCTACCCAGCGGGACATCGTCCGGCTGTGCGGTGTGGATGAGAGGAAGATCACAGTGGCCTACCTCGGCTGCCCGGAGAACCTGCAGCAGCCCTCGGAGCAGGAGGCTGCCGCGATCCGGGATAAGTTTGGCATCGCCTGGCCTTACTACCTGTATGTAGGCACCATCGAACCCCGTAAGAACATTGAGACCATGGTGGCGGCCTTTAACATCCTGGCCGAAACCGACAGGGAGGCCCGTCTGCTTATTGCCGGCGGTCTGGGCTGGCGCTATGAGGGGATCCTGGAGGCGGTGGAAACCTCGCCCTACCGGGACCGGATCGTCATGCCCGGTTACCTGTCAGCCAGGGAGAAACACCTGCTGTACGCCCAGGCCAGAGCCTTTTTGTTTCCCTCCCATTATGAGGGCTTCGGACTGCCCATTTTGGAGGCATACCGCACGGGTACCCAGGTGATCACTGCCCAAAACTCCTCCCTGCCGGAGGTCGGCGGCGAAGCGGCCTGGTATGTAGAAGACGAAAACGATGCCGCCGCATTGGCCGGCGTGATGGCAGCGGTGGCTGCCGCCCCGGCAGAAGAGCTGGATCGCAGAGCCGAACTGGGCCGTGCCCATTGCGACAGCTGCTCCTGGGATGCCTGCGTAAAGCAGACCATGGCGAAGCTCTTAGAAAAATAACGAAAGGGTGTTCCCTATGAATTATGAGACCTACGCTCCGGTCCTGGAAAAGGCAAAGGCCGCTTTGGCGAAAAAGAACATACCTGAAACGGCAGTCAGCTTTTGCGATGTTCGAATGCCTGCCTGGATGGGAAAGGCCTTTTGGTTCGTTTCCGGTGTAAAACGGAAGATGAAGAGGAGACTGGGCAAATGAAGCGGATCGTACAGATTTTAGATTCCTATTCCTATGGTGATGGCATGGGAAACCATGCGGGGGCTTTGCTGAATGCCCTGAAGGCCAGAGGTGTAGATACTCAGATCTATGCCAAGTATGTGGATCCCCGGCTGTCCCATATGGGCAAGAATGTGGCCGAATATGTACCCAGCCAGGAGGATGTGATACTCTATCATTTGGGTGCAGGCAGTGAATTGAACAGGAAGGTAACGGAGTATCCAGGAAGGCTGATCATTAATTACCATAATATTACGCCTCCTGAGTTCTTCGCAGATTATAACCCGGCATTGGAAGCGAATTGCCGGGCCGGTTATGAAGATGTGAAGTTCCTGGCAGATAAGGTAGAAATGGCAATTTCAGTGTCTGCCTATAATTCTTCGGAGCTGGCACGAATGGGCTACACCTGCCCTTTGCACCAGGCGCCTATTGTGATGGATTTCTCCGACTATACCAAAGCGCCTGATGCGGCAACTGTGGAAAAATACAGCGATGGTGTTAGTAATATTGTGTTTGTGGGGCGGATATGTCCCAATAAAAAACATGAGGACCTGATGCTGGACTTTTATTACTACACAAAATATTTTAATCCCAACAGCCGTCTGATTTTGGTGGGAAACTACCGTGGCTTTGAAGGCTATTACCTGAAGCTGAAAAAGTACGCCAAGAAATTGGGTCTGACCAATGTGGTCTTCACGGGGCACATCAAATTCTCGCAGATCCTTGCCTACTATCATACAGCGGATCTGTTTCTTTGTGAAAGCGAGCATGAGGGCTTTTGTATCCCCTTGGTAGAGGCAATGCATTTTGGAGTTCCCATCGTGGCCTATGACAGCTCTGCTATAGGGGAGACCCTGGGTACAGGCGGCGTATTGCTGCGGGAAAAAAATCCAAGGCTGACTGCTTCGGTAATGGATCAGATACTTCGGGATGAATCCCTCAGAAAAACAATTCTGGAACAGCAGAAGGAGAACCTGAAGAGATTTGACAGCAAAGCTGTGGCCGATCGATATATGGAGTTTTTGTTGGGAGATTGAGGGCCTGGCAGAAAGAGAAAGTAAAGGTGACGCTTGTGAATTATTATGAAGACGTATTTTCGAAAGCAAGAGCAACGCTTGCTGAGAAAAAGATCGATAAAAGACCTGTGAAATTTCAGGATATCCGCATATCCGCAGCCAGGACGAAAGTCTTCTGGTTTGTTACCAGAGCCAAACGGAAGATCATGAGGGGGATTCGGAAATGAGCAGGATCATACAGATGTTGGCCAGTTATTCTTACGGAGATGGGATCGGCAATCACGCTACCGCGCTTTATAATGCATTGCGGGAACGCGGTGTAGAAACAGCCGTGTATTCCAACTTTGTAGATGAGCCACTAAAGCATATCGGTCAGCATACAAGCCAGTACCACTGCCGTCCGGATGATGTGATCCTACATCATTTGGGTGGGGGCGGTGATATGAACGAGCTGGTAGCAGGCTATGACTGCCGCGTGATCCTCAATTATCATAATATTACCCCCCCTCGCTATTTTGAGGGTTACAACGCGCTTGCACAGAAGGATGCCAGCCGTGGCTATGAGGATGTGCGGGTGCTTGCGGAAAAGGTGGATTGTGCGATATCAGTCTCAGAGTATAATACCTCCGAGCTCAGACGGATGGGATATACCTGTCCGCTGCACACGATTCCTATTATCATGGGGTTTGATGACTACAAAAAACCGGCGGATCCGAAGATCCTGAATAAATACAGCAAAAGCAGAGGAATCACCAACATCGTCTTTGTAGGGCGTATAGCGCCAAACAAAAAGCATGAAGATTTGATCCTGGATTTCTATTATTATACCAAATACTATAATCCGAATAGCCGACTGATCCTGGCTGGAAATTACCGAGGTCTCGAAAATTACTGTGTCAAGCTGAAGAAATACGCCAAAAAACTGGGGCTGCGCAATGTAATTTTTACGGGGCATGTACAGTTTTCGGAGCTTTTGGCATATTACCAGGTAGCGGATGTGTTCCTGTGTGAGAGTGAGCACGAGGGGTTCTGCATTCCGTTGGTGGAAGCGATGTATTTCCAAACGCCAATTGTGGCGTTTGACAGTAGCGCCGTAGGACAGACGCTGGGTACGGGCGGCATCCTGCTTCAGAAAAAGGATCCGCTCCTGGCCGCGGCAGTGGTAGACCAGCTTGTCCGGGATGCTGATCTGCGAAAGCGTGTACAGGACCGGCAGAGGGAGCAGATACAGAAATTTGCGCCGGAGGCGGCGGTAGATGCGTATCTAAAGGTGCTTCTGGGGGAGTAATACAACGGCTTCCCGTGCCGATGTGAGGGAGCATGTATGGATAAAAAAACGGCTTCTAATTTTATTTATAATTTGATATATCAGATTATTTCTGTCATCACCCCGCTGGCCACCACGCCCTATATTGCCCGTGTCCTGGGTGCGGAGGGTGTAGGTGTCTATAGTTATACCAGTACGATCGCGCTTACCTTTGCTCTGTTTGCTGCCCTTGGTGCCAATACCTACGGACAAAGGGAGATCGCCATGCGGCAACACAATGAGCAGGCACGAAGCAAGGTGTTCTGGGAGCTGTTCATTTTGCGCGCTGTGCTCAGTCTGGGTGTTATGCTGGCCTATGTCGTGTTCTGCTTTATGTATAACACCTATACGGTGTTTCTGCTGCAGGCTGCCTTTATTGTGGTGTCGGTCATGTTTGATGTATCCTGGCTGTATATGGGCATGGAGAACTTCAAGATCATTGCCTCCAACAACATTATGGTCAAATTGGCCACGGTTGTCTGTGTGTTCCTTTTTGTAAGAAAACCGGAGGATGTGGGCATCTACATTCTGATCAATTCCGTTTCCGCCCTTGTCACAACCTCTTATTTTCTGCTGTTTCTGCCCAGATATGTCAAGCGGGTCCCCATTGCGCAGCTGGATATCCTGCGGCATTTGTCCGGTGTGATCCAGTATTTTATCCCTATCATCGCGGTGCAGATCTATTCTCAGATCGATAAGCTGATGCTGGGCGCTATGGGCAACAACCCCTCCGAAAACGGCTACTATGAGCAAGCCCGTAAGCTGACCAATCTGGTGGTGGTGATCACAACAGCCCTGAATACAGTCCTGCTGCCGCGATTGTCCAACCTATATGGAAGGGATGAAAAGAAGGCAATGGTGGATACCTATCAGGAAACCTTCCGCTTTACCTTGCTGCTCCTGATCCCAATTGTTGTGGGCTTGTTTATGATCTCGGATACCTTCATTCTTTGGTTCCTGGGACCGGATTTTGTGAAGACATCGTTGCTGCTGAAATGGTCCTGCCCGCTGATCGCCTTGATGACGGTGGGAAATTTTCTTGGTATGCAATACCTGAGCCCAACGGGGCAGCAGGGCAAAATGAGTATGATCTACCTTGCCGCTGCCGCTGTGAATGTGGTGCTGAACGCTGTTATGATCCCCCGTATGCTGTCAGAGGGCGCGATCATCGCCTCTGTGGCTGCGGAGGCTGTCTCCTGCGGCGCCCAGGTATGGCTGCTGAAGAAAAGCGAGTATAACTTCCGGATGCTGAAGGGTGTTTGGAAATATGCAGTGGCAGCTGCAGTCATGGCGGCTGTGATCTACTTCTTCAACAGTCACACCACGATAGCCGGCGCGGTGATGACCTTTACGGATATCGTCCTTGGCGCGGCGGCCTACTTTGCGGTGCTGATCGCACTGCGGGAGGGCACAGTCACATCGTTTACGGACAAGGTCTTGTCTAAACTCAAAAAGTAAAGAAAAGCACGCCCGTCGGGCAATGTCATTCAGTTAAGAAAAACCTGTCATTCTGAGGAGCAACGCGACGAAGAATCTACGCATTTCATTGACATATAAAGTCAAATTCCTGCGAAGATCTTTGGACTCGCTTCGCTCGCTCAGGATGACAGCCTTAACTAAATGGCATTGGCCCGTCGGGGCGTGCTTTTTATGCTTTTATGCCTGTGAGCTGATACATCCGCTCGTCGGAGTGCTTGACCGTGAGGGTCAGGTATTTGCGGAACATGGCGGCCAGGGCATCCTCGTGGATCAGCCCAATGGACACCTTGCTGGCTGCGCCCTGGTGGTGGGCATCGATGTGGGCCCGGCTCATGCCGTGGGCAACGGTCAGTGTGCCGCCGGGGGCCAGCAGAGAGGCCAGCCTGCGCACCAGCCTTTCCGGCTCGGGGAAGTGGGGGAAGGCGTTGTACACTACGATGCGGTCAAAGAGCCAGTCAAAGGTGGCCTCCTCCACATCGCCGCAGAGCACCGTGGCCTGGGGAAATTTTTTTGCCGCGATCCCGGCCATCTTGGGAGAAATGTCGATGGCGGTGACAGAGGCCGCCCGGCGCTCCAGATAGTAGGGGATCATCACCCCGGTGCCACAGGCCACATCCAGCACATGGCAGCCCTCGCAGCCGCCGGCGTTGTCCAGGATCCTGCCGATAATGGCGTCGCTTTTCACCGTGCCGGCATCCCAGCCCGGGGCAAGCCGGTCAAAAAATTCGATTACATCTTGCTTTTTCATGAAAGGATCAATACCTCGCGGGGATCAGTTTTGCCTTGGTCAGGGCGAAGAGGATAGCCGGGATCAGGATCAGCTGTATCACGATTCCTGGCAGCCCGGTGACGAAGGATACTGTAGCCCAGCCCACCAGGGTAGTGCCTGGGGCGAAGATCAGAGCCTTGGCGATGCCTGAGACTATCCTGCCCAGCAGCATGGCGGGGATCAGGCTGATGTACAGGTCCGGATACAGACGGCCGGTGCGGACCCGCTTCATCAGGAAGCCGGCGGCAGCGCCGTATACGGCACACTCCAGCATCATGGCAGGGAGCATGGCCGCAGGGGGCATACCGGTAGTCAGGCTGGACAGCAGGGGGCCCAACAGGCCGCACATGCCGCCGAAGGGCCAGCCGCAGAGCATACCGCAAAGCAGCACCGGCAGATGCATGGGCAGGAAGACCGTGCCGGCATTTGGAATGGCGTGGAAGGCCATAGGCACCACCACGCACAGGGCGATGCAGGCCGCTGTAAGTACAAGCTTCTTGGCAGGAGACAGGGTTGCAACCATAATGAGCACTCCTTTTTTCTTTCGATGGGCCCATTATAGCGCGGCTGAAACGGAAAGGGAAGCCGGGGTGGGGGATAAAAAAGTTGAAAATTGAAAATTGAAAAATGAACGGCAGCTCAGTCGATCCGTTTGGCTACCACCACCAGCCGGCCGTTCTCCTGGGTATACTCGCAGGTGGACAGGGTGATGAGCTTGTCACCGTAGCTGGCGGTGATCCCGGTATCGTACAGGGAAAGCCGCTTACAGCTTGCCAGGAAGCTATTGAATTCGGCTTCGCTGTCAGCATCTACAAACAGATGATACGAAAAGCCCTGACCCAGTGTGGCCGTGGTGGTGAATACCGCCACGATCTGATAGGTGTGCCGCTCCTTCAGGGTGTCGAACCGGATGTGCTGGTGGGTCTGCCAGAAGTCCTTCTTCTCATATTTGGCCAGGTGGCCGAACATGGTGTGATCCTTCATCCGGTGGCCGTAGATGGTCAGGTTGTCCGACGGGGCGAACACATCGCACTGCTCCCGGACATAGATACAGCCGTGGGAATCGGATTTGCCATTGAAATCCCGATACAGATAGTAGTCCACCTTGTTCAATGCGGACTGAACCACCGGGTAATTGATCGCCGTGTCCTCGATGGATATCCATCCCACCAGATCGGGATTGCGCTGATACACCTGGGCGTATTCCGACAGGAGCTCTACAGGCTCGCCGGTCCTGGGATCCAGAACGGTCACATAGGAGGAGATGGGCGTCTCCGGATCGTCGGGGCCTTCGCTCACACCGGGCTTGGGGTCAGGCCGTGCCTGCTCTACCAGATTGGCCAGATCGTTGTAGACCTGCTGACTTTCCCGGCTTTCCAGATAATAGACAAGCAGGGAAATGCCGCTGTATAAAAATATGCCCACAAGCAAAACAATGGCGGCGATAAACAGCACCTTGGTGTAACGCTTCACAGTACACACCCCTTTCTAAGATCTCTTTGAGCCTATCATACAGTTTTTTAAGAAAAAAGTAAAGCCGAAATTACGGCTGTATTTTTAAGTCCCAATTCTGGCATATTAGGACTGTATCCGTTTTGTTAGGAGGCAGAGCCTATGTGCTATGTTGATGAGATCCTGCAGGAGCTGCGGCGGCAGAATCCTGCCCAGCCGGAGTTCCTGCAGGCGGCCCAGGAGGTGCTGGAATCCATCCGGCCCGTGGTGGCGCGCAACGAGGCGGCCTACCGCCGGGATGCGCTGCTGGAGCGGCTGACCACTCCCGAGCGCTGTATCCTGTTCCGGGTGCCCTGGGTGGATGACCGGGGGCAGGTCCATGTAAATCATGGCTACCGGGTCCAGTATAACAGCGCCATCGGCCCGTATAAGGGCGGCCTGCGTTTTCACCCCTCTGTGAATCTGAGTGTAATGAAATTTCTGGCCTTTGAGCAGGTGTTTAAAAATTCTCTGACGGGCCTGCCTCTGGGCGGCGGCAAGGGCGGCGCTGACTTTGACCCCAAGGGTAAGTCCGACCGGGAGATCATGGCCTTCTGCCAGAGCTTTATGACAGAGCTTGCCCGCCATGTGGGCAAGAACACGGATGTGCCTGCCGGAGATATCGGCGTGGGTGCCCGGGAGATCGGCTACCTGTTCGGCCAGTATAAGCGGCTGCGCAACAGCTTTGAGGGCGTCCTGACGGGCAAGGGCCTGCCCTTCGGCGGCTCGAAGGCCAGGACCCAGGCTACAGGCTATGGCCTGCTGTACCTGACGCAGGAGATGCTCCGGCGGAACGGGCAGGAAATTGCGGGGAAGACCGTAGCCGTGTCCGGTGCGGGCAATGTGGCCATCTACGCCATCGAAAAGGCCTGGCAGATGGGGGCAAAGCCTGTGACCTGCTCCGATTCCACAGGCTGGATCTATGACAGCCAGGGCATCGATACGGAGCTTCTGCGCCAGATCAAGGAGGACCGCCGGGAGCGGCTGACCGCGTATGCTGCGGCCCGGCCCGGGGCGCAATACCGACAGGGCAGGGGGGTGTGGACCGTGCCCTGTCAGGTAGCTTTGCCCTGCGCCACCCAGAATGAGCTGGAGCTTTCTGACGCACAGGCCCTGGTGGCCGGTGGGTGTATCGCCGTTGCCGAGGGGGCGAATATGCCCACCACCCTGGAGGCCACCCGATACCTGCAGCAAAGCGGCGTGCTCTTCTGTCCCGGCAAGGCCGCCAACGCCGGCGGTGTGGCGGCCTCCGGTCTGGAGATGAGCCAAAACTCCCAGCGGCTGAGCTGGAGCTTTGAGAAAGTAGATACCAAGCTCCAGAGCATCATGGCAGATATCTTCCGCAGTATAGAGGAAGCCGCCCGGGAGTACGGCATGGAGGGCGACTATGTGGCAGGGGCCAATATAGCAGGCTTCCTCAAGGTGGCCGAGGCTATGACCGCCCAGGGTATCGTATAAAATTAAGCCTTCCCCCTGGGGCTGCGTCAGCAGCCGGGGGATACAGGATGAGGGGAATTCGATTTTCCCTACCGCACCCGTAGGGGAGGGTCTTGACCCTCCCGCGGGCGACCGCAGGTCGCCCCTACAAGCACCATCGACAGAATCCGTAGAGACTCTCCTGCATTCGCCCGCCCAAGCCTTCCCCCTGGGGGGAGGTGGCACGGCGTAAGCCGTGACGGATGAGGGGAATTCGATTTTCCCTACCGCACCCGTAGGGGAGGGTCTTGACCCTCCCGCGGGCGACCGCAGGTTGCCCCTACAAGCACCATCGAGAGAATCCGTAGGGACTCTCCTGCATTCGCCCGCCCAAGCCCTCTCCCCGGGGAGAGGGCTTATTTTAAATCTTTCCATTTTCAATTATGAAAACCCCTCTATGCATTTCATCGGTTTTGTGCTACAATGAAAGAAAAAACATGGAGGTCTCTTATGGCTGTTTCAAAAGGCACGGAAGCCAACCTGTCTTCCGACAAGCTGCTTCGCATCATTGAATATATGGCAGCCAACCACCTGCCCATGCGCTTAAAGGACATTGCGGACAATCTGCAGATCTCTCAGCCTACGGTGGTGCGCTACCTGCGGACATTGTGCGATCAGGGCTACGTGTATCACGACAAGCACACGGGCTGCTACGCCATGACCTGGAAGATCTGCCGCCTGGGCGCGTCCCTGGAGAGCAATCTGGTTCTGCGGAGCATGGCAGGGTCGCTGCTGGCTGACTTTGCCAATACTTATAACTTAGGCGCGCTGGTGGCGGTGGAGCGGGACGGCCGCCTGGTGTACCTGGATCTGGTGGGCGCGCCCCACGGTACGCTGGATACCATGCTGCGCATCGGCAAGGATGCGCCCATGCATTCTACCGGCTCCGGCAAGATCCTTATGGCTACCATGCCCCAAAGCCGTGTGCGGCAGATCCTGGACCAGTACGGTTTGCCCCGGCTGACCGCCAAAACCATCACCACGCCGGAGGGGCTGTATCGGGAGCTGGAGACTGTCAGGCAGCAGGGCTATGCCCTGGATAATGAGGAATGCGAGCTCGGCCACCGATGCGTGTCCGTGCCCCTGTATGATTATACCGGCACAGTGGTTGCGGCCATCAGCGCCTTCGACTCTGCCGACCGTCTTACAGATGAATACATCGCCTCTGTGGTCCTGCCCGGGCTGCGGGAGCTGGCAAAGGAAGTCTCCTTCCGCATGGGACACTCTGCTTAAATGGAAAACTGAAAATTGAAAATTGAAAATTACAGAATCCGCCTTCCTCTCGAGCCCCCCTTGCCTAAAGGGGGGTGGCTGCGACAGCAGCCGGGGGGATACAGGATGAGGGGAAATCAATTCCCCGCCGCACCCATGCCCCCCCTTGCCTAAAGGGGGGTGGCTGCGACAGCAGCCGGGGGGATACTACGCGGTCCCCCTCCCTCTAGGCGAGGGAGGCTTTTTGCACCTCCATGCTCCCTCCCTTCATTTTGCATTTTGCATTCAAAAAGCCCTCCGGGGACGCACGGATTCTTCGGCTCCGGGCTTACGCCCTGTGCTCAGAATGACAGAGCAGACCGCCCCCATTTCCCCATGTCATTCCGAGGTCGCCGGGCCGAGGAATCTGTTCCCCTATTTCAAATCGTCAACCCAGGCGACACAATCATTTTCAACTTTCAACTTTCCATTTTTAATTCCCCCGTGGGGCATTTTCGGCATTTTCACTGATTTTGAATGCCGTTTTTTTACACATCCAAAAGACCCTGTTCTATTGACAGAATGGCCCCAAAAAGGTATAATAAATAGTGATGAAATTTAATTTTAATAATTGGAATTTAAATTTCAAAATACATAAGGAGTGATACTATGTCTGTACAAAAAATGAAATACTGTGTCGGTGGTGAGTGGCTGGAGTCCAAGACCGACAAGTGGATGGAAGTCACCGACTCCTCCACCGGCGAAGTCATCGCCGAGGTCCCCTGCTGTACCGCTGACGAGGTAGAGGCTGCTATCGCTGCTGCTGACGCCGCATTCCCCGAATGGTCCATGATGTCCATCAGTAAGCGCACCCAGATGATGTTCAAGTGGAGAAACATCCTGGTCGACCATCTGGAAGAGCTGACCGTCCTGTGCGCCAAGGAGCTGGGCAAGAACCTGGCTGAGGCCCGCGGCGACATCCTGAAGGCCATCGAGCCCACCGAGCTGGCCTGCGCCACACCCTTCACCTCCCAGGGCGTAGCCTCCCTGCAGGTCACCACCGGCTTTGACACCGCTTCCTACCGTGTGCCTCTGGGCGTTGTTGCCGGCATCGTGCCCTTCAACTTCCCCGCCATGATCCCCTGGGGCTGGATGGTACCCCTGGCCATCGCCACCGGTAACACCGTGGTCCTGAAGGCTGCCTCCTACACCCCCCTGACCTCCATGCGTATCATGGAGCTGTTCTATGAAGAGGGCGGCTTCCCCAAGGGCGTTGTAAACCTGGTCACCTGCTCCCGTAACGAGTCTGAGCTGTTCCTCACCGATCCCAGAGTCAAGGCCGTCACCTTCGTCGGCTCCACCTCCATCGGTAAGCACATCTACTCCGTGGCCGCTGCCCACGGCAAGCGCGTGCAGGCCCAGTGCGAGGCCAAGAACCACGCCCTGGTCCTGGAGGACTGCGATCTGGAGAGCGCCACCAACGCCATCATCAACTCTACTTACGGCTGCGCCGGTATGCGCTGCATGGCTCTGCCTGTTATCGTTGTCCAGGAGTCCGTCGCTGATAAGTTCGTGGCTCTGCTGAAGAAGAAGGCGCAGGCCCTGAAGATCGGCTGCGCCTACGATCCGGCTACCCAGCTGGGCCCGGTGGTCAACGCCAAGCACAAGGAGTCCGTCTGCAAGTGGATCCAGAAGGGCATCGACGAGGGTGCTGAGCTGGTGCTGGTCGGCCGTGATGTGGTTGTTCCCGGCTTCGAGAACGGCTTCTTCGTAGGCCCCACCATTCTGGACAAGGTCACGCCCGAAATGACCATCGGCGACCGTGAGATCTTCGGACCTGTCACCGTCATCAAGCGGGTAAAGACCTTCGAAGAGGGCGTTGCTGTGATGAACGCCAACCCCTTCGCCAACGGCTCCGTCATCTTCACCCAGAGCGGCTACTATGCCCGTCAGTTTGAGATGCTGACCGACGGCGGCATGGTGGGTATCAATGTTGGTATCCCCGTTCCCTCCGCTTACTTCCCCTTCTCCGGCAACAAGGATTCCTTCTATGGCGACCAGCATGTTCTGGGCCTGGACGGCGTTCGCTTCTACACCCGTGCCAAGACCGTCACCAAGCACTGGTACGATGAGAAGTCTGCCAAGAAGGCTGTGGACACCTGGGAAGGCACCGTCGAGCGTATTTGAGAATAAAGGAGACGAAATCATGGTTACCAATGCTTATCTGAAGGCGCTGAGCGAAAGCGCCGGCTTCTGGTGGACCGATACTGCCGTCATCCAGGCCATGGATCAGGACATTGAGAACGGCGCTACCGGTGTTACCACCAACCCCGTTCTGGTCAAGGCTTCCCTGTACAAGAATCCCGAGTACTGGCGTCCCTTCCTGAAGAGCGCCCAGGGCCTGACCGGCGATGCCAAGGCTGAAGAGATCATCCGCTGCATCACAGTGGAGGTCGCCAAGAAATTCATGCCCATCTTTGAGGCTACCCAGGGCGAGCAGGGCTATGTCTGCGCCCAGGTCAACCCCAAGAAGCAGGGCGACACCGCCTTCATGGTGGAAATGGGCAAGCGCCTGGCGGCCTGGGCTCCCAACATTGCCGTTAAGGTCCCCGCTACCGCTGCCGGTATCCGAGCCATTGAGGAGCTGGCTGCCGAGGGTATCACTACTGTGGGTACCGTCAGCTTCACCGCACCCCAGTGTATCGCCATCGCCGCTGCCCAGCAGCGGGGTATCGACCGCTGCCGTGCCGCCGGCAAGAAGCCCGGCAAGGCCTGGGCCGTCATCATGGTGGGCCGCTGCGACGATTACCTGCGGGATGTGATCCAGGACATGAACGCCGATGTCGCCGAGGCTGACATCATCCAGTCCGGTACTGCCTGCATCAAGAGAGCCTACGAGGTCTGCAAGGAGCGGGGCTACGAGGCCAAGCTGATGCCCGCCGGCATGCGTGGCGGCTACCACGCCACCGCTCTGGCAGGCTCTGACATGACCATGTCCCTGTCCGAGAAGATCCTGGTTGCTCTGGGCAAGGAGGAGTCCTTTGTTCCTCACTTCGACGAGCCCATCTCCGAGCAGACCCTTGCCAGCCTGAAGACCATTCCCGAATTCAACCGTGCCTATGAAGACCTGACCGAGGATGAATTCATCCGCTACGGTGCTTCCCAGCGTACACTGTCCCAGTTCGTGGAAGTGGGCTGGAACATGATCGCTGAATTCCCCCTGTAAGCAATGACCGCTCTGCCCGGCAATCCCGGGCAGAGCCACCATAAAGGAGGAAACAATGGAAGCTAAGATCAGTTGTCTGCCGGTATCTCTGTATAAGGAGTTCTTTGTCGGGGACAGAACCATTCCCCAGTGGTCCCAGCAGGCCGCCCAGCTGGGCCTGGACAGTGTGGATATCAACGCCCTGTTCATCCGGGAAAAGAGCATGGAACAGATCCGGGCCATCCGATCTGAATTGACCGTGCCGGTGCTCATGGTCAGCGCCTATTCCGATTTCACCCTCCCCGATGCCGCTGCCCGGGCAGAAGCCCTGCAGACCGCTCTGGAGGATATGGACCGGGCCGCCGCCATCGGTGCCAAGTACATCCGCCTTACTGCCGGTCAGGCCTGGCCGGGAGAGGATGACGAAGTCATGTGCCAGCGGGTTTATGACTGCTTTAAGGTCTGCTGTGAAAAGGCCGAAAAGCTGGGGCTGACCATCCTGCTGGAGAATCACTCCAAGCCCGGCGCATGGCAGTACATTGATTTTGATTTTCATTTGGAGCGCTTCCTGCTGCTGTGGGACAAGGTCAAGGAGCTGCCCATCAGTGTCAACTTTGACACCGCCAACGCCTACGCGCTGACGGATTGGAAGAAGATCCTGAACGCGGTGGCCGGCCGGATCGCCACAGTCCATATCAACGACCTGGCAAGTGTGGAGCCTTTGCAGTTCTGCCTGGCAGGCGACGGCATCGTGCCCATGGAGCAGATCCTGGACGCGGTGTACGCCACCGGCTTTGCCGGCGACATCTGCCTGGAAGAAGCCGGTTTCCTGGGCTGGGAGGGCAATGTGAAGGCCATCGCCTACACTCTGGAGCTTTGCAAGAAGTACGGCTTCGAGAAATAACCGGAGGTACATATGGAAAACAATGTTGTTTTGAAGATCCGCTCCCGCCTGGGCGAGGGCATCTGGTGGGATGACCGCCGCAAGTGCCTGTTCTGGGTGGACATCATGAAAAAGGAAGTCCACTGCCTGAAGGACGGTCAGGACCGCCTGCTGAAGACCTTCGACGATTTCACAGGCTTCTGCGCTCCCTGTGAGGATGGCCGGCTGGTGGTAGGCTGCGGCAGAGATCTGCTGCTGTTCGACCCCGACACCCTGGACACCCAGGTGCTTCAGACCGTGGACGAGGACGAAACCAACAACCGCTTCAACGACGCCAAGGCTACCCCCGACGGCCGCATCTGGGCCGGTACTATGAATAACCGCCTGAATGAAGAGGATGTGGACGATGCCAACACCGGAAGACTCTACCTTCTGGAAAGCGGCAAGGAGCCCATCAAGCTGCTGGACCAGCTCAGTGTGTCCAACGGCATCGCTTTCACTGCCGATGCCAAGACCGTCTACCATGTGGACACCTACTCCCAGACCATCTACGCCTACGATTATGACAGCGCCACCGGCCTGCCCTCCAATCCCCGGGTGGCTGTGAAGGTGCCTGTGGAAAGCGGCAACCCCGATGGCTTCACCATCGCTGCCGATGGCACACTGTTCGTAGCCCATTGGGGCGGCAGCGCCATCCGCCGCTACGATCCTGCCACCGGCGAAGAGCTGGGCAAGTGGGAATTCCCCGCGGTCCATGTGACCTGCTGCTGCTTTGGCGGCGAGAACCTGGACGAGCTGTATGTCAATACCTCCAGCATTGACGCCCCGGAGGCAGAGTATCCTCTGGCCGGCAGCATCTTTATGGTCAAGCCCGGCGTCAAAGGCATGAAGGTCAACCGTTTCAAAGTTTAATAACTGAAAGAGGTGCAAAATATGGCAAAATTAGCGATTAACGGCGGCGAAAAGGCCAACCCTCAGGGTCACATCAAGTATCCTCAGATCTCTCAGGCTGACCGCGATGCCGTCAACCGTGTTCTGGACCGTGAGGTCTTCTGGGGTCTGAACGGCCCTGAGATCACCGGCCTGGAGAAGGAGTGGGCCGAGTTTGTCGGCTCCAAGTACGCCCTGACCTGTAACAGCGGCACTGCCGGCCTGCACATGGGTCTGGCAGCTGTGGGCATCAAGCCCGGCGACGAGGTCATCACCAGCTCCCTGACCTTCGTGGCCAGCGCTCTGTGTGCCCTGCAGCACAATGCCATCCCTGTGTTCTGTGATGTAGATCCCAGAACTTTCAACATGGATGTCAAGAAGCTGGAGTCCAAGATCACCGAGAAGACCAAGGCCATCATTCCTGTTGACCTGCACGGTATGCCCTGTGATTACGACGAGATCAACGCTCTGGCCAAGAAGTACAATCTGAAGGTCATCGCTGATGCCTGCCAGTCCCACGGCGCTACCTACAAGGGCCGCAATGTGGGTACTCTGGCCGATCTGAGCGTCTTCAGCCTCAACGGCCTAAAGAACCTGGAGTGCGGCGACGGCGGTCTGGTGAATACCGACAACCTGGAGTACTACGAGAAGGCCAACCAGCTGCGTGTCTTTGGCGAGAAGCTGAAGGCTGGTGTGCCCCGTGACTACAACAGCTACGAGATCGGCTGGTGCTACCGTATGCTGGAGCTGCCCGCTGCCTATGCCCGCTCCAAGCTGACCCATCTGGCTGACGACAACGCCATCCGTCAGGCCAATGCCGCCCGCCTGACCGCCGGTCTGCAGGGTATGCCCGGTCTGATCACCCCCTATGTGCCTGAGGACCGTACCAGCGTGTACCACTACTACCGTATCCGCTTCGATCCCAAGGCCCTGGGCATCAACATGAGCCCCAACGAGTTCCGCGCCCGCATCCAGAAGGCCCTGATCGCCGAGGGCTGCGAGGCCAAGCGTTGGCAGACCCGTCCCGTGCAGCTGCAGGGTCTGTTCAAGGACAAGACCGGCTACGGCTATGGCTGTCCCTGGACCTGCCCCTACGGCAGCGGCAAGCCCGTCAACTACGGTCCTGAGGATTACGAGGTCACCCAGCAGATCCTGGAGGACTCCATCGTATTCTACGATCCCATCTACCCGCCCAATGGCGCCGAGGTGGTGGACCGTTACATCGCGGCCTTCAAGAAGATCTGGGAGAACATGGACGAAGTCCTGGACTTCCCCATCGACATGAACGACCCCACCATCAATTCTCTGTAATCAAAAAGCACCGCCCCCATGGCAAAACCATGGGGGCGGCACAACTGGAAGAGCCATCGCTTTTAAGTATTTTACCGCCGTACTTTCTATGCTGCGTGTTTCATCCCGGCAGTTTGCCGGTCACCACCGGGATACGACAATGGAAATTGTTGTGCCTGCTTCCTATACCGCGCACACACCTTTATAAGGGAGGACGCAATGGCAGAGCAGATAATCAGAAAATATAAAAGTCGCCGCAACAGCGTCGCGCTGGCGCAGACGGATGCGGGACGGTTTGTTATAAAAACCTTCACAGAAGAAGAATCCTTTCAAAAAGAATTGCATCTTTACAGATTACTGCAGGACAAGCAGCTGCCCTGTGCGAAGGTGATCGAGGCGGGCAACAAAACCCTGGTGCTGTCAGAACTGCCTGGGCAAAATCTGGTGGAATGTCTGCAGCAGCAGGAGCAAATGGGCAAGCCTGCGTGGGATGTTTGGGAGAAGCTGGTGGCATGGCTGACGGCATTTGCCCGGCATACCGGCTTTGTAATGACGGATGTCAATCTGCGAAACTTCCTGTATGATGAAAAAAACCAAATACTGTACGCAGTGGATTTTGAAGAATGCTCTGTGGGCAGCATGGTGATCTCTGGGGCAAGGATTGCGGCGTTTATTCGCACATACAAGCCGGAAAACACCTTGCTGAAGCAGCAAATATCCCAATATGTGCTGAACCTGTTTGCACGCAGCTGCAATCTGGAAGTTGATGTTCTGCTTCGGGAGTCCGAGAGGCAGGAGGCAAAAATCTTAGAGCGACGAAAAAAACAATAATAACTTTTTCCGAGCAGCAGGAGCCTAAGGCCTTGGCTATGGCCTGCTGCCAGGGTGTATCCGGAAACAGATGCGCCTACCGTGTTTGTAAAGGAGAAGCTATGAAATATAAGGTATCACTCAGTCACCTGGCTTTTCTGGCGATCTGCATCGCTTTGAGCCTGGTGACAAAGCGCCTGATCTCACCGATCACCAATTTTCTGACGGATTTTCTCAGGATTCCCGGCGGAGGCGCGGCGGCAGCCTTTTCGCTCATGTTCCTGATGATCGGCACCGCCGGTTTACCGTGGAGCTGTGCGGGAACGGCTGCGGGATTTGTCCAGAGCCTGATCGCCCTGGCGCTGGGCATGAGCGCCTACCAGGGCTTTTTTGGAATTGTGACCTACACACTGCCGGGGGTGGTCATTGATCTGTGCCGCAGGTTTTATCCCCACAGGAACAAGACCTATTTTGCCCTGACCTGTGCGGCAGCCAATGCAGCAGGGGCGCTGCTTACCAATCTGCTGGTGTTCCGGCTGGAGGGGGTTGCCCTCCTTTTGTGGATGCTGATCGCCTGCACCGTCGGCCTGTTTGGCGGACTTTTGGGAGAATCACTGTTTCGCATGCTCCAGCGGATTCCGGAGGTCAGGAGGTTTACCGCTTGTCAAGAAAATTGATTGTGGGGGTCATCCTGCTGTTGATAGTTACCGGCATTGTGGCGGCGGTGCACCTGAGCAATCAGGAAGAAGTGGCCGGTATGGTGATCCTGCGGGAGGATCAGCAGATCGCTGTATCCTTCGAGGACCTGGATAAAGGCGCGTTTTCCGGCGAACTGACCGACGGGAAAGGGGATATTACCACCCATACCTATACGGGTATCCTGCTGCGAAGACTTTTGGAGGAGAAGGGCATCGATGTGACGAAGCTGTCCGGGCTGACAGTGACCTCCGCGGATAATTACAGTGTGGAATTTACAGCGGAGGAGATATTGCAGGCGGACCGGGTGTATGTAGCCGTCACTGCCGACGGTGAAAAGCTTCCGGGTATCGATCCGGGAACCGATGGGCTGCAGATCATCGTATTCGGCGACCAAAACAGCCGGCGCTGTGTCCGCTTCGCCCAGAAGATCACAATTCATTAAAGAGCAGTAGTCGCCAGCCGTTAATCG
>JAGBSG010000078.1 GCA_017632035.1 Oscillospiraceae bacterium | reverse complement strand
TGAAGCCGGCAACGAACAGGTTGTAGGGATGGTTGAAGACCTCCTGAGGAGTGCCGATCTGCTGGATGAAGCCGTCCTTCATGATGACGATACGGTCGCCCAGGGTCATAGCCTCAGTCTGGTCGTGGGTAACATAGATGAAGGTGGTGTCGATACGCTGACGCAGCTTGATGATCTCGGCGCGCATCTGGTTACGCAGCTTAGCATCCAGGTTGGACAGAGGCTCGTCCATCAGCATGACCTTGGGGTCACGAACGATAGCACGACCGATAGCAACACGCTGACGCTGACCACCGGACAGAGCCTTGGGCTTACGGCCCAGATACTGGGTGATGTCCAGGATCTCAGCTGCCTCCTTGACCTTACGGTCGATCTCAGCCTTGGGGGTGTGGCGCAGCTTCAGAGCGAAAGCCATGTTATCGTACACAGTCATGTGGGGGTACAGAGCGTAGCTCTGGAAGACCATGGCGATATCGCGGTCCTTAGGAGCCACATCGTTGATCAGACGGTCACCGATCCACAGCTCGCCTTCAGAGATCTCTTCCAGGCCGGCGATCATACGCAGGGTGGTGGACTTACCGCAGCCGGAAGGACCGACCAGAACGATAAACTCCTTATCAGCGACCTCCAGGTTGAACTCCTGGACAGCCACGACACCCTTGTCGGTAATCTGCAGGTTTACCTTGTTCTCCTCGGCCTCCTCAGGCTTCTGCTTCTTAGCTCTCTTGGCCTGTGCCTTGTGCTTCTTGATGTCATCTCCACTGAACGGGTAGATTTTCTTGACATTCTTCAGGGACATTGTTGCCATACTTACTGACTTTAAGCATACCGACTCCTCGCATATGCTCTCGCGACCGCCGAGCAAAACAGCGTGCCGCTTTACGACAGGTCTCCACACTGCCGCACCGCAAGTCTACGGATTGATTTTTCCTCCTTTTTTTACGAAATGGGGTCTATTTTGTGGAGTAGACCCCATTCGTTCGGATGCTATTATGATACCATAGGATCTAACCACATGCAATTAGTCGTTTCCTACAGATTTTACCAACTTTTTTTGGTCATTTTGCTACATAATTGTGCCACTCTAACGCAAAAATCCCATCAGCCGTGTGCTCCAGTGTGGCGCTAAAGTAAGCCTCCATCGCCTGCTCCAGATACACCGTATCCCTGACAGCCACTGTCTCATAGCACGAATGCATAGCCAGCTGTGCCAGGCCGATATCCACACTTGGCACAGATACATGGGTCAGGGAGATATTGCCCAGTGTTGACCCTCCCTGCAGGTCTGCCCGGTTGCAATAAGCCTGCACGGGCACGCCGGCACGCATACACAGCTTTCGCAGCAGCGCCGCAGAGACACCGTCGGTGGTATAACGCTGGGCTGCATTATACTTCAAGACCACACCCTCTCCCGGCACAGGGGCATTGGTGGCATCGGCATATTCCGGATGATTTGGGTGTACAGCATGGCCGTTGTCTGCCGACACCATGAACGACTGTGCCAGCATCCGGTGGTAATTCAGCCCCAAGGCTTGGCAGATCCTGTTCAGCGTGGCCTCCAGAAGATCAGACGCAGCACCCTGCAAAGAGCCCGAGCCCACCTCCTCACTGTCAAACACGCACAGCACCGGCACACCGGCACTGCCTGAGGCTTTCAGGAAGCCCTGCATACAGCCCCAGGTACAAGCCAGATCGTCCAACGCCTGTGCAGACAGATACTCACCGTCGATCCCCCACACAGAGGCCTTCTGACGGACATAAAGATAGAGGTCATGCCCGAGAATTCTACCACCGGCCATCTCCTCCAGGCCGGTCAGCAGCTTCCCCGCGGCATCCTTACCGCCCAACAGCGGCAGCATATCTACAGCGGGATTCCAGCTATACCCCTCGTTGGCCTTTCGGTTCATATGGATCGCCACATTGGGGATCAGCAAAAGATCCTTATCCATATCCACCAGCCGACTCTCTACGCCCCGGGGAGTCTCCACCAAAACTCTGCCCGCAATGGACAAAGGCCTGTCCAGCCAGGTAGACATGAGCATACCGCCGTAACGTTCCACCGCCAGACGGGTATATGTGCCTACCAGCTCCCCGTTTTCCTTGACCTTAAAGCCGGGACGGTCCGAATGGCTGGCGCTCATCAAAAAGCCCTTCGGTGTTCCCTCCGGTAATCGGAAAGCAATCAGCGCACTTTCTCCTCTGGTCAAATAATACCTGCCGCCGGGAACAAGTGACCAGTCATGTGCCTCCTGCAGACAGGTATATCCGGCGGCACGCAGCTGCTCGGTCATCGCTTTTACCGCGTGATATACACTGTGAGACTGATCCAGAAACCCCATCAGGGCACTTACACGCTTATCCATGTTTTCCTCCATCCGGCCAGGCGCCATATGTCCACAAGCCGTTTTTCGTTCATAAATTGTATTTTTATTGTACTACATCACTTCCTGATCCGTCAACCGTCCTATTTGACGGACAGTTTTGTCGAAATTCGTCGAATTATTTCTTTTTTTGTATAATTTAGTTTTCTTCTGCATGTTTTTGACGAGCGATAATTTTGAAATCTCCTTGCAAAAACCGCTACATTATGCTAAATTATATTCGTCGCAATCCAAGGGGAGCATCTTCAAAAATGTCAGGAGAGGAAGTAATGGATCATTTAACAACCGTAATCATCGCAGACAATACGGAAGAATTTTGCAGCAGTTTATCTGCCGCTCTGCAGCAGGCAGGAGGCTTTCAGGTAGTGGGGACCGCCAACGATGGGGAGCAGGCGATCCGCATGGTCACTGAACGCAAGCCCGATATACTGGTGCTGGACCTGATGCTGCCAAAGCGGGACGGCCTTAGCGTCCTCAAGGCCATTTCCGGCACAGAGTCCAGGCCGGTCACCTTGGCTACATCCGGCTTTGTCACCGACTATGTAGCATCGGCAGCAGCAAATTTTGGCGTTCGCTATCTAATGCTCAAGCCCTGTGAAATGAGCGCTCTGGTGGAGCGGCTGACTGAGATCCGGGGCGGGGAGAGCCTCCGGAAGAACTCTGTACGCCGGCCCGACAAAGCCAGCATCGAAACTATGGTCACCGGTATCATCCACGAGATCGGCGTTCCGGCACACATCAAAGGTTATCAATACCTGCGCGAAGCCATCATCATTGCCGTAAACGATATGGATGTGATCAATGCCATTACAAAGGTATTGTATCCCCAAGTCGCCAAAACATTCCAGACTACCCCTAGCCGCGTGGAGCGTGCTATTCGCCACGCAATTGAAGTGGCTTGGGACAGAGGAGATCTGGATACCCTGCAAAGATTTTTCGGCTACACCGTCAGCAATACCAAGGGCAAGCCCACCAATTCTGAGTTCATCGCCCTCATCGCCGACAAGCTCCAGCTGCAGCTGAAGGCCGCCGGCTCTGCACAGTTTTGATCTAAATGAACCAATAGCCCAAGAAAGATAAAGCTACAAAAAGGCTGTCATCCTGAGCGAGCATAGCGAGTCGAAGGATCTTGGCACTATTTGACTGCTTGGCAGTAATATAGTGCCAAGATTCCTCGATTCCGCTGCGCTCCACCGGGAATGACAGTCTTGCTTTTTCATTTCTTTTATTTTTTCATTTCTTTTATGCAAATGCCTTCGCGAGACAGCCCCGTTTGTTTGCGAAATCTCTAAATTTTACAGTTTCTGTCCGCGATCCAAAGACACCTGCTGTCTAACCAAAATTTGTCACGCCGGCCTATTGACAAACTCACACAGGCTCACTATAATTTAAATGAATGGTACGATGCCGGATTGTGCGACATTTTACCCTTTATGTATATAATCTAAAGCTAATTACAGCTCAGGAGGTAAGAAATCATGGATGTTTTAAGTAGACTCGCAAGAGCAGGTGTCGTGCCTGTTGTCGTTCTGGACGATGCCAAGGACGCTGTTCCCACTGCGCAGGCCATGCTGGCCGGTGGCATTGACGTTATGGAGATCACCTTCCGTACCGCTGCCGCCCCCGACGCGATCAAGGCTGTTGCCGAAAGCTGCCCCGACATGCTGGTAGGTGCCGGCACTGTTCTGAGCCTGGAGCAGTGCAAGCAGGCTGTGGCCATGGGCGCAAAGTTTATCGTTTCTCCCGGAACCGATGAGGAGATCGTGGATTGGTGCATCGCCAACAACATCCCCGTGACCCCCGGTGCCGTTACCCCCACCGAAATCACCACCCTCATCAAGAAGGGCATCAAGGTTATCAAGTTCTTCCCCGCCAATGTTTACGGCGGCCTGAACGCCATGAAGAACCTGGCTGCTCCCTTTGTAGGCATCAAGTTTCTGCCCACCGGCGGCGTAAACGCCTCCAATATCAAGGAGTACATCTCCGCTCCCTTCATCCACGCCGTTGGCGGAAGCTGGGTCTGCCCCAAGGCTGACATCGCTGCCGGCAACTTCGAGAAGATCACCGCTCTGTGCGCCGAGGCCCGTCAGGCTGCTTTCGGTTAATCGATTATTACAATTAAGAAAGGACACATTACCATGTCTAAAAGAATCATTACCTTCGGCGAGCTGATGCTCCGTCTGCAGCCCTACAACTACGAGCGTTTCGTGCAGTGTGACCATGTAGAGTTCACCTTCGGTGGAGGTGAAGCCAATGTTGCCGTTTCCCTGGCTAACTATGGCATGGACGCTGCTTACGTTACCAAGCTGCCCACCCACTCCATCGGTCAGGCCGCTGTGAACAGCCTGCGCCGCTTTGGCGTTGATACCTCCAAGATCGTCCGTGGCGGCGACCGCGTCGGTATCTACTTTAATGAGAAGGGCGCTTCTCAGAGAGGCTCCGTCTGTATCTACGACCGTGCCCATTCTGCCATCCAGATGGCTGATCCTGCCGAGTTTGACTGGGATGCCATTTTCGAAGGCGCTGACTGGTTCCACTTCACGGGCATCACTCCCGCACTGGGTGCCAACATGGTGGAAGCCTGCCTGCAGGCTTGTAAGGCTGCCAAGGCCAAGGGTATCAAGATCTCCTGCGACCTGAACTACCGCGGCAAGCTGTGGACCCGTGACCAGGCCCGCGCCGCTATGACCGAGCTGTGCAAGTATGTGGATGTTTGCATCTCCAACGAAGAGGATGCCAAGGATGTATTCGGCATCGAAGCTGAGGCTACTGACATCTACGCCGGTTCTCTGAACCACGAGGGCTACAAGTCCGTCGCCAAGCAGCTGGCTGACAAGTTTGGCTTTGAGAAGGTCGCTATCACCCTGCGTGAGAGCCACTCCGCCTTCGACAACGGCTGGAGCGCCATGCTGTACGATGTAGCTTCCAACGAGTACTGCTTCTCCAAGAAGTACGACCTGCACATCATCGACCGCGTTGGCGGCGGTGACTCCTTCGGCGGCGGTCTGATCTACAGCCTGCTCACCGGCAAAGACACCCAGGCTGCTGTTGAATTCGCTGTTGCCGCTTCCGCTCTGAAGCACTCCATTGAAGGCGACTACAACATGGTCACTGTAGCTGAGGTCGAGAAGCTGGCCGGCGGCGACGGCTCCGGCCGTATCCAGCGCTAAGGAAACCTCTATGGCAAACGACGAGATTTTGGAAGAGGAAGACTCCCTGATCACCCTTACCGACGAAAACGGCGAGGATATCACCTTTGAATACCTGGACTGCATCGAGTATGCTGCCAAGGAGTATTTGGTGCTCACTCCTGCTGAAGACGAAGCCGGTGAGATCGTGATCCTGGAGATCGAGCCTGTGGATGAGCAGACCGAAAACTATCTGGCTGTGGAAGATGAAGCCACACTGGATGCGGTCTACGGCATCTTCAAGGACCGTTACAAGGATGTTTTGACTTTCGCGGATTAAAGCAATTCAGGCGCAGCCCACTACAGGGCTGCGCCTTATTTTTATGATTCTCTTGTCTCCAGTGGATGGGACTTAAACTGCAGCTCCTGGTTTTTGATGCTGACTGTAGTACCCGGAGCAACAGAGCTGGTGATGAAGGCGTTGGAGCCGATCACACAGTTGTTGCCGATCACTGTATTGCCGCCCAGAATGGAAGCGCCGGCGTAAATCGTTACATTATCCTCGATCGTCGGATGCCGCCGTTTGCCCCGCAGGCTCTGGCCGCCTCTTGTGGAAAGAGCGCCCAGTGTCACACCCTGATAAAGCTTCACCCGATCGCCGATCACCGTGGTCTCACCGATGACGATACCGGTACCGTGATCGATAAAGAAATACTCACCCACTGTTGCGCCGGGGTGGATATCGATGCCGGTCACACTGTGGGCATGCTCTGTCATCATTCTGGGGATCATGGGCACACCCAGCCTATAAAGCTCATGGGCCAGGCGGTATACTGTAATAGCGAAGAGACCGGGATAGGAAAAAATGATCTCTTCTTTCCCTGCCGCAGCCGGGTCACCGTCGTAGGCCGCCTGCAGATCCGTCTGCACCAAAGCCCGGACCTTGGGAATGGCACGGAAAAATTCCAGGCAGATCTGCTCAGACCTGCTGTATTCCCGGCCGGACTCCTGAAGCACCAGGGCGATCTGTTGGTTCAGGTTAAACATCACATCCTCGATGAGCATGGATAAATTATGCTTTGCGTTGTATATCCGGTAGGTCTTCTCCTTAAAATAACCGGGGAAGATGATCCTGCGCAGCTTATCGAGCATATCGATGATCACATCCTTATCCGGATGCTTAAGCTGCTCCAGCCCATCGATATCTCTGCCCAGCAGATAGTCCTCCAGAATGGTATCCACAATACCCTCGATCTGTTGTTCAATATCTGTCACGGAATATCCCTCCAATCTTATTGGCAGTTTACCACACCAACCGGTTAATGTCAATCTATAGCCCCTTGAAAGGCAGGTCTGGACATTCTGTTGACAAAAAGGCGATCCGGCGATATAATCCAAAAAAGCCCTGACAGGAGGTCTCCATTATGCCCCTATATACCTCTGCCGATCAGCTGATCGGTCATACGCCCATGCTGGAACTGACGCACCTGGAAGCAGCCCAGCAGCTGCAGGCCAGAGTGCTGGCAAAGCTGGAATTTTTCAATCCCGGCGGCTCTGTGAAAGACCGGGTGGCCCTGGCCATGATCGAAGACGCGCAAGCCAAGGGCCTGCTGAAGCCCGGTGCTACCATCATTGAGCCCACCTCCGGAAATACAGGCATTGGTCTGGCCGCTGTTGCTGCCGCCAGAGGCTACCGGGCCATCATCGTTATGCCCGATACCATGAGCGTAGAACGCAGACTCTTGATGGCCGCCTATGGGGCAGAGGTAGTCCTGACCCCCGGCGCAGAAGGTATGACCGGCGCGATCCGGAAGGCCGAGGCTCTGGCCCGGGAGATCCCCGGAAGCTTCATCCCCGGTCAGTTCGACAACCCCGCAAATCCCACTGCCCATTACACCTCTACAGGCCCGGAGATCTGGGAAGACACCGAAGGCGCTGTGGACATTTTCGTTGCCGGTGTAGGCACCGGTGGCACCATTACCGGTGTTGGCGAGTATCTGCGCAGGCGCAAGCCCGGTGTGCAGATCGTTGCCGTTGAGCCTGCCGGCTCACCGCTTCTGTCCAAGGGAAAGGCCGGGCCTCACGGTCTGCAGGGCATTGGTGCCAACTTCATCCCTTCAGTTCTGAACACAAACATCTATGACGGCATAGTCTCCGTAACTGAGCAGCAGGCCTACAGCGCGGCCAGAATGTTAGGCAAGCAGGAGGGCATCCTTGTGGGAATTTCCTCCGGTGCTGCACTGTGGGCCGCTCTGGAACTGGCTAAACAGCCCGAAAACGCCGGCAAGATCATTGTCGTGCTGCTGCCTGATACCGGTGACCGGTATCTGTCCACACCCATGTTTCAGGAATAATCAAAAAGCTCTCGGGGATGATCCCTGAGAGCTTTTGTTTTGATTCAGTCCTCCACCCGGCGGATATTGGCACCAAGACCGGTGAGCTTCTGTACAAGGTTTTCGTAGCCACGCTCGATAAAGTGGATATTCTCCACACGGGTAGTACCCTCGGCTGCCAGACCCGCGATCACCAGGGCCGCACCGGCACGCAGATCGTGAGCATACACGGTAGCCCCCTGAAGAGACTCCTTGCCGGTAACGATAGCCGTCTTGCCGTTGATGAGGATATCCGCACCCATGCTGGCAAGCTCCGTACAGTAGCCAAAGAAACGGGTCTCATACACGCTCTCCGTCAGGCGGCTGACACCGGAGGACAGCGCCATACACACGCACAGCTGGGCCTGCATATCCGTAGGAAAGCCGGGATACGGACGGGTCTTCACCGTAGTATGCCGCAACCGCTGGGTGGTCTTCACACGGATCGCATCATCATACTCTGTGACCTCCGCACCCATTTCCTGCAGCTTGGAGGATATGCGCTCCATATGCTTGGGGATCACATTGCACACCAGCACATTGCCGCCGGTAGCCGCCGCTGCTGCCATATATGTACCGGCCTCGATCTGGTCCGGAATGATGGCATAAGCACCGCCGGTCAGAGCCTCTACACCCCGGATCTTCACTGTATCCGTACCGGCGCCGGAGATACGGGCTCCCATGGTGTTCAGGAAGTTGGCCAGGTCCACGATATGGGGCTCCTTTGCCGCATTCTCGATCACAGTCTGCCCGGGGATCAGCACCTCGGCCAGCATAATATTGGCTGTCGCACCGACGCTGGCCATATCCAGACTGATCCTGTTGCCGTTCAGGCCATTGGGACCGGGCTCCATGGACACATAGTCCTCAGTTTCATCCACCTCAGCGCCCAAAGCCAAAAAGCCCTTGATATGCTGGTCAATAGGTCGGGACGCAAAATTACAGCCACCGGGCAGGGCCACATCAGCCCGACCGAACCGGCCCAACAGCGCGCCCATCAGATAGTAGCTGGCCCGCATCTTCCGCACCAACATCGGATTGGGATTGGTGCTGGTAATATGCGTACAGTCGATCTGCACAACATTGGTTTCCTCACGGGATATCTTTGCGCCCATGCCTTCCAAAATATCCAGCAGGATCCGCACATCTGAGATGTCGGGTACATTTTCAATTCGGCAAGTACCGGCAACCAATAAAGCTGCCGGCAAAATCGCAACTGCGGCATTTTTCGCGCCGCTCACGGTGACAGACCCCGTTAAGGGCTTGCCGCCAATTATTTCATATCTGGCCAAGGACGATCCTCTCCTTGCGATGATTTGACTAAAAATTTTCTTTTACACGATTTTTTATATTATATCACATACTTTGCGTTATGTAAAGTGTAAAGTATGGTTTCAGCATCAGCGCCGCAATCCCTTGGGGTAATGGTTCTTCAGCACAGTGCCATCGCCCTTGCCCCAGCCAAGGGAAAACCCATCCACCGTGACCAGGCACCACCCCTTTTGATGGGAACTGACCACATCTCCATGGAGGTAGGCCTTGATCTGTTCGCTCTGTGCTCCGTACTCCTGGACCCTGGCACAGGTCTGCAGCCACAGCGCCAGAGCATGGGATGGCTCAAAGCGTCCCTTCTTCAGGACACCCAGCTCCAATCCCGGTCGCTCTACCTTCAGCCCCCGAAGGTCAGGCAGCCCTGCAGGCGCCCAGTACAGGCTTTGCCCAAAGGTGAACGCTACACCCTGGGGCAAAGAAATATCCAGTTCCTTTGCAAAATCTGCCCATGCATGAGGCAGCCTTTCGCCTGCGTGTTCAGCGGCGCTCCGGGCACTGCCCCCTATTCTACGCAGAACAGCCGCAAAATGTCCCTCTCCCAAAAGCTTATGGGGCCACATGCGGTACATACCCGTGCCGCTTGCCGTGAACCAGGGCGCAGCCACATCCTCCGGAACAAAGTCAGGGTGCTCCTGCAGGAAGCTGCGGATCACTCCTTCGTTTTCCTCAGGGGCAAAGGTGCAGGTAGAATAGACCAGCCTTCCGCCGGGGCGCACCAGCATAGCAGCAGAGCGCAGGATCTCTGCTTGGCGGTTGGCGCACATATCCACAGTCTCCTGACTCCAGTCCGTCACCGCGGCCTCTTCCTTGCGGAACATTCCCTCGCCGGAGCAGGGAGCGTCCACCAGCACCCGGTCAAAGCAGCCACTCAGCCGCTGTGCCAGTCGCTCTGGGTGCTCATTGGTCACCAGCGCATTGGCAACACCCATTCTCTCTATGTTGCGGCTCAGGATCTTCGAGCGCTTAGGATTAATCTCATTACACAACAAAAAGCCCTTTCCCTGCATACGGCCGGCGATCTGGGTCGTCTTTCCGCCGGGCGCGGCACACAGATCGCACACCCACTCCCCGGGTTGCGGCTCCAGCAGAGCCACAGGTGCCATAGCGCTGGCCTCTTGCAGGTAGTATACGCCGGCCTCATGGTAGGGGTGCAGACCGGGTCTTGCCTCCGGGTCGTAATAAAAGCCCTGCGGTTCCCAGGGCACACTGTCCAGCAAAAACGGCAGCTTCGGCAGCTTTCCTTTCAGGGGATTGCCCCGGAGCGCAACGGCCCTGGGACGTTCCAGGCTCTGTAAAAAAGCCGGGTATTCCTGCCCCAGCTGCATTTCCATTCTATCCAAAAAAGCTTGCGGCAGCATACTCTACCTCCCTGTTCCCAAAATAACGGAGCATTTCATTTCCTGCTGCCCATTCTATCACACCCAGCTGCTCTTTTCCACTGTTTTGTTACGAAAAAACCGGCTGTCTGCATACTGATATGATCCCCCTAAAGTAGACCACGGAAATATCCAAAGTCTATTTTAGGGGGTATTTTCTATGTCCAAATCAAAATGGACACCGGAGCAAAAAATTTCAATGGTCCGAGCATATCTGTCTGGAGAGGGTTCCTATGT
>JAGBSG010000077.1 GCA_017632035.1 Oscillospiraceae bacterium | reverse complement strand
AGGGAAGCGCCGCCGCCGGTGGAAATGTGGGTAATTGCGTTTGCAAAGCCCAGCTGCTCGCAAGCGGCTGCGCTGTCGCCACCGCCAACGATGGTCACAGCGTCGCTGTCAGCCAGTGCCTGTGCAACAGCGATGGTGCCCTTTGCCAGAGTGGGATTCTCAAACACGCCCATGGGGCCGTTCCAAACAACGGTCTTGGCGGCCTTGGCAGCTGCGGCAAACTCGGCGCAGGCCTTGGGGCCGATGTCCAGACCCATCTGATCGGCAGGAATAGCGGTGCAGTCAACATAGTCAACAGCGATCTCAGCATCGATGGGGGAGGGGAAGGAAGCGGCAACAGCGGTGTCAACAGGCAGCAGCAGCTTTACGCCCTTAGCCTCGGCCTTAGCCATCATTTCCTTGCAGTAGTCCAGCTTCTCGTTGTCGACCAGGGACTTGCCCACGGTGTAGCCCTGAGCGGCCAGGAAGGTGTAAGCCATGCCGCCGCCGATGATCAGGGTATCCACCTTCTCCAGCAGGTTGTTGATAACATTCAGCTTGTCGGAGACCTTTGCGCCGCCCAGAATGGCAACGAAGGGACGCTCGGGATTGGCCAGAGCCTTGCCCATGATAGCAACTTCCTTCTGCACCAGGTAGCCGGAAACAGCGGGCAGATAGTCAGCCACGCCGGCGGTGGAGGAGTGAGCACGGTGGGCAGTGCCGAAAGCATCGTTGACAAAGATGTCAGCCAGATCGGCCAGAGCCTTGCTCAGCTCGGGATCGTTCTTGGTTTCGCCCTTGATGTAACGGGTGTTCTCCAGCAGCATCACATCGCCATCCTTCAAAGCGGCGGCCTTAGCTTTAGAGTCCTCGCCGGCCACATCGGCAGCCATGATGACTTCCTTGCCCAGCAGCTGGCTGATGCGCTCAGCCACGACCTTCAGGCTCAGCTCGGGCTTCCACTCGCCCTTGGGCTTGCCCATGTGAGAGCACAGAATGACCTTTGCGCCCTGGTCCACCAGATACTTAATGGTGGGCATGGCGGCGACGATACGCTTGTCGGAAGTGATCTTACCTTCCTTGGTGGGGACGTTGAAGTCGCAGCGGCACAGCACCCGCTTGCCGGCAACGGCAATGTCTTCAATAGACTTCTTGTTGTAGTTCATGATAATTCCTCCAAATTATCGGGGTCAACCCCGCATTTTTCCGTGATCCTGCAGGCCTGGGAAATCCAGCTGCCGCAGGGCTTCGTATACTGTGATGGCCACGGCGTTGCCAAGGTTCAGGCTTCTTGCCTCCTGCCGCATAGGCAGCCGGACGCAGCTTTGGGCGTGAGCTTCCAGAAAATCCTCCGGCAGTCCCTTGGTCTCCTTGCCGAAGAACAGGTAGCAGCCGTCCTGGAAACTGGCCTGCGTATAGCTTCGGGGTGCTTTGGTGGACAGGCACCACATCTGCTGCACCCGGTTTTTGGAGAAGAAGTCCTCCAGATTATCATATACCCGCACATCCACCAGATGCCAATAATCCAGACCCGCCCGACGGACGGCTTTTTCCGAAATGTCAAAGCCCAGAGGGCGGATCAGATGCAGGACACTGCCGGTGGCGGCACAGGTTCTTGCGATGTTGCCGCAGTTCTGGGGAATCTCCGGCTCATGGAGCACGATGTTCAGCAAAAGTGTTCACCTCGAAACCTGAAGACGGCCGCAAGCCTTTGGCCGCTTACGCCCTATTGTAAGCGAAAAGCTTCATAAAATCAATCCAAAAATTCTAAATTTTTCAACTTTTCATAGTTTTGCTATAAAAAAAGTTTGAATAAGCGCAAATTTGTGAAAAATGCAGGAACGGAGAATTGTTCCGTTTTTTTCCGCGGCGGCAAACTAAGTGGTGATTGACTTTTTTCGGGTTTTATGAGAGAATAAATCGATAAATTATAAAGAGTAAGGGGATATGCTACATGCTCCAATCCAGAACCAATACCTGCGGCGAGCTGCGCCTGAGCGATGCCGGTAAGACCGTCACTCTGGTGGGCTGGCTGGAGAATGTCCGTGAAGTAGGTGCTAACTTTGCTTTTTTGGTGCTGCGTGACTTTTACGGTGTGACCCAGATCGTGGTGGAGACCGAGGAAATCATGCAGCAGATCAAGGCTATCAATAAAGAATCCACCATTTCCGTCACCGGCACTGTCCGGGAGCGGGAAAGTAAGAATCCAAAGCTGCCCACCGGTGACATCGAGGTAGTGCCCCAGTCCGTTCAGGTGCTGGGCAAGTGCCGCCACAATCAGCTGCCCTTTGAAATCAATAAGTCCAAGGATGCCGACGAGAATGTAAGACTTAAGTACCGCTATCTGGATCTGCGGAATCCCGCGGTGAAGAGCAATATCATCCTGCGCTGCCAGGTGGTAGCCGAGTTGCGCCGGCTGATGACCGAAAAGGGCTTCCTGGAGATCACCACACCCATCCTTACCGCTTCTTCTCCGGAGGGTGCCCGGGACTATCTGGTGCCTGCCCGGAATCACCCCGGCAAGTTCTACGCCCTGCCCCAGGCTCCCCAGCAGTTCAAGCAGCTGCTGATGACCTCCGGCTTTGATAAGTACTTCCAGATCGCCCCCTGCTTCCGTGACGAGGATGCCCGGGCCGACCGTACTCCCGGTGAGTTCTACCAGATGGATATGGAAATGGCCTTTGCTACCCAGGCGGATGTGCTGTCCACTCTGGAGGATGTGATCGTACCTGTATTTAAGAAGTTTGGTAAGTATGAGCGGGTGAGCCAGGCTCCCTTCCGCCATATTCCTTTCAATGAGGCTATGGAGCGCTACGGCTCCGATAAGCCCGACCTGCGTATTGATTTGGAGATCACCGATATCACTGCTGAAGTTCAGGGCTGCGGTTTTGGTCCTTTCGAGGGTGCTACTGTTAAGGCCGTGGCAGTGGACGATTTCACCCAGGCCCGTAAGTGGATCGACAAGCTGCTTGCCGATGTGGAGGTCCAGACCGGCAATAAGGCCTGCTGGGTCAAGGTGGATGAAAACGGCGAGCTGACCGGCGGTGTTTCCAAGTTCCTGGCAGAGCGCAAGGATGCTCTGACTGCCAAGCTGAACCTGAAGCCCGGCAGCTTCGTGTGCATGGCTGCCGGCAAGAAGCTTGCCGCTCAGAAGACTGCCGGCGTGATCCGCACCATGCTGGGTAAGCGTGTGCCCGGCCACTTCGATGAGGATCAGTACGCCATGTGCTGGATCGTGGACTTCACCATGTACGAGATGGGCGAGGAGTCCGGCCAGCTGGAGTTCTGCCACAACCCCTTCTCCATCCCTCAGCGCGGCATGCAGGCCCTGCTGGATGCCGAGAGCGATGCAGAGAAGCTGCTTTCCATCAATGCTGACCAGTATGACTTGGTCATCAACGGCTATGAGTCTGCCTCCGGCGCTGTCCGGAACCACGATCCGGAGATCATGGTCAAGGCTTTCCAGATGGTCGGTCTGGGTGAGGAGGATGTGAAGGCCAAGTTCCCGGCCATGTACAACGCCTTCACCTATGGCGCGCCTCCCCATGCAGGCGCAGCCCCCGGCGTGGACCGTCTGGTGATGCTGCTCACCGGCGAGGAGTCCATCCGGGAGGTCATTACCTTCCCCATGAACAAGAACGCCCAGGACCTGATGATGGATGCGCCCACCACGGTTTCCCAGAAGCAGCTGGACGATGTGCACATCGCCATCAATATCAAAGAATAATGAGCGCAACAGCGGCAGGGTTTTCACCCTGCCGCAATTTTGCGCCCGTTTTGGCGTTTCGCACAAAACACGCAATTGGGATATATGCACCTGTGACGATAAATTTCATATCAGTTGACGGCACGGCCCATAAATAGTATCATGATATTAGCAATGAATGGGGGAGGTATTCCGGTATGAAAGCTGTGCCGTCGAAAAAATGCAAAGTAGCTGTTTTGATTATTTGCAGTATTGCGGCTGGTGTTGTGTTGCTTGCCGCTTCCGCCGGCTTTGGTTGTTCGAATCTTTTCACAGAAACCGGTGGGTGCTTCTCCGTTGCATTCGATAAAATAGTCATGAGATCCGTCGACAAAGCGGTGGTTGTTTTTGGAGAAAAAGAAGTAGAGATCACAGATCCTGCCCTTGTCAGCAGCGTTGTTGATGAGACAGTGGCTGCGACCCATACCCATGTTGGCTGCCCTGAGGACAGAAGGATCGATTTGTATAGTGGCGATAGGTTGATCCGCTCAATGGGGTGGTCCACATGCTGCGATACCGTCCATGTCTACAGCGCAGATGCCACCCATTGGATCGTATCTGTTGAGGGCTTTGAAACAGAGGGTTTCATTTACTTATCCGATTTGCTGGTCGCTAGATTAAATCAATGCATCGGCGGATAAGGGTACATCGCCATCAACATTAAAGAATAATGAACGCAATTGCGGCAGGGCTATGTCCCTGCCGCTGACATTTTTAAGCGCAGAATGCAGAAAATGTAAAAAAATATATAAAAAATGGAACTTTTTTCGAAGGAACAGAGTTCACGGTTTTTCTGCATACAGTTCATAGGTTGTTTACTTGACACCGGTGGGGAATGTTGATATAATCCCCAGCGAAGAGAGAGCCGCGGGCGTGTGAAACGCGGCAGGGCCAGTATCCGGAGGGGCCCTGTCGGAAGCGGTAAGAAGTGTCGGTGAGGGCATTCCGTGTTGCCTTCGTGCCGGCATGACACGGAGGAAAGTTTTATATGGGTTTTGCGGAAATGCTGCTTTTGGCAGTAGGACTGAGTATGGATGCCTTTGCGGTATCCATCTGTAAGGGCCTTTCCATGAAGCAGGCAAGCCTGGGTGCACAGGCTGTCTGCGGTGTATGGTTTGGCAGTTTTCAGGCTATAATGCCCTTGGTCGGTTTTTTTCTTGGCACTATGTTTGCCGGGGCTATTGAAGCCATCGACCATTGGGTGGCATTTGTACTGCTGGCGCTGATCGGCGTGAATATGCTGCGCGATGCCTTTGGCAAGTGCGAAGCGTGCGAGGATCACAATGCGGATCTGTCGGCCAAGACCATGTTCGTCATGGCAGTGGCTACCAGCATCGATGCGTTGGCTGTAGGCATTTCTCTGGCTATGGCCGGTAATGTCAACATCTTTGCCGCGGTGCTCCTGATCGGTGTGACTACATTCCTGCTATCTGCCGTTGGCGTGAAGGTGGGTAATGTATTTGGCAGCCGGTTTGAAAAGAAGGCACAGCTCCTGGGAGGCGCAATTTTGATCCTGCTGGGTCTGAAGATCCTGCTGGAGCATATGGGGATCCTGGTATGATTAGGCGTACTGACAGACGGATGCAGCTTTGTGCTGCCCTGCTGACGGTAAATCTGCTGTTCATCTGGGGCAATTCCCTGATGCCGGCATCTGTGTCCGGGACATTGAGCCAGTGGGTGCGGGATCTTATCAGCCTGATCTTCTCCGGTTCATCCGAAGGCGGTCAAGGTGACGGCCTGCTGCGCAAGCTTGCGCACTTCGGGGAGTTTTGCTGCCTGGGTGCTTGCCTGAGCTGGCTGACGGGCATGTGCATGAAAACAATTATGAGATCCGCGGGGCTTTCTTTGGCCTGCGGGTTTGCCGCGGCATGCGCGGATGAGGCGTTGCAGCATCTTTCGCCGGGCCGTGCTCCACGTATCACGGATGTGGGGATCGATACCGCCGGTGTGGCGGTGGGGATCATCCTGCTGTGGGCAGGATACCTGATCCACCAAAGAACCAAAATATTTGGAGGAAAACAAACATGAATAAGCTTCTTTCTCTGGCGCTGGCTCTGGTTATGGTGTTGTCCATGGCTGCCTGCACCTCTGCCGGAGATAACAATGGTACAAACGACGGTCAGAACCAGTCAAATACCGGCAACAGCAACGATATGAACCAGGACACCGGTAACAATGGCGGTTCCGGTGATCAGAGCCAGGCCCCTGCCGGTGCCGTAGAGGTCCTGCAGAACATTTGGGCGCTGTATGGCGATGATGAAAAGTTCTTCGCTATGGGCGGCGACAGCAGCAATCCGGTAGACAATGCCCCCGGTGCGGTAGACCTGAAGAATACAGAGTTTCTGACCCACAGCCTGCTGGTCCCTGCTGCTGAGCAGGCCAATATCACCGAGGCGGCAGCCCTGATCCATGCTATGAACGCCAACACCTTCACCGGTGCGGTGTACAAGGTCTCCAATGCTAAGGCGTTTGCTGCTGCTATGAAGACTGCTGTTCTGGGCAATCAGTGGATCTGCGGTTTCCCTGAGACTTTGCTGATCGCATCTGTTGGCAACGGCTATGTAGTGGCAGTATATGGTGTGAATGATGCCATTGATCCTTTCAAGACCCATATGGCAACTGCTTATCCCGCGGCAGAGCTCCTGGTCAACGAGGCTATCACCGGCTGAGTAAGCACGATACAAAAATGGCAGCGGCAAAGGTCGCTGCCATTTTTTCTTAGGAGGAAACCCAATGCTTTTTTCCAGCATACCCTTTTTGTATTACTTTCTTCCGGCGGTGCTGGTTGTATATTTTTTGGTGCCCAGGGCGCTGAAAAACACAGTTTTGCTGCTGTCCAGCCTGGTGTTCTACGGCTGGGGCGAGCCTAAGCTGCTGGGCCTGATGGTGTTTACCATCGCGCTGTTCTATGGCTGCGGGCTGGCGATCGGCCGCTGCACCCAGAAAAAATGGAAGAAATTCTGGCTCATAGTTTCCATTGTCATCAGTGTGGCCCTATTGGGACTGTTCAAATACGCAGACTTTTTCATCAGCTCCTTCAACGCCGTCACCGGACTGAGTGTTCCTTTGCTGCGGCTGGCGCTGCCTGTGGGTATCAGCTTCTACACCTTCCAGTGCTTGAGCTATACCATAGATGTATACCGGGGCAACGTGCCGTCCCAGAAGAACCCCATCAGCTTCGGTGCTTATGTGGCCCTGTTTCCTCAGCTGATCGCCGGCCCCATCGTGCGCTATGTGGATGTGGCCAGGGAGCTGAACGAACGAACCCACAGCTGGGACGATGTGTCCCCGGGCTTGCGTCGGTTTCTTGTAGGACTTGCCAAGAAGGTCATTCTTGCGGATAACTTTGCGCTGCTGATGAAGCTGTTCCGGGATTCCGGAGAGAAATCCGTGCTGTTTTACTGGATGTATGCCATTGCCTTTACCCTGAACATCTATTTTGACTTTTCCGGGTATTCGGACATGGCCATTGGTCTTGGCAGGGTCTTTGGCTTCCGGTTTATTGAGAATTTCAACTACCCCTATCTTTCCAAGAGCGTGGCCGAGTTCTGGCGGCGCTGGCATATGAGTCTGGGCAGCTGGTTCCGGGATTATATTTATATCCCCCTTGGCGGCAACCGGGTAAGTAAGGGCCGCTGGGTGTTCAATACGCTGGTGGTCTGGATGCTGACCGGCCTGTGGCACGGCGCGGCCTGGAATTTTGTGCTGTGGGGGCTGCTGTATGCGGCCTGCCTGCTGGCGGAAAAATGGATCCCGGCGCTGCAGAAGCTGCCGACCATCCTGCGCCGGGGCTATACCCTGCTGGTGGTGGTGCTGGGCTTTGTTCTGTTCAATGCGGAATCCATGGCCCAGGCCGCGGGAGATCTTGCCGGGATGTTCGGCCTTGGCGGTGTGCCTCTTGTGACAGCCGAGACGCTGTACTACCTGAGAAGCTATGGGCTGCTGTTTGTCCTGGGCTTTGTAGGGGTAACGCCGCTGGTGCGGGATACGGCTTGCCGACTTTCAAAACACAAGATGGGCGCTGTTTTGGAGCCCGTTGTGCTGATCCTTTTGCTGCTGGTGTGCAGCGGCTATCTGGTGGATGGGTCTTTCAGTCCCTTCCTGTATTTCCGATTCTGAGGAGGTGGTGACTATGGAGCATAAAAAGATCCGCGGTATAGGCACGGCGATTTTGGTGGCGCTGTGGGTGATGCTGACCGGCTTTGCCTGGTTTGTCCCGGCAAAGGAAATGTCGGAGTCGGAGCGCCGCCCTCTGGATCAAAGGCCGGAGCTGAAATTGGAAACGCTGCTCAGCGGTACATTTATGGAGGATTTTGAGAGCTATACCCTGGACCAATTTCCTTTGCGAGATCGGTTCCGGCAGCTGAAATCCCTGTTTCATTACTATGCCCTGCAGCAAAGGGACAACAACGATATTTATGTGGCCGATGGCTATGCCGCCAAGCTGGAGTACCCCTTGAATACAGGCTCTGTGGGCCATGCCCTGGACAGGTTTAATTCTGTGTACGAAAAATATCTGAAGGACACCGGAAGCAAGGTGTTTGCGGCCGTAGTGCCGGATAAGGGCTACTATCTGGCAGAACAGAACGGCTATCTGGCGATGGATTATGCCAAGCTGTTTTCGCAGGTGGCGGCAGGTATGCCCTGGGCTACCCATGTAGACCTGACTGACAGCCTTTCCTATGAGGATTATTACCGCACCGATACCCACTGGCGGCAGGAGCGACTGTTGGAAGCAGCCGGAAAGCTCTGCACGGCTATGGGTGTAACAGCACCTAAAGCGGAGGACTTCACGGTAACGGCGCTGGAGCGCCCCTTTTACGGCGTATATTACGGCCAGGCTGCGCTGCCCATGGAGCCGGAGACCCTGTATGTGATGGAAAGTCAGCTGCTTTCCCAGTGCAAGGTGTTTGACCATGAAAGTCAGAAGTACAATGCAGTGTATGACCTGAACAAGCTCAGCAGCAAGGATCTGTATGAAGTTTTTCTTTCCGGGCCCCGGTCCCTGCTGACCATCGAGAACCCCAACGCCCAAACGGATAAGGAGCTGATCGTGTTCCGGGATTCCTTTGGCAGCAGCATGGTGCCCTTGCTGGTACAGGATTACGCCAGAGTTACCTTGGTGGATATCCGTTACCTGAACAGTACGATGCTGGATCGGTTCATCACCTTTAGCGGTCAGGATGTTCTGTTTCTGTACAGCACCCTGGTGCTCAACAGCAGTGTTGCTATTAAATAAGAGAAATCCCTCCCAATCGGGAGGGATTTTTTATGTTCTGGAAAGATTTTTGATCCATTTGCCTTGCTTGATCATATACGCGCCCAGAATAGACTTGATAATATTCAGGCCCTCGCAAATGGCAAACAGGGGGATGATGGACAATGAGGTATAGCTGCTGAGGATAAAGGACACGGGAACGCAGCAGCCCCATACGAAACAGCTGTCGAACAGGAATGTGATGAAGGCTTGACCGCCGGAGCGTAGAGTAAAATAGGCCGAGTGGGCAAAAGCATTCACCGGCATGAGAGCGGCACACAAGAGGATCAGAGTGGTTGACAGCTGCTGTACGGATTCTGTGGTGTTGTAAAGCTGGGGGAAAAGTCCGGAGAACAGGGCCATCACACCGCCGAAGAGGGTGGCACTGACCACGGAAAGGACGATCAGCTTTCGGTTAGTATCCCGGACCTCCTCAACGCGGGCACCGCAACCCAAAAGCTGACCCATGATAATGCCTACAGCACTGCCCATGGCAACAAAGGCAACGGAGGCAAGGTCTCTCAGCGTGGTAGAGATATTCATGGCAGGCACAACATCCAATCCGCAGGTGGAATAGCGCTGGGAGATAAAGGCAACGCCGGTAGACCACAAAAACTCATTGGCCAGCAGAGGTAATCCCTTTCGTACAATATCGCACAGCAGATCCCGGGGGATGAACATGGAGCGGTAGAGCTCTTGGATATAGGGATGCTCTTTGGTGTGCAGATGAGACCAGATGACTACGATTGCCAGCTCTACATAGCGGGAGATCACAGTGGCGACCGCCGCGCCTGCAACACCCATGGCGGGTGCGCCGAAGTGACCGAAGATCAGGATGTAATTGAAGATCAGATTTACGAAAACGGCAATAATGCCGGCAACCATAGGGACGATGGTTTGTCCTGTTTCCCGAAGGGTACTGGAGTAGGCGTTGCTTAAAGCGAAGGGAAGCAGGCCCAGCAGCATGATGCGCAGGTAGGACATGCCGTGGCCCAGGGTGAGGGCGGCCTCTCTGGGATCGCCGTCGCCCTGAAGATACAGGCTGATAAGGCTCTCGCCGCCACCCAGAAAAATGCCGATGGATAGAATACACAGAGTAACGCAGGAAAGGAGTTTAAAGCGGGTGGTATAGCGGATGCCCTCGTGATCCAAGGCACCATGAAACTGGGCGGTAAAGATGCCCGCGCCGGAGGTGGCACCGAAGATGCACAGATTGAACACGAAGACCAGCTTGTTGGCGATGGAAACACCGCTCATGGGGATGGTACCCACCTGGCCGACCATGATATTATCCAACAGCGAGACGAAATTGGTAATGCCGTTTTGGATCATAATTGGGATGGCGATTGCCAGAGCACGGCGGTAGAACGCCTTGTCGCCGATGAAACGCTTAAACATAGTGATCTCGCATCCTGTTTCGTAGTTTGGTAAACCGGAATCATTCTACCACACGGCGCAGAAAAATGCAATCACGCGATTGTAAAACAAAAGCCGCCCGCAGGCGGCTTTTGCTGAGGGTTAGCACTTTTTTATCAAACGGATGTAGAATTCCACTGCTCTGGCGGCACAGTCCAGCCGGATGCGCTCGTTGTTGCCGTGGATAGTTCTGCGTTCTTCAGCTGTCAGGTCCATGGCGGAGAAGCGATACACATGGTTGCTCAGGTCCCGATAGTGCCGGGAATCGGAACATTGGACCATCAGGTAAGGCGCAACCACGCAGCCGCGCCAGGTCTCGGCCACAGAGGCGGCTACCTTATCCCACGCGGGGCAGTTGGTCTCGGAAATGGGGCTGGGTTCTGCACCCTCCAGGGCGGTGATCTCAATGCGGTCATTCTTGACGGTCTTACGCAGGTAGGCCAGGGCAGACTCTACAGTGTCCTCGGGGTTTAGCCGCATATTGGAGACCATTTTGGCGTCCGGGGGGATCACATTGCGGGCAGAGCTGCCTTCCATCTGGGTAAGGGCCACGGTGGTGCGGACCAGGGCGTTCAGCTCGCCGCCGCTGAGCCGGCAGATCAGGTCCAGGATCGGGGCAAAGCACCACAGATTGGCGAAGATCACCTTGTACAGGAAGGTGGAGCGGCGACCCAGGGTGTCGAACATCTCGGCTGCGGGCTTCGTAATGTGCATTTTGAAGGGATGCTTTTCAATGCGTGTGCAGGCTCTTGCCAGAGAGCCGATGGGGGTTACCACAGGAGGTGCGGAGGCGTGGCCACCGGCGGATTCGATGCGGTACTGGGCATTGAGCATACCCTTTTCCGCAATGCCTATGAGACCGCAGGGTTCTTTGACGCCGGGGAACACATTTTCCACCACAGCGCCGCCTTCGTCCACGACCAGTGCGGGTTGGATATGGTGGGTTTGGAAGTAGTTGACGATGTTCACAGCACCTTTGCCGTTGACCTCTTCACCGCCGGAAAAGGCGAAGTAGATATCATTTTCCGGGCGGTAGCCCTTGGCGATCAGGTGATTGGCAGCACTCAGAATGGCATTGAAGGTCACCTTGGTGTCCAGTGCGCCCCGGCCCCACAGAACGCCATTTTCAATAATGGCGGCAAAGGGGGGCTTATCCCACTTTTCTTCGTCTACAGGCACCACATCGTAGTGGGCCATCAACACAGTGGGGTCGGAATCCTTCTTGCCGGGCCAGCGAAACAGCAGGCCGCGGTCGGGCAGCTGCCGCACGGAGCAGATGTCAAACACCCGGGGGTACAGCCCTGGCAGACTGGCGATCAGTTTTTCGAATTCACTATTATCCTCCAGAGCCGGGTCATTATAAGAGATGGTTTTGTATTTGATCAGCTCAGCCAGAGCTGCAATGGCTGCATCCTTGTCAAATTCTACGGACTCATGGCTGGTCTTGGGTTGGGGCTTGGGGTTGAAGGCGGCAGCCCGAATCAGAATTACAGCGAAAAAGAGGGCGACGATGCCCAATACGGCATACAGCATTACAAAACTCCCTTCTTGTACAGGACTCGGGCTACGCCGATGGTGAACAGTACGCTGACCGGCACCATGATGCCCACAGTACCGGCATCCAGGGCGGGTACAAAGATAAAGAGGATCAGCATGAGGATAACCGGCGCTACGGCGATCTTCCAGTTCTTGGACACGAAGGCTACGCCCAGGCCGCCAAACAGGGCAGGGAGCATCTGGGCAAAGGCAGGCTCCAGAACAGGGGCTTCCAGGATGGGGGTCAGGGGAACGATCAGGATCACGCCGATCACGATAATGATGGTAGTTACAATGCTGGAAACAGCAATGGCGATGGTGGAGATGACCTCACCTTCCTCGCTGCCGGCACTGACTTCATTTTGCTCAAGAGCATTAATGGCGCAGGGCAGCTTCAGGTTGGAAATGTTGCCGGTGACAAAGCTGAGGTAAGAGCCGCCGGCACCCAGCATGGGCACATAAGTAATGGTTTCGATGACACCTACAGCCCAGTACATGGGGGCGGTGGCGATCAAACCTGTGAGAAGAGCACCCCAGTCCGGAGCTGCGTTAAATACGATGGCTACAGTCACGGGGAACAGAAGCAGCAGCACCATGACGCTCAGATTCCAGACAGTGCCGTCTGCGTGAACACTGTCCATATAGGAAAGTTTCTTCATGTGTGCCACCTCCTTAGCTGAGCCATGCGGTGATGGGAATGGCGGCGGCCATACCCAGAACCAGGCTGATGGGCAGGGCGTAATCGTTGACCCATTTCCACTTGAATTTCTTCATGGCAAGACCGCACAGGGCCATCAGTACGGCAGAAACGGCCATGACGCACACGGGAATCAGGCCGGAGGTGGAGGAGTATTCCTCGCTGGGAATCCACAGGCGGGAGAAATCGCAGAACACATAGCCCAGGAACGCGGCGATCATACCGATGAACATGGCGTTATTCAGGATCTCGGCCCACTCGGCATCCCGGTGCTCCAGATTGCTCATGCCGTTTTGCAGCTTCTTGCCGATCACAGGCACCAGCCAGATGCCCACCAGAATGCTGAGGGTCATAACCAGGGAAATGTTTACATACTGTTGGGCGGTCAGGCTGGAGATCTTGCCCAAAGTCAGGTCCATAGCGCTGACGGCGTTTTCCGCGGCAATGGTCTCATAGCTGAGAGATCCTACCACGCTGAGGCGAAGCCAAGGCAACGGAAGGCCCAGACTCTTGCTCAGGGCGATGACACTGATGACGATTGCTACTGCCGGTGCAATGGTAAAAAGGGCGGCGGTACGGATGGTCTTGCGGATCTTGACTTGGTCCATACCCAGCGCCTTGCTGCGCTTCATGGCCTTGACCAGAAAGTATACCGACTGGGCAAGCACTACAGCGACAAGTATCCCTGCCAGAATAAACAGCAGAGGGTGGTTAACATAAAACTCCAAAATAAGCACCTCCGTAAATAGATAAAATAATTATAACACACCCAATATCCCAAAACAAGACAGGAAGCGCAAAATACCGCTGCGTGTATCGTACGCAGCGGTCAAATTATTTTATCAAATCTTTGATGACCTCGCCGGCAATCAGCAGGCCGGCAACGGAGGGGACAAAGGCCACACTGCCGGGCAGACTGCGTCTGCCCTCGGGAAGCTCTTCGGTAAGTTCCTCCTGTGCGGGGATGGGGTCTTCTGTGGAGAACAGGACCTTGACATGCCTCAGGCCCCGCTTGGCGCATTCCTTGCGCATGACCCGGGCCAAAGGGCATACAGAGGTTTTGGAAATGTCTGCAATTTGGAATTTGGTGGCATCCAGCTTGTTACCTGTGCCCATACAACTGATAATGGGTGTGCCGGCGGCCTTGGCTTGAACGATCAGAGCCAGCTTGGCGGTGACAGTGTCGATGGCATCCACGATATAATCGTATTGGGTAAAGTCAAATGCCTGGGCCGTGTCCGGGCCGTAGAAGGTCTTGTGCACCGTGACAGCTATGGTGGGGTCGATATCCAGTACCCGGAGCCTTGCGGCCTCGGCCTTATCCATACCGATGGTGGAGTGGGTGGCCAGAAGCTGCCGGTTCAGGTTGGTGAGGCTGACAGTGTCGTGATCGATCAGATCCATGGCGCCAGTGCCGCTGCGGGCCAGCGCTTCTGCCACATAGCCGCCAACGCCGCCCAGACCGAATACGGCTACCCGGGCGTTTTTTAATTTGTCCATGGCTGCATGGCCTAAAAGCAGCCGGGTGCGGGAAAGCTGATCCATAAGACCACCTCATATCACGGTTTTCTTTATCCTATCACGGCTTGCCGGGCAAGTCAAATGGAAGTCGGTGCCGAATCCGGTCCGGTTTGGAATTTCTATGGAAAAACACTTGCTATTTTGGCTGGTTTCCGATACAATTATAAGCATGGAATTGAGAAAAGAGGTCAAGGTATGAAACAAATTGGCTTTGATAACGAGAAATATCTGCAGACCCAATCGGCGCATATCCGTCAGCGTATCGCCCAGTTTGGCGGCAAGCTGTATTTGGAGTTTGGCGGTAAGCTTTACGATGATAACCATGCCTCCCGGGTGCTTCCCGGCTTCCAGCCGGACAGCAAGCTGCGTATGCTGCTGCAGATGAAGGACCAGGTGGAGATGGTCATTGCCATCAACGCAGCCGATATCGAAAAGAATAAGGTCCGGGGCGATCTGGGCATCACCTACGACCGGGATGTGATCCGGCTGCTGGATGTATTCCGCAGCTTTGGCCTGTATGTCAGCAGTGTGGTGCTGACCCGTTATAATGAGCAGACAGCTGCCAAGGCGTTTCAGGCCCGCCTGGAAAGCCTGGGTGTGAAGGTGTATCATCACTATGCCATTGAAGGCTATCCCTCGGATATTGCCCATGTGGTCAGTGACGAGGGCTACGGCATCAATGACTATATCGAAACCACCCGGGAGCTGGTGGTGGTTACTGCCCCCGGCCCCGGCAGCGGCAAGCTGGCAACCTGCCTGAGCCAGCTGTACCATGAGCACAAGCGGGGCGTTCGGTCCGGCTATGCCAAGTTTGAGACCTTCCCGGTTTGGAATCTGTCCATCAACCATCCGGTGAATCTGGCTTATGAGGCCGCTACTGCAGATCTGAACGATGTGAACATGATCGATCCCTTCCATCTGGAAGCCTACGGCAGTACTACGGTAAACTATAACCGGGATGTGGAGGCGTTCCCGGTGCTGGTGGCCATGTTTGAGAAGATCTTGGGCGAATGTCCCTATAAGTCTCCTACGGACATGGGTGTCAACATGGTGGGCAGCTGCATTGTTGATGATGCCGTGGTCAAAGAGGCCAGCGGTCAGGAGATCATCCGCAGATACTATGCAGCCCTGTGTGATTATAAACAGGGAAAGATCCCGGAGGATGTGGTTCTGAAGCTGGAGCTTCTGATGAAGAAGGCGGGGGTTGCGGCTTCCGACCGTGCGGTGGTAGCACCGGCATTGGCGAAGGCGGAGGCTACAGGGCTGCCGGCTACAGCGCTGCAGCTGCCTGACGGAAAGATCGTCACCGGTAAGACCTCCAGCTTGTTGGGAGCCTCCGCTGCGTTGCTGCTCAATGCCTTGAAGGCTCTGGGGGGTATTGCAGACGAATTGCATCTGGTATCCCCTGTAGCGATCGATCCCATTCAGAAGCTGAAGGTGGACTACCTGGGCAACCGGAATCCCCGTCTGCATACGGACGAGGTGCTGATCGCTCTGTCCATCAGCGCGGCTACAGACCCCACGGCCCAGCTGGCTATGGAACAGCTAAGCAAGCTGCGGGGCTGCGAGGTCCATTCCTCGGTGATCCTGTCGGCAGTGGACGAGAAGACCTTTAAGCGCCTGGGTGTCAACCTGACCTGCGAGCCCAGATATAAGGGGTAACACATTATATATTATATTGTATAGTAGGGGAGGGTCTTGACCCTCCCGGCGGTAGAGGCTTACTTTTTCGCATTAGGTTGCGGCGGGTTCGTATTATGCTACCGTGCGGGAGGCTCAAGAGCCTCCCCTACATTAAAAAGCCGGTAAAAAGACCTGTTTTGGAGCAACGAAAACTTTTGGAAAAGAGGTATGCGCCAATGCAATTGCCTTCCAGAAAATCTCCGCGTATTCCGGGTTATGATTACAGGAGTGAAAACTACTATTTTGTAACGATTTGCACACATCAGAAAGCGTGTATTTTTGGAGAGGCAGGCGCTCTGAATCGATTGGGCAGGATCGCGGAAGCGGACTTGTGGAATATACCTAACCACTTTCCGGCAGTTCGGATAGAGAAAGCGGTGGTTATGCCCAATCACATCCATACTATCGTTGTGGTCGGTTGTCAAAATGAAAAATGCACACTGCCAAACCTCAATGTGGTAATCGGACAATATAAGGCCGGTGTGACTCGGAAAATCCGCAGCATTGAACCGGGTGTGAAAGTCTGGCAAAGATCTTATCATGATCATGTCATACGAGATCAGGCGGGATATGAGAGAATCTGGTCCTATATTGATACGAATCCTTGTCGCTGGAACGAGGATTGCTTCTTCCCTAAGCAACTGTAGGGGAGGACCTTGCGCCAAGTGCGGCATGGTTTGCAAATTGTGCAACAAACATGATTTACACATTTGCGCTGGAATTGCCTTCTTTGCATGCGCTCCGTAGGGGAGGGTCTTGACCCTCCCGGCGGTAGGGGCCTGCGTTTCCATATTAGGTTGCGGCAAAATCGTATTATTCTACCGTGCGGGAGGCTCAAGAGCCTCCCCTACAATTTGTTATAGGGAGAGTGCGCTGTAAATTCTGCGAAATGACTGAAAATCGCGTGAAAAATTTGTGATTTTTTCTAAAATTCTTCTTGACAAACAGGGGCTAGAGTGGTATGATAATCGGGCGCGTGTAGGGGAATTCTGCGCGTGCACTGCGATGATGCAGGAGATTGCGTTGAAAAACGGTAACTTCTGCGGAGTATGTCCGGTCATCGGGCGGCTGAACTGTCCTGTTCGCGCTGCGTATATCGCTGCGGCAGGAAATGGGTCGGCCTTGCGTCGGCCATTTTTCTTGGCTCGGAATGATACGCACGGAGGCGTGAACGAAACAGTTCGACCGTACCCAGGCACCACGTAAACTGAGTACGAAAATCAAGGAGGAAAACAAACCATGGCAAACCAGGAAATGATCCGCATCAGACTGAAGGCGTATGACCATCAGCTCATCGACTCCAGCGCTGCTAAGATCGTGGAGACCGCAAAGCGCAACGGCGCTGCTGTTTCCGGCCCCATCCCGCTGCCTACCAAGAAGGAGGTCGTCACCATCCTTCGTGCTGTTCACAAGTACAAGGACAGCCGTGAGCAGTTCGAGCGCAGAACCCACAAGAGACTGATCGATATCCTCAACCCCAACCAGAAGACCGT
>JAGBSG010000076.1 GCA_017632035.1 Oscillospiraceae bacterium | reverse complement strand
GGAATCGAACCCATGTTACCGCCGTGAAAGGGCGGTGTCTTAACCGCTTGACCAACGGGCCTGGTAGCGGCGACCTGATTCGAACAGGTGACATACCGGGTATGAACCGGCTACTCTACCAACTGAGTTACGCCGCCATATGTTGGCCAAAAGATTCCGGCACCGCCGAAATCAGCTTTGTTATTATACCCAACAGCCCTTAGTTTGTCAAGACAAAAGTTTGAATTTTTCTACACTTTCTTGGAAAAGCTAGGCAGGAGGTGAGATGATGGGTTTTTTGGATAAAACCATGCTGTTTTCTATGGGAGGGACGGCATATGTGGGGCTGGAGCTGCTGTGGCGGGGCAGAAGCCACAGCAGTATGTTTTTGGCAGGAGGGGCGTGTTTCCTGCTGTTGGGTGGATTGAACCGGGTGCGTCCGCGGCTGTCCCTGCCGGTTCGGTGCATGGTTGGTGCTGGGGTCATTACCAGCGTGGAGCTGCTGACGGGCCTGCTTGCCAACCGGGATTATCATGTATGGGATTACCGGGATATGCCCTGTAACTTTCATGGACAGATCTGCCTTCCCTACACACTGTTATGGATTCCCGTAAGCCTGGGGGCCATGCTTTTATATAGTGGGTTGGAACGCAAGCTCTTGTCCTCCAAGCGTTGAGAGCGGGTGCTACGCCTCCTATGGCTGCGCGTGCCCAAAACAACAAATTCCCTGGAGACGATCCAGGGAATTTGTGATGCTATATAGAGATCAGATTCTGGCGACACCGGTGGCCCGGGCAGCTTCGGCAACGGCCTTAGCCACAGCAGGACCAACGCGCTCGTCAAAAGCGGCGGGGATGATGTAGTCAGCGTTCAGCTCGTCGTCGGAGATCAGGTTGGCCAGAGCCTCTGCGGCGGCGACCTTCATAGCCTCGTTAATATCGGAAGCGCGGACATCGAAAGTGCCCCGGAAGATGCCGGGGAAGGCCAGAACATTGTTGATCTGGTTGGGGAAGTCGGAACGGCCGGTAGCAATAACGGCAGCGCCGCCAGCCTTGGCATCATCGGGGAAGATCTCGGGAGTGGGGTTGGCGCAGGCAAAGATAATGGCGTCCTTAGCCATGGTCTTGACCATTTCGGTGGTCAGCGTGCCGGGAGCGGAAACGCCGATAAATACATCAGCGCCCTTGATCACATCGGCCAGCTTGCCCTGCTCCTTGTTCAGGTTGGTGACCTGGGCCATTTCTTCCTTGATCCAGTTCAGACCCTCGCGGCCTGCATAGATAGCGCCGGTACGGTCAGTCATGACCACATTCTGAAAGCCGGCAGACAGCAGCAGCTTCACAATGGCGATGGCGGCGGCGCCTGCACCGGAGGTAACGATCTTCACATCCTCCTTCTTCTTGCCAACCACCTTCAGGGCGTTGACCAGACCGGCCAGGGTGATGACAGCGGTGCCGTGCTGGTCGTCGTGGAAGATGGGAATATCGCATTTTTCCTTCAGTTTGCGCTCAATCTCAAAGCAGCGGGGGGCGGAAATGTCCTCCAGATTGATGCCGCCGAAAGAACCGGAGATCAGGTACACAGCATTGACGAATTCATCTACATCCTTGCTCTTGACGCACAGAGGGATGGCGTCTACATCGCCAAAGGACTTGAACAGGGCGCATTTACCCTCCATAACAGGCATGCCGGCCTCAGGGCCGATATCGCCCAGACCCAGAACAGCAGTGCCGTCGGTGATAACGGCGCACAGATTGTGCCGGCGGGTCAGATCGTAGGACTTGTTGACATCCTTCTGGATCTCCAGGCAGGGCTGTGCCACACCGGGGGTATAGGCCAAAGACAGATCCTCCTTGGTCTTGCAGGGGACGGTGGCGATCACTTCGATCTTGCCGCCCCATTCAGCGTGCTTCTTCAAAGATTCCTTTGCGTAATCCATGATTAGTTGCCTCCTGATTTTTTGTATTACAGACTATATTACAATATTAATTTTCAAAGGGGAATCGGTAGGGTAGGTCAAGGGCATCGCGCAGGGCAATATATTCCGTTTGGATGCTTTCGCTTAAAGGAACACCCAGATCTTTGCGCTTTTGCCAGTTCAGCCATTCCTTCTCGCCGGCGGTATAAATGTGATCGGCACCGGGAGCCTTTGCGGATTCCCGAAGGCTTCTGCAGATGCCGCCTGCGGTCTTCTTAAAGGTATCCAGGCCCATGAAGAACTCAGGGTTAATCACGAAGAAGAAGTGGCCCAAACGGTACATGGTGTTGTTGCCGTTTTCATCCTTACCGGAGAGAGCCTTCATATAGGGGCCGCCGGACAGGGCAGCGGATAGGATCTCTACAGCGGTGGTGAAGCCGTAGCCCTTATAGCCGCGGGTCTCTTCTCCAATGCCGCCCAAAGGAACCAAGGCACAGTTGCCGGCACGCATTTCCTTCAGAATCGTGCCAGGCTCAGTCATGGTATTGCCATCCTTGTTGATCACAAAGCCTGCCGGGGTGGGCTGGCCGGTACGCTGGTGGACCTCGATCTCACCGTTTTGGATGATAGAGGTGGCACAGTCAAAGTTAAAGGGGAAGTCGTCATCGGTGGGCATAGTAAAGGTCAGCGGATTGGTTCCCATCATGGGTTCAACGCCGAAGGTGGGAGCGATAGAAGGACGGGCGTTGGTGCCGGTGATGCCGATCATACCGGCCTTTTCAGCCATGGTGGTCCAATAGCCCGCGATACCGAAGTGGGTGGAGTTAAATATGGTGCCACCAGCCATGCCATAGACCTTGGCCTTTTCGATGAGCATTTGCATCATCCTGTAGCTGGCTACCATACCCATGCCGTTGTTGGCGTTCATGACCACTGTGGTGGGGGTCTCCTTAACGATCTCGATATTGGTAACGGGCAGCAAGGTCCCGTTTTTGATGCGGTCAAGATAGATGGGCTTAAAGCGGTTGCAGCCGTGGCTTTCGATACCCCGGCGTTCCGCCTCCAGCAGAACATCGGTACAGATCTTGGCATCCTCCTCGGGAACACCGTAGGCCTTGAACACGTCGATCATAAAGCTGTTCATCAGATCCCATTTCACATAAGGTCTGGTTTCCATGATAAGTCCTCCTGAATTAAGGTAGTAAGCCGTTAGGCGGATCCATTGGGCGAGGTGTTAGGCTCGCCGCATTACGGATATTATAGGGCTGATGGAAGGAAAAGTCAACCACGGCCACAAAAATGACAGTTTACGCGCAAAGCAGGCAGATCAAATCGGCGCTGTGCAAACCGGCGATATACTTGTCCGTACGGATACCCGACAGGGCTGTTTCCAAAGCTTTTTGATCCAGGGGTATACCGTTCAGCTTCTGTTCCAGAGGGGAAGGATCACCAAAGAAATCGCCCCGCAAAGAAATGGATTGGATAGTACCGTGGGTAACAGTCATGTAGGCCTCTACAGTACCGCAGCCTTCGATCCGGCGAGCCTTTTTTATGGTACATTCGGGGCTCATGCCGTAATTCCACTGCCAGGTGTCATAGCGGCCTTCCTGGATTTTGTGGATCGCGGTCAGGTCCTCATCGGTCAGCGTGGAGGCCTCTCCCGGATACTGTTCCAGAATGCTCTCCAGCAGCAGCGCCCGGAATTGGGGAAGGGGCATATCTTCCGGCAGCAGAGGGCGAATGTTGGTTACCCGGCTGCGCACAGATTGGATGCCTTTGGACTGGATCTTTTCCGGGTCCACATGGAGTGCCTGGGAAAGCACGGTCATGTCGGAGTCAAACAGCAGTGTGCCGTGGTGCATTACCCGGCCATTCTTGATGTACTGGGCGTTGCCGGAAAACTTCTTTCCGTCGATGACCATGTCGTTGCGGCCGTTGCGCTCCGCCCGGATACCGGCTTTGCGCAGCGCGGCGATGACCATATCGCAAAAGCGTTCAAAGTTAATGCCGTCGCCTTCCGCGTCGGCAATGATGGTGAAATTCAGATTGCCCATGTCGTGATACACCGCACCACCGCCGGACAGCCTGCGCACGACCCGGATACCTTTCCGGTTGACGAAGTCCGTGTTGATCTGGGCCAGAGTGTTTTGATGCTTGCCGATGATGATGGCATTATCGTTCTGCCACAAAAGCAGATACATCCGGTCCTTCGGCAGGGATTCAAAGATATATTCTTCTGTGGCGAGATTGAAGGCCGGGTCGGTTGCGGTCAGGTCGAAATAGGAAAGCTTCATAAAAACCTCTTTTGGCAGGACAATACCGGAGCGAGAGTATCGCGCCGGTATTGGGATGGTGGGAATTATACGCCAGCCTTAGCGCAGCGGAGCTTTTCAGCTTCGGAGAAGTCCTGAGCGGCAGTTTCGTAGCCGGGCAGAGGAGCGATCTGCTGGTGGATGGCATCCAGGATCCAGTTGGCCTGGGGGAAGAAGTAGGCGTCGAACTCGAAGGGAGGTGTGATCCAGTTCTTGGCGCCGATGACAACGGGAGGTGCATCCAGATCGTCGAAGCAGGTCTCGGTGATCGTCTTGGCAACGTCGTTCAGGAAGGAGCCTCTTGCGCAGGCATCGGAAACCAGAACCACCTTGCCGGTCTTGCGGACGGACTCCAGGATCTTGGTGTAATCCAGGGGAGACAGGGAGTGCAGGTTGATCACATCAGCCTCCATGCCGTACTTCTCGCTGAGGGTCTTGGCAGCGTCCATGGCCCGGTACAGAGCAGCACCGATGGTCAGGATGGTGATGTCCTTGCCGTCGCGGACCTTGTTGGTGTCGCCGATCTCGATCTCATAGCGCTCTGCGGGAACGCCGCCTTCGTGGAACTGCTCGCCCACGTCGTAGATTCTCTGGCTTTCAAAGAATACCACGGGGTCAGTGCCCTTCAGGGCGGATTCCATCAGGCCCTTGGCCTCCCAGGGAGTGGCAGGGAAGACCACCTTCAGGCCGGGGATGTGGGCGCACAGAGCGGTCCAGTCCTGGCTGTGCTGGGCGCCGTACTTGGAGCCAACAGAAACACGCAGGACCAGAGGCATCTTCAGGATGCCGGCGGACATGGACTGCCACTTGGACATCTGGTTGAAGATCTCGTCACCGGCGCAGCCGATGAAGTCAGCATACATCAGCTCTACCAGAGCGCGGCCGCCGGACAGGGCATAGCCAACAGCAGTGCCGACGATAGCGCCTTCGGCCAGAGGAGAGTTGAACAGACGGCTGTGGGGCAGAGCGTCCATCATGCCGCGGTATACCGCGAAAGCGCCGCCCCAGTCACGGCAGTCTTCACCGTAGGCGATCAGAGTGGGATCCTCGTAGAAGCGGTCCCAAATGACCTCGGACAGGCCGTCGCGGAGGTTGTACAGCTTCATCTTGGAAACGGGCTTGCCGTCAGCACCGATGGGGCTGCGCTCCTTGGACTTGATCTTCTTGTAGCCTTCAGCCTCTTCCTTGGGAACGGTGAACTCGGGCTCACGGTCATCGAACTTCTCCACCTTCTGGTTGGAGAACATGATGCGCTCCACAACGGCGGGATCCTTGTCGAAATCGCAGTAGGGGCTGATCTCGGGATCGGCAGCGGCCTTGCAGATCATGGTCATGCGGTCCTTGGTCTCAGCCAGGATGGCATCAACCTCGGCCTGGGTCAGCACACCGGCTTCTACCAGAGCGGCAGGATAGGTGGTCAGAGGATCGACTTCCTTCCAGGCGTCCATCTCTTCCTTGGTACGGTAGGCGTTCTGGTCGGAAACGGAGTGGCCGGAGAAGCGGTAGGTGAGGGTCTCCAGCATGACGGGGCCCTGGCCGTTTCTCAGCAGCTCCAGCTTGCGCTCCATGGCGTCGATGACTGCCAGGGGGTTGAAGCCGTCCACAGTTTCAGCATGGAACTGGGTGGGGCTGACACCGGAGGCGATCCGGCTCATGCAGCCCTGGCCCATGGTCTCGCCACGGGTCTGGTCGCCCATGCCGTAGGAGTTGTTGAAGATGTTGTACAGGATGGGCATGCCGTCGTTGTGGCTTTCCCACAGGGTCTTATACTGATCCATAGCGGAGAAGTTCAGAGCTTCCCAAACAGGACCGCGGGCCATAGAGGCATCGCCAATGTTACACACAACGATACCCTTCTTGTCGTTGACCTTCTTGTACAGAGCAGCACCGGTGGAAATAGTGCCGGAGCCGCCGACGATGGCGTTGTTGGGGTAGATGCCGAAGGGCAGGAAGAAGGCGTGCATGGAGCCGCCCATGCCCATGTGGAAGCCGGTCTCCCGGGCGAAGATCTCAGACAGTGTGCCGTACAGGATGAAGCGGATCGCCAGCTCCTTGGTATCCTTGGCTTCGCCCAGCTTCTGGGTGGAACGCAGGCATTTGCCCTCCAGGAAGGTTTCCATGACTTCCATCAGCTGTGCGTCGCTCATCTTGTTGATGGTGGACAGAGCCTTTGCCAGGATCTCAGAGTGAGAGCGGTGAGAACCGAAAGCAAAATCGTTCTCATCCAGCAGGTAAGCCTGACCGACACAGGCAGCTTCCTGACCGATGGACAGGTGAGCGGGACCGGGATAGGTGTGGTCGATGCCGTTGTAAGTACCCTGGGTCTTGATGTTGTTCAGCATGGTCTCGAACTCACGCAGAACAGTCATGTCCCGGAAAATGCGGATCAGGTCTCCCTTGGTGAACTTGCCGGAGGCCAGCTCCTCGGCAACGGTCTTGTTATACTGGTTTACGGGGATGTCGTTGAAGGTGACCTTACCGGGTGCGCGCACCAGGTTAGGATCGACAAATAAACTCTTAGGCATGTTCTATATCCTCCTTATTTAGCCAGCAGGGTGATGAAGTTTTCCAGATTCTGACCCAGTTCCTTCTGGAACTTGGCAGCGGGAGTGCCGTCTACGGCCCGGTGGTCGTAGGTCAGGCTCAGACCCATGGCGGGGTAGATCTCGATGGAGCCGTCAGCAGCCTTGCGGACCCGGTCAATGGTACCGCAGACACCCAGGATGCCGGTCTGGGGAGGATTGATAACGGGGGTGAAGCTTTCCACGCCCATGTTACCCAGATTGGACACAGTGAAGCTGCCGCCGGAGAGCTTGTCGGGGCTGATAGCGCCGTCACGGCACTCGGCAGCCAGCTCCTTAACAGCCTTGGAGATCTCCAACAGGCTCATCTCGTCGGCGTGGAAGATGGTGGGGACCATCAGGCCTCTGGGAGTATCTACAGCCACGCCCAGATTGACATGGTTGAACTTACGGATGGAGCTGTCATCGAGCATATTGGCGTTCAGGTCGGGATGGTTCAGCAGAGTGCGGGACACGGCATACAGGATGATGTCACCCAGGGTGATGCCGGCGTACTCACCGCCTGCAGCCTTCAGGGCCTTGCGGTAGTTCAGGATTCCGGTAGCATCGAAGGAAGTGTTATGGGTCAGCTGTGCCATGGTGTGCAGGGAAGAGGTCATGGACTTGGAGATAGCCCGGCGGATACCGCTGAACTTCACATCCTCATATTCCTCGGCGGAAGCCACAGGAGCGGCAGACTTCACAGCGGGCACGCCCTGAGCAATGAGCTTCTGCACATCCTTCTCAGTAATACGGCCATTGGGACCGGTACCCACAGCCGCAGATGCGTCAACACCGGCAGACTTAGCCAGCTTTGCGGCTCTGGGAGATACGGGTGCGCCGGCAACAGCGACTGCGGCAGGAGCAGCTTCGACAGCGGCAGCGGGAGCAGCCTCCACAGCGGCCTCTGCCACAGCGGGAGCTGCACCGGGCTTCAGGCAGTCAGTGGGATCGCCCTTAGTGCCCACAGCACATACATTCTCCAGGCAGGGGACTTCGTCGCCTTCCTCGAAGAAGATGGCCAGCAGCTCGCCTTCGGCGGTGGACTCGCACTCAAAGGAGGCCTTGTCGGTCTCGTATGTAAACAGAATGTCGCCGATCTTGACTTTGTCGCCGACCTTCTTCAGCCACTCGCCGATGATGCAGGATTCTACGGTGATACCGGCCTTGGGCATGATCACAGCCTTGGCGTTGGTATTGCAGGCAGCGGCAGCGGGAGCAGCAGCGGCAGCGGGAGCTTCCGCAGCGGGGGCGGCACCGCCGGCACCCTTCAGTGCGGAGCAGTCCTCACCCTTTGTGCCGATGGCACACACATTGATCAGGCAGGGGACTTCCTCGCCTGCTTCGTAAAAGATCTCCAGCAGTTCGCCGGCTGCGGTGGACTCGCATTCAAAAGCGGCCTTGTCGGTCTCGTAGGTGAACAGAATGTCACCAACAGCTACCTGATCGCCAACCTTCTTCAGCCACTCGCCGATGATGCAGGATTCTACGGTGATACCCGCTTTGGGCATCAGAACACCATTTGCCATTTTCATTCCTCCATTGTATGTTTATAAAATTATTTGCATTGCTGTTGATCGCAGATCAGCTCTACACCGCACTTTGTCAGCCGCTCCTGCCATTGGGGGGCGGGGGGGCTGTCGGTGATCAGCTTGTCTACCAGATCGAGGGTGCCCAGCTCCACAAAACCGGTGCGGTCAAACTTCCTGTGATCTGCCAATAGGATGGCACAGTCGCTGGAGCGGATCATGGCGCGTTTGATCTGAACGACTGCGTCATCAGAATCCGCCAGACCCAGCTGGCTGTTGATACCCCGGCAGGAGAAGATCGCGTAACGGGCGTGGTAGGAGCTGACGGTCCGTAAAGCGTGGGGACCCACATGGGCCAGCACCTCAGGCTTCAGGGAGCCGCCGGTGGAGATGATATGCCAGGATTCCTGGCCGATCATTTCAATGGGAAGTTCCAGAGAATTGGTGACCAGAGTGATGTTGTGCAGATGCCGGATGGCCCGAATGGCGTAAGCTGCGGTAGAGCTTTCGTCTACCATCAGGGTGTCACCGTCCCTGACCAGCCTTGCCAGCTGCCGCGCCAGGATTAGCTTCAGCTCTGTATTGGTGTTTTTGCGGATGGCATAGGGCGGTGCGACCCGGTCGTTTCCGGTAAGCACAGCGCCGCCGTAGCGCCGTGTGGCGATGCCTTCCTTTTCCAGCCATTCCAGATCCCGCCGGATGGTTTCCTCAGACACCTGGAATTCAGCGCTCAAAGCTGAAACGGCAACCTGCCCGGCTGCCCGGATCCGCTCTGTGATCACCCGGCGTCGTTCTGCTGCCAGCATATACTCACCTCCCCGAAATTCCTCATCATAAGGATACAACCAAACCGCATAAAAGTCAAGCATAAACTAATAAGAAACAACATTTTTTGAGTGGTTGGTTGGGATTGCTTCGAAAACAAACACAAAAGCCACGAACATCTGGAAAATACCGGCTACAGTAGCCTGGGGACGCAATAATACCGGGGCTGGACAATTTGCCCAGCCCCGGTATTTGCCTGTATTGCCTGTCACACAGCAGCGAGAGAGCTTTACAGCATATCCAAAATCGCTTGCTTGGGCCGTGCGCCCAGTGCCTGATTGATGATCTCTCCGTTTTCCATGACTACCAGAGTGGGGATGCTCATAACACCGAACTGGCTTGCCAGCTCCGGCTGCTCATCCACATTGACCTTGCACACCTTGATGTCCTGGCGTTCTTCCGCGATCTCGTCGATCACGGGACCTACCATCCGGCAGGGACCGCACCAGGGGGCCCAGAAGTCCAGCAGGACCTTTCTGTCAGAGTTGACCACTTCGCTGTGGAAATTATCTTTAGTAATAGAAATGGCTGCCATATGCAATGCCTCCTTGTTTTCTTTTTTGTATCCTCATTATACCCAGATTCTCCGGATCCTTCTGTGATATTATCACAGAGCGGAAGATGTGCGGTGTAATGCTCCATATCCGTACCGTATTTTGCTTATTGTAGCATAGCGGCTTGAAAAAGTAAATTAAGCAGTATAATCTTCTCCCGTTTACAGATACTAACAGCGTAATTTGTAAAATTATTGTAGGGTGGCTGTCGACTACCACTGTCATCCTGAGCGAAGTGAAACGGAGTCGAAGGATCTTCGCACCAATGTGCGCTGAGCATTTTCGGAAATGCGTAGATTCTTCGACTTCGCATCTACGATGCTCCGCTCAGAATGACACGGGGTTTCGGTAGTGCAGTAAAGTATCGTAAAAGGAGAAAGATATATGAAAGCAACTGGCATTGTTCGTCGGGTGGATGACCTCGGGCGTATTGTGATTCCCAAGGAGATTAGAAGAACTCTCAAGATTAGAGAAGGCGATCCGTTGGAAATTTATACCGAGAAGGATGGGGGCGTGATCTTCCGGAAGTATTCGCCTATGGGGGATCTGCAGGAGTTTGCGGCACAGATGTGTGAGGCCATTGGGGCAAACACTGGCAGCATAGCTGCTGTGTCTGACCGGGATTCCATCATTGCCCTGTCCGGCGCGCCCAAGCGGGAGCTGGTGGACAAGCCCAATTCTCAGGAACTGGAAAAGCTGATGGAGCAGCGGAGAAACTACCGCTTTATGCCCGGAGAGACACCCATTCGTGCTACAGAGGGGTCCGACAAGTATCATCTGGGCGTGGCGGCGCCGATCCTGTCTCAAGGCGATCTCATGGGCTGCGTTATGCTGCTGATGGGGGAAAACACAGCGCCTTTTCAGGAGGCGGACCAGAAGCTGGCACAGACGGTGGCAGGCTTCCTGGGCAAGCAGATGGAAAGCTGAAAAAAGGACCGCATTTGCGCAATGTCATTCAGTTAAGAAAGCTTGTCATTCTGAGAAGCCGCAGGCGACGAAGAATCTACGCATCTTTGTTGACGGTTTCGGTCAATTCAGTGCGAAGATCCTTCGACTCCGCTGCGCTGCGCTCAGGATGACACCCTTAATTGAGGGACATTGGCATGTGCGGTCCTTTTTTACAGGTCAAAGATATTCAAAATTTCGGTAGGGCCTTCCAGGTAGAGGGCGGTGATCCTGCCTTGTGCTTCTTTCAGGCAGATGTGCAGTGTGCCGCCTTCGTTTTGAACGGTCAGCCGCCCGCCGGGAAGCTGTCCCAGAGCGTGCAGTACCACGGCCACGGAAGCGCTGCCTGTGCCGCAGGCCTGCGTGTAGTCTTCTACGCCCCGTTCATAGGTCAGGATGCGCACCTGACCCTCTGCCAGCCGGGTGTAGAAATTGATATTGGCGCCCTTGGGGAACAAGGGGTCGTGGCGCAGGGAGACGGCTTTGTTCCGGAGCTGCTCCTTGTGGGAGAAGGTCAGGCCCGGCAGTTCCACCACGGCGTGGGGGATGCCCGGGCGGCCCAACTCTACATAGGCAACGCCTGCTTTGCGATGCAGGTCCAGCACGCCGGGATCGTTGAGCTTTATTCGGTACTGGCTTTCGCTCAAGCGCCAGCCTTGGATAGGCCCTGCGTCAGTCAGGACTGTCATGGCGCTGCCGGCGATGCCGTTTTCGTAGGCGAAGCGGCAGATACAGCGGCTGCCGTTGCCGCACATCTCGCCCCGAAGTCCGTCGGAGTTATAAAAGTGCAGACGAAAATCAGCGTCCTTAGCGGTGTCCACGGCCATCATGCCGTCAGATCCGGTGTGTTGGCACAGGTCGATGGCCAATTGGGCAAGGTCTGTGGATATTCCCCGGACATCCAAAACGGCAAAATCATTGCCGGCACCGCTCATATGCCAGACGCGCATTACTTGCCTTCCAGCAGCTCAGTCATGGTGTAAAGACCGGCGGCCTTGCCGCAGATAAATCTGGCGGCGGCTACACCGCCCTCGGCCAGCATGGCCCGGTTGCCTGCTTCGTGACGCAGGGTCAGGCTCTGAGAGCCGGTGTGGATGTGCACTTCATGGATACCCACTACATTGCCCAGACGCAGGGAGGAAATGCCGATCTCGTTCTTTTCCCGCTTGCCCTCACCGGCTCTGCCACAGTGGGCATGGGCATCAGGCCGCACGGACTTCACAGCCTCATACAGCATCAGGGCGGTACCGCTGGGGGCATCCACCTTGCGGTTGTGATGGACCTCCACGATCTCAATATCCGCATCGGGGAAGAAGCTGGCGGCTTCTTTAGCCAGCCGGCAAAGCACCGCGATACCCAGACTCATATTACCGGAATAGAACACAGGGATCTGCCTGGCGGCTTCGTAGATCAAAGCCTTTTCCTCGGCGGTGTGGCCGGTAGTGCCGATGACAGCGGCGCAGCCGATCTTTTTGGCATAGGCCAGAACATCTGCCACAGCGCTGTGGTGGGAAAAGTCGATGATCACATCGGCTTCCACGATTCCAAGCTCGTCAAAGGTCTTGGGAACGTTGTTTTCGCCGTCGATACTGACCCGGCCTGCGACCTCGCCGCCCAGAATGCCATCGATCAGCTTACCCATGGCGCCGTTGGCACCGCAAAGAATTGCTCTCATAATTGGACCCCCAATTTCTTTATTTCTGTATACAGCCTTGCCCGGTTGGCATCTTCCATAGGTGCCAGGGGCAGGCGCAGATGCTCCTGGCAGAAGCCCATGGCAGCGACTGCGGCCTTGGCAGGGATGGGATTGACTTCGCAGAACAGGCAGTTCACCAGAGGCAGGAGCTGACACTGCAGCTGGGCAGCCCCGGCAATATCGCCTGCAAAGAATTTGTCCGACATAGCTACCGACAGCCTGGGCACCACATTGGACATGACGCTGATGCAGCCCATGCCGCCCATAGCCAGCATGGGAACCACCAGACCGTCCTCGCCGGAATACACATCAATCCGGTCACCGCACTTGTGGAACAGGTCTACCACCTGAGACATATTGCCGCTGGCTTCCTTGATGGCGGCGATCCGGGGATGGTCAGCAAGGATACTGACGGTATCCGGCAGCAGATTGCAGCCCGTCCGGGAGGGAACGTTGTACAGAATCACCGGCTTGTCCGATACATCGGCAACGGCGGTGTAGTGGGCGATCAGGCCCTTCTGGGTGGCTTTGTTATAGTAGGGTGTGACTACCAGAACAGCATCCGCGCCGTCGTCACAGGCACTTTTGGTATAATCCAACACGTGTTCTGTGTTGTTTGTGCCGGTGCCGGCGATCACGGGCACACGGCCCTTGACCCGGTCTACAGTGAAGCGGATCACGGCCTTGCGTTCTTCAGGCGTCAGGGTGGCACTTTCGCCGGTGGTACCTACGGCTACCAAGGCGTTAATGCCGTTTTCCAGCTGGAAGTCGATAAACCGGGCCAGTGCGTCGTAGTCCACACCGGTGGAGGTCATGGGCGTGACCATGGCGGTTGCGAAACCCTTGAAGATCGTCTGTTTCATGATGGTCGCTCCTTCCGCTTTTTTCTCTAGTGTAACATAATTCTGACAAAAAGGGAATAGGAAAATATTATTTAGCTCAGTTGTTGTGAGATGCCCGGAAGTCACGGGGAGTCACACCTTTGAGTCGCCGGAATTGCCTGGAGAAATAGCCGGCATCGGAAAAACCGCAGTCCAGGGCGATCTCGGTGATGGATTTATGACTGCGCAGCAGGGCGGCGGAGGCATATTCCATGCGGATTTGGTTTACATAATCTATTGGGGTCTGTCCGGTAAACTCCTTGAATACCCGGCACAGGTGCTTTTCGTGGACGGCGGCTACCTGAGAAAGGGTCTGGAGTGTGATCTTCTGGGTGTAGTTGCGGTCGATCCATTCCAAAACCTCAGCGATCATGATCCGGCGGTGATCGTCTCTGACTCCGTGGGGGGAGCGGACACAGCCATGGACATGGAGCCGGTACACCAGTTCGCTGAGCAGGCTGTGGGCGGCAAGGGGATAGTGGGGCGGTTTGTCCCGCAGACAGGTGAACAGCTGGCTTGCGATATAAGTAAGGGATTCGTGGCGGTCGGTCAGGCAGCGATCTACCTGCCGCTGCCCCAGCATCAAGGGCTGGATGGAGCTGGCCATGATGCTTCCGGGCCGCCCCAGCAAACCGAGGTCAAAGGCCACACATTCATACAGGCAATTTTCCGGCTCGGCCCGGTGCAGATCGCCGGAGCCAATGAAAAACAGATCACCGGGCTGGGCTATGTATTCAATGTTATTGATATAGAGCCGCAAACTGCCCCGCAAGACTCGCAAAAGCTCCGGTTCCCGGTGGCGGTGCAGGGGCATGACATACTGGGGATGCTTTTCGTCGATGCGGTAATAGGCCACGGGAAAATCCGCAGTGCCGTGGCGTTTGGCCTCCCAATGGAGCGTACTTTTCATAAGACCTCCTGCGTGCTACGATTTTACAGGTTTATCTGTATATTCTCCTAGAAGTATAGCATAAAAGCTACTATAATACAATCAGAAACTAAAATTTACAGGAGGAATTTTTCTATGGCAAAAAACAGATATATCGGCGACTACCCCGTAATTGGCATTCGTCCCATCGTTGACGGCCGCCGCGGCCCCCAGATGATGCGTGAATCCCTGGAGCCCCTGGTTTGGGCGATGGCTGAGTCTGCCAAGAAGCTGTTTGAGGAGAACCTGTTCTACTCCAACGGTGAGCCTGTGAAGGTCGTTATGGCTGACACCTGCATTGGCCGTGTGCCCGAGACTGCTGCCTGTGCTGATAAGTTTAAGAAGGAAGGCGTGTCCATCACCCTGTCCGTTACTCCCTGCTGGTGCTACGGCTCCGAGACTATGGACATGGATCCTCACACCATCAAGGGCGTATGGGGCTTTAACGGCACCGAGCGTCCCGGCGCAGTGTACCTGGCTGCTGTTCTGGCCGGTCACGCACAGAAGGGCCTGCCTGCCTTCGGCATCTACGGCCATGAGGTTCAGGATCGGGATCAGGTCACACAGATGCCTGAGGATGTAAAGGAAAAGCTGCTGCGTTTCGGCCGGGCTGCTGTTGCTGTTGCTACCATGCGTGGCAAGTCCTACCTGCAGATCGGTTCCCAGTGCATGGGTATCGCCGGCTCCATCATGGACCAGGATATGCTGGAGACCTACTTCGGCATGCGTGTTGAGTCCGTTGATGAGGTCGAGATCCTGCGCCGCATGGAAGAAGGCATCTACAATGACGAAGAGTACCAGAACGCTCTGGCTTGGACCAAAGAGCACTGCAAGATGGGTCGCGATGACAACCCCGACTTTGTACGCTTCTCCGACGAAGAAAAAGAAAAACAGTGGGAATTCACTGTTAAAATG
>JAGBSG010000075.1 GCA_017632035.1 Oscillospiraceae bacterium | reverse complement strand
CCAAGACCGCTGAGACCGGTCTGGAGGTCGTCGAGGGTATGCAGTTTGACCGGGGCTATATCTCCCCCTATATGGTCACTGACACCGATAAGATGGAAGCCGTTCTGGACGATGCCTATATCCTGATCACCGACAAGAAGATCTCTTCCATTCAGGAGATCCTGCCCATTCTGGAGCCTGTTGTCAAGGCCGGCAAGAAGATGATCATCATTGCCGAGGATGTGGAAGGTGACGCTCTGGCTACTCTGTTGGTGAACCGCCTGCGGGGTAACTTCAACTGTGTCTGTGTCAAGGCTCCCGGCTTTGGCGACCGCCGCAAGGAGATGCTGCAGGATATCGCTGTGCTCACCGGCGGTACTGTGATCTCCAGCCAGCTGAACATGGAGCTGACCGAGGCCACTCTGAACGATCTGGGCCGTGCCCATCAGGTGGTCGTGACCAAGGACAACACCACCATCGTGGACGGTGCCGGTGATTCTGAGGCCATCAAGGCCCGTGCGCACCAGATCCGTGCCGCCATCGCGACCACCACCTCTGACTACGACCGCGAAAAGCTCCAGGAGCGTCTGGCAAAGCTTTCCGGCGGTGTTGCCGTTATCAAAGTCGGCGCCCAGACCGAAGTTGCCATGAAGGAGCAGAAGCTCAGAGTGGAGGATGCCCTGAACGCAGCCCGTGCTGCCGTTGAGGAAGGCATCGTTGCCGGCGGCGGTACCGCTCAGGTCAACGCCGTTGCCGCTGTTGAGAAGCTCATCGCAAAGCTCTCCGGTGACGAGAAGACCGGTGCCAAGATCATCGCCTCTGCCCTACAGGCTCCTATCCGCCAGATCGCTGAGAACGCCGGCGTGGACGGCAGCGTGGTCTATGAGAAGATCAAGAACTCCAAGAAGATCGGCTTTGGCTACAACGCCTACACCGAGCAGTATGTGGATATGATCTCCAGCGGTATTGTTGACCCCACCAAGGTCACTCGTTCCTCCCTGGAGAACGCTGCGTCTATCGCTGCCTGTGTGCTGACCACCGAATCTCTGGTGGCCGACAAGCCCGATCCCGCAGCCGACGCCGCGGCAGCCGCCGCTGCTGCCCAGGCAGGCGGTATGTACTAAAAAATGCACAGATCCGCCCGAAGCTTTTGTGCTTCGGGCGGATCTCTTTTGGATTGGGGATTACCCGTTTTCGTGGTACATGCTGCGCAGGAGCTTGACCAACCGCTCCACAAAGCCCCAAACCGGGGGCTCCAGCCATTTGTCGTACAGGATGCACATATACAGCGCCTGATGCCAGTTCCGGATGGGCACAAAGCGGATACCGTCCCGGTCCTGCACGCAGTCCTCCGACACCACGCTCACGCCTACTCCCGCTTCCACCAGATCCAAAGCCGCCTTGGCGGTATTTACCGTACACAGGATCCGCTCCTCACCGGGCGTACCGCTGGCCCACTGGCCGAAGCTGTTTTCCTGATTGGTGTTGAAGACCACCTGCGGCTCTCCGGAGAGCTGCTGGGGCAGTACAAATTCACTGTCTGCCAAAGCATGTCCCGCAGGAAGCGCTGCCAGGAAGTTCCGCTGACACAGCTTCCGGAAGTGCAGGCTTCTGTCACGGTTGGTGGTGTCCACAATGGCCATGTCCAGCTTCTCCTGCCGCACCAGATCCATCAGCGCCTCGGCAGAGCTTTCTGTAATGTAAAAGCGGATGCGCTCATTCTGGCGGATGTAGTTCGCTACCTCCCGGGCAACCGTTCCCTCCAGTGTGCCGGAGATCACGCCCATGCGGATCACCACCGGAGCGCTGACCTTGCTGTCGCGCAGGGTCACCGCTGCGGTATTCAGCGCCTGCAGTGCTGCATCCACCTTCTCCTGATAGTAGCGGCCTTCCTCGGTCAGGCGGATATTCCGTCCCACCTTCTCAAAGAGCCTGACACCGCCAAGCTCTGTCTCCAGGTGGTGGATCGCGCTGCTGAGAGAGGGCTGGGAGATGCCCAGCCGGGCGGCCGCAAGGGTATAGTGTTCTACCTGGGCCAGTACGGAGAAATATCGAAGATAGTTATAGTTCATTTGCCTACCTCGCTCATCTATAGATATAAACTATAAATAAAATATCATAACTATATTGGTTTTTGCAAGAAAAATTTGTATAATCCATCATGTCCCCTTTGAAATGCATATTCTCCTGCATTTGCAGCGGTTTTTCCCTGAAAAAAGGAAACAGGCATTGCGTTTACCGGATGAATATGCTATCATAACAAATGGAGAATCGGATGTTCTGATTCTATCAACACGCAAAGGAAGCAGGCATCAATACCTGCGTTTCAGGTTACATATGAGCTTTACTTACAAGAGCCTGTCCGCCCAGCTGCAAAAGCATGTGATTACAGATGAAGAGGTAGACCGCCAGCTGCACCGGCTGCAGCAGCAGACCCCCCGGGTCGCTAAGGTTCAGGACCGTCCCGCCCAGTTGGGAGACGAGGTCGTTTTGGACTACGCCGGTTTTTGTAACGGCGAGCAGTTTGCCGGTGGCACAGCCCAGAACCAGTCTTTGGTGTTGGGCAGCGGCATGTTCATCCCCGGCTTTGAAGAGCAGCTGGTGGATAAAGTTCCCGGCGAGGAAGTCATCGTAAAGGTCACCTTCCCCGAAAGCTATCACGCCGAAGAGCTGGCCGGCAAGGCAGCGGAGTTCCGCTGCACCATCCATGAGATCCGCGTCAAGTCCGCCTATGAGCTGGACGATGTGTTTGCTAAGGAAGTCGGCGGCTGCGATACACTGGATGAGATGCGCGAAGTGATGAAAGAAAGCATGCAGAACTACTCTGACCATAACGGCGAGATGGAGCTGCAGGATTCTCTGCTGCGGCAGGCCGCCGCCACCCTGGACTTCACCATCTCCGAGGAAGAGCTGGAGAAGGCTGTGGACGAGCAGATGAACACGCTGGAGGCCCAGCTGGCTCAGCAGGGTCTGAATCTGGAGATGTACTGCTCCTTTATGAGCACCACCGTCGAGGATCTGCGTAAGGATGCCCGGCCCGCTGCCGAGGCAGCTGCCCGCAACCAGGCTGCCGTGGAAAAGGTCGCCGAACTGGAGAATATCCAGGCCGAGGAGAAGGACATCGCGGCTACGCTGGATGTGATCTGCCGCCAGAACAATATGACTATGGAGCAGCTGCAGCAGCATTACACCCCCGAGTTTGAAAAGGCTGTACTGCGCAGTGTCATTACCGCCAAGGTCATGTCTGTGATCCGGGAAAACGCCCAGATCACAGAAGTATAAATCAGTTAACTTATGTGCTGCACTGCAGCACCCAATATAAGGAGGAAACATACTATGGCAATCGTTTTTGACGAAAATGGCAAGTACGTAGACGAGAAGGGTCTGGTAAAGCTGGATCCCACCAAGTTTGCTGACTGGCAGATCGCCGAAGAAGCAGAAAAGACTCTGCCTTCCGTGGACTTTTTCCGTGAGAAGCTGGGCCTGCTGCCCGAGGAGATCATCCCCTACGGCAAGACCCCCAAGATCGACTTCATCAAGGTTATGAACCGTCTGAAGGACAAGCCCGACGGCAAGTTCATCGAGGTCACCGCTGTTACCCCCACCCCCTTCGGCGAGGGTAAGTCCACCGTTTCTCTGGGCCTGATCGAGGGCCTGGGCTACATCGGCAAGAAGGCCGGCGGCGCTCTGCGTCAGCCCTCCGGCGGCCCCACCATGAACGTTAAGGGTACTGCTGCCGGCGGCGGCAACGCTCTGCTGATGCCCATGACCGAGTTCTCTCTGGGTCTGACCGGCGACATCAACGACATCATGAACGCTCACAACCTGGCTATGGTTGCTCTGACTGCCCGTATGCAGCACGAGCGTAACAACAACGACGAGTGGCTGGCTAAGAAGGGCCTGAAGCGTCTGGACATCGACCCCAAGCGTGTGGAGATGGGCTGGATCATCGACT
>JAGBSG010000074.1 GCA_017632035.1 Oscillospiraceae bacterium | reverse complement strand
GCGGGTGTAGTTCAATGGTAGAACACCAGCCTTCCAAGCTGGATACGCGGGTCCGATTCCCGTCACCCGCTCCATAGAAATGCGCCAGTAGCTCAGTTGGATAGAGCAACTGCCTTCTAAGCAGTAGGTCGGGGGTTCGAGTCCCTCCTGGCGTGCCAGTGTTGCCTTCGGCAACAAGTAATAAGTAATAGTGAAGAGTGAAAAAGTAGCTTATTCACTATTCACTCTTACCTCTTACTTCAAATTTGGTGGGTGTCGCCAAGAGGCCTAAGGCACCGGATTGTGGTTCCGGTATTCGTGGGTTCGAATCCCATCACCCACCCCATAAAAACAGGAGATATCTTCGGATATCTCCTGTTTTTATATGGTATTTGGTGGGTGATGGGATTCGAAAGGCCGTTAAAAAAACATGCCGGTGGCATGTTTTTAGGCCGTGGGAGAATCCTTTTCGCTGCGAATGCATCCGGTACGGATGTAGGCGCAGCGAAAATTTCCATCAGGTCATAAAGGTCTTCTTTTAAAGCAACAATAAGAACGAAGGCCGCCTCAAAGTTTTAGCGGGAGAAACCACAACCTTTGTGACTTCTCCCGCTGTTTTTACTTTTTCGCGAGGACGCTGTTCAGTTGTCCTTACTTTGCGTACTCTACAGCCTTGGTCTCCCGGATCACATTGACCTTGATCTGGCCGGGGTATTCCAGCTCAGCTTCGATCTTCTTGGCAATATCCCGGGCCAGGAGGATCATATTGTCCTCAGTGACCTCCTCGGGCTTGACCATGATGCGAACCTCACGGCCCGCCTGGATGGCGAAGGCCTTTTCAACGCCGGGGTAAGAGCCGGTGAGCTCTTCCAGCTTCTGCAGCCGGCGGATGTAGTTCTCCACATTCTCACGGCGTGCGCCTGGACGGGCAGCGGAAACAGCATCAGCAGCCTGGACCAGCACAGCGATGACCGTCTTGGGCTCTACATCCCCGTGGTGGGCCTCGATGGCATTGACAACTACAGGATTTTCTTTGTACTTGCGGGCCAGATCAGCACCCAACTGCACATGGCTTCCCTCGACTTCATGGTCGATGGACTTGCCCAGGTCATGCAGCAGGCCTGCCCGCTTTGCCAAAGCCACATCCACGCCCAGCTCGGAGGCCATCAGGCCGGCGATGTGGGAAACCTCGATGGAGTGGTTCAGCACATTCTGGCCGTAGGAAGTACGGTACTTCTGGCGGCCCAGGATCTTTACCAACTCGGGATTCAGATTGTGTACACCAGTCTCGTAGCAGGCACGCTCGCCTTCCTCGCGGATGGTGCGGTCCACTTCCTTCCGGGCCTTCTCCACCATATCCTCGATGCGGGTGGGGTGGATCCGTCCGTCCACGATCAGCTTTTCCAGTGCCAGACGGGCGATCTCCCGGCGGACGGGATCAAAGCTGCTAACGGTGATGGCTTCAGGGGTATCGTCGATGATCAGATCAACACCGGTCACGGTCTCCAGGGTGCGGATGTTCCGACCCTCGCGGCCAATGATACGGCCCTTCATCTCATCGTTGGGCAGGGGAACTACGGAAACGGTGGTTTCCGCTGCATGATCGGCAGCACAGCGCTGGATGGCGATGGCGATGACCTCTCTGGCCTTTTCGTCGGCCTCGTCTTTCAGCTGCGCCTCGATCTCCTTGATCTTCATGGCAGTTTCGTGGCGGACCTCATCCTCCACACTCTGCAGCAGATACTGCTTTGCCTGCTCCTGTGTCAGGCCGGAGAGCTGCTCCAGCACAGCGGTCTGCTTCTGCCTGAGCTCCTCCACCTGTGCCTTGGCTTGTGCCAGCTCAGTCATGCGGTTGCTCAGCTCTTCTTCCTTGCGCTCGAAGGCCTCTGTCTTCTTATCCAGAGTGGCTTCCTTCTGCTCCAGGCGGCGCTCCTGCTTACTCAGCTCAGCGCGGCGCTCTTTGACTTCTTTGTCATGTTCCGTGCGGGATCTATGGATCTCGTCTTTCGCTTCCAGAAGCATTTCCTTCTTACGGCTCTCGCCGCTGCGGATCGCTTCATTGATAATGCGGGTCGCCTCCTGCTCGGCAGAGCCGATCTCACGCTCAGCAACCTTTTTGCGGTACGCAATGCCGCTGGCAAAGCCGGCACCGATACCGACAGCTACGCCAACAACGATCAATACAATTGCAATTGTCAGGTCCATATTTCTCAAGCACACCTCCTTTATAAAAATAGGCTTCGCCTAAGAGGTGGGCATCCGGGCCCCATGTGTAAAATTGGCAGGTCAAACCGCCGAAAACTCCGGCAGCAAATAGCAAGCACAAAGAAACGCCATGAGGCGCACAACCCAAATCCAGGCAAACGCCGGATAAAAATGAAACGCGCAGGCGATAACACTCACCCAGCGTACACTATACCGAATCTATTTTATCCTCAATCCCTGCCATTGTCAAGCAGATTTGTGCAAAAACTGCAAATAGGGCCCGGTTTTCTGCCAGTGGGGCATTTCCGACCCTGTGATTGACAACGCCCCACTTCCGTGATAGAATAAAGGCCGAATCCGCGGGCGTGGTGGAATTGGCAGACACGTTGGGGAGCGATGGGAGCGCCGCCTGTGGCGGATTCAGCGACCTGAGCGAGTGGCAGCGGTCGATAAAATCGAGGAAATGCGCAAGCCCGAAGATTTTATCGGGCACCGCAACGGGACGATCAAGCAGATAACTTAATAAATGCGGGCGTGGTGGAATTGGCAGACACGTTGGATTTAGGTTCCAATGGATTTCCGTGCAGGTTCAAGTCCTGTCGCCCGTACCAAATATATAAGGGAGAGGCCATGTCCTCTCCCTTATATATTTCAGTTAATACAAGACAGGACTTGAACCCATCTAAATGTAAGGCTCCGGTGAAGCCTTGCTGCCACCAGTGCAAACACTGGTGGCTACAATTATTTTCGCCAAAGGCGAAAATGCAAATCAAGTCCTGTCGCCCGTACCATCAATCGGCAACTCTCGTTAGAGGGTTGCCGATTTTGCTGTCTACCGTTCTCCCTCCACGGAGAAGTGAGCAGTTTGAAACAGGTTTCTTTGCACACGCGACCATAGTCTTTCACCAACAATTACCCGCCTATATTCCCCACAACCCTCACAAAGTTCCTTTTCCCTCGATAACACATATCTGCACCGAGAATCCTTTATTTTGTTCATTTTGTTCCAGCAGTCCAAACAGAACTCTGCCATTCATATCACCCCAACAACAGTATACAAAATATGCATTGCATTTGCAATGCATATTTTGTATCTACCCTGTCGTAATATTATAGCAAGACAAACGCAATGCTCATGAGGGGTGAAATTATGGGAAAATTTAAGATTCCGGAAAACCCACCTACCGTTAATAAAACAATTCGCTTTCCCACCAATGTTGTAGAAGAAGTAGAACGGGCAATTAAAGGGAAAGACTGTACGTTTTCTTCTTTTGTGATTGCGGCGGTTCGTTCTGCTCTCGAGGATCTGGAAAAATAGAATGACCCACAGGCAACTTGTTTTTCTTCTATACCTTTCGCACCGTCGCAAAGGCATTAGCTTTACTTGCTTTTATTCAAATCCCATAATACAAAGCGTATCCATAAAAGGAGGTGGCTGTGCCACCTCTTTTTTATGAAAAAATCAGGACTTGAACCCGCCTAAATGCGGCGGAGACGAGAGCCGCTGAGGACAAAAAACAGCCATCTGTCAATCTCAAATTTTAAGAATTTCTTACATTTTTCGACAAATGTGTACAAAATGTGTCTGTTGTCCTATAATGAATGTGTTCACCCCGCTTTTGGGGTGAACCATCACGGACAAACATACAGGAGTCGATCATGAGAGAATTTTTTGGCTTTGGCGGATATCAGCGACCTGCTGAGGGCTTTATGTCCTGGCAGCATCTTCTTTTTGTAACCACCCTAGTTGTGATCATGTCCGTTCTGGCCATATTCCTGGGCAACAAAAACAGGCACAGCTCCCCCGACGCAAAGAACAAAGTGCTGGTCGCGGCGGCTTTGCTGATCGACGGCTTTGAGCTGTTTAAGATCGTTTTGATGTGCTTCCGGTCGGAGGATGCCTTGAACTGGCTCTATAACCTGCCCCTGTTTCTGTGCAGCATCCAGCTGATCACCATCCCCCTGGCGGCATTTTCCCACGGCAGAGTCAAAGAGGCTGCGCTGGACTTTGTGTGCATCTTCGGGCTGTTGGGCGCGATTCTGGGCACTTACGGCGCAGGTAATAACTACGGCTCTTATCCTGTGCTTTCCTTTGACAATGTGGTGTCCGGTATTACCCATTGTATTTCCGGCTTTTCTGCCCTGTATATCCTGATCGCCGGCATGGCAAGCATGAAGAAAGAAAATATTCTGATCACCTTTGTGATCCTGCTTTGCTTCTGCGCAGCAGCCTATGTTGCCAACCTGCTGCTCCCCTACAACTACATGTTCCTGATGGCCGGTGACGGCACACCCTACGATATTCTGTACGGTCTGGTGGGTGGACATGCTGTACTGTACCCGATTGGTGTGATCGCTCTTTTCCTGCTTTATATCAGCGGTTTCTATGGTGTATACTACGGCCTGCATAAGAAAAAGCAGCCGGTTCCGGCTGCTGCGTGATCGGTATATTGAAAGCGCCCTTTTCTCGAAAAGGGTGCTTCTCTTTCTTGATTTTTGGGCATGAGGCGTATATAATAGAGCATTATCTGGCAAGAGGAACGACTATGAAAATAATCGATATTCACACCCATATCTACCCTGAGGACATTGCCCGGAAAGCCACCAAAAGCGTGCAGGATTTTTACCAGATCGGCGACGGCGCTATGGACGGCACGGAACAGCTGCTCATGGAGCGGGGCAAGGCCGCAGGGATCTCCCAATTTTTGATCCTGCCCGTGGCCATCCGGCCTGACCGGGTCCAGGGCATCAACGATTTTATCGTCCAGCGTTTGGCCCAAAATCCCAATCTGATCGGCTTCGGCACTGTCCACGCCGCCATGGATGGCATCACCGACGAGGTGCAGCGCATTATGGATTTGGGCCTCAAGGGCATCAAAATGCACCCGGATTCCCAAAGGTTTGCCATTGACGATCTGCGGCTGTTCCCGGTATATGAGCAGGCTCAGGGAAAGCTGCCTATTATGCTGCATATGGGCGACCACCGGTATGACTACTCCCATCCCATTAAGCTGCAGCGCATTTTGCACCTTTTTCCCCGGCTGCAGGTCATCGCGGCCCACTTCGGCGGCTACTCCATGTACGAAACTGCCTGCGAGCTGCTGAAGGAAACAGACTGCGTTTTCGACATCTCCAGCTCCATGATGTTCATGCCCGAGGGCGAGGCTGAACGCTATATCAACATCTATGGCGCGGAGCGCATGGCCTTTGGCACAGACTATCCCATGTGGGACCCGGTGCAGGAGGTCCGGCACTTCCTGGACCTGAAGCTGACCCCGGAGCAAAAGGAGCAGATCGCTCACAAAACTGCCCAGCGGATCTTACATCTGTAAAAACACACACCGGGCTGCGGTCAAACCGCAGCCCGGTGTGTGTTTATGATTTGCCCAGAGAGGAAAATTCGATCCACATTGCGGGCCGCACCCCATTTGTCTTACTGTCGACAGTTCTGCCGTATGTAATAATACGTCCCGATGTGCCTACCTCAGTTGCCTTGTCCTGCTGCTCACCAGGTGTACGAAGCCACCACCTGCAGGTACCGCTGTTGGTGGGGGAAAAATACAAATAGTTCTGCTCTTCTGCATATTGCGTAAAAATGCCCCAGCGTTCCTTGTCAGAGCTGAAATACCGCTCCGCCTCTACTGCGCTTAGCAAGAAGATCCGGTCTTGTGTAGGATTACCGGAGTCGGTAATCTGGCCAGGCACTGAATCAGCCGGTACTGTGACAGTCGGGATCATAGCGGCCTCCTCCGCAGAGAATACCGTGCTGATAAAGTCACTGTTTAACCATTGGCGCAAAGAGCAATGCTCCCATGTGATATCCTCAGCTGTCGTGTGATAGGGCAGGAAGATCAGGGCATACCTGCTGACGACCAGGGCCCTCCCGTCCCGGAACTCCAACACCAGCCATTCGATCTCCTCTTCACCGTTTGCTGCCGTGTTATCCTGCTCACATTTTCCTAATTCGAAGTAAGCACCCGGTTCTACCACACCGAATCTGTCATACACGGCCTGCCCGTATGTATCAATAAAGTTTTGCTTCTTGATCGCCGGGAAAACAGCCAGCTGCAAGACCAAGCCAATGGCAATGCATGCGCAAAGAACCGGCACACCGATACACAGCAGCATTTTCAGCCGCAGAGTTCTCTTCTGCCTTTTCGCCAGCACCGCTTCTACCTGCTGCCGCTGCTTTGCGCGCCGCGCTTCCTCCCTGGCCTGCAGCGCCGCGATCCTGTCCCGGCAAACGCGGAGCTGTTCGTCCGCATCCTTAAAGCCGGGGATCTGCCCAAATGCGGCAATGGCGGCCTCATAGCTTTCGATATTTTCTACCCGGGGACGCATATAGGCCAAGCCGGCAGCATAAAGGGTCGCCTTTCTGCCTTCTTCGCTGTCTGCAGAGGTACTGTCTGTACTGGCAGGCGCTGTTCCTGTCCGGCTCTTCGGCGGATCCAGCGTCAGCATTTCTCCGCAGTATTTACACTCCACGGCAGAAGCGCCCAACGGGACTTCTGTCTCACCGCCGCACATTTTGCACTGGATCAAGGTCATACCCATCCCCCTTCTTGGTAGGTAATTCCATTATAGTGGTTTATACCCCCTGTGTCAAACAAAAAGACTGCCGCAAAACCGAAAGCTTGCGGCAGCCTGTTAGATTGGGTAGCTTAGCCGTAGATCAGGGACTCGGCGTAGCGGGTAGCGATCACGCCCTCGGGCTCGCCGGTCTTCTTGGACTCGGTGAGGATGTGCTCGATGGAGTTGTAGATGTTGTCCACCTTAGAAAGAACGGCATCCTTGTTGTAGGGGCCGTCCACCTCAGCTGCTGCGTTGATAACGCCGCCGCCGTTGATGACGAAGTCGGGAGCGTAGTAGATGCCGCGAGCCTTCAGGGCCAGACCGGAAGCATCGTCCAGGATCTGATTGTTGGCACCGCCAGCAACAGCCTTACACTTCAGCTGGGGGATGGTGGTGGGGTTCAGGATAGCACCCATGGCGTTGGGGGAGAAGATGTCGCACTCCTGTGCGTAGATCTGCTCGGTGGGAACGATCACAGCGCCGAACTCCTCGATGGCTTTCTCTGCCATAGCCTTGTTGGAGCGGTTGGCAATGATCAGCTTGGCACCGGAATTGTGCAGGTGGCGGCACAGGTCATAGCCGACCTTGCCCAGACCCTGGATGGCAATGGTCAGGCCCTCCAGATCGTCACGGCCCAGAGCGACCTTAGCGGTAGCCTTGATGCCCTGCCATACACCACGGGCGGTGAAGGGAGAGGGGTCGCCGCTGTTCTGGGGCAGGCCGCAGATGTGCTTGGTCTTGCGCAGCATCACCAGAGCGTCGTCGCAATCGGTGTTTACATCCTCAGCGGTGATGTAGTCGCCGCCCAGGTTGTTGACAGCCTCGCCAAAGGCCTCGAACATAGCCTCAGTCTTCTGAGAGGGATCGGCAATGATAACGCCCTTGCCGCCGCCGTGGGGCAGGCCGGCCACAGCGTTCTTGTGGGACATACCCCGGGACAGCCGCAGAACATCAAACAGAGCATCGTCAAAAGATGCGTAGGGGAACAGGCGGCAGCCGCCGATGGCGGGGCCCAGGTTGGTGTTGTGGACAGCGATAATAGCCTTCAGGCCAGCCTTCTCGTTGTTGACAAACAGGACTTTTTCATGGCGGTAGTTGCTCATTTCGGTCATTGCGTTCATAAATAGTTTCCTCCTCAAGTTGTCTTTGATATTTGCATAAACGGGGCTGAGTGGCTTAGAGCTGATACAGCTCCGGTCGCCGGTCCCGAAATACATAAATGGAATCGCGGATAGTTTGCAGTTGGGACAGATCCGCCTCCGCGTACAGGATCTGTTCTTTTTTGCCGGCTTTCGCCAGTTCCCTCCCCCGGGGGTCGATCACAGCGGAATGGCCGCCGAAAACAGTTTCATCCGCTGTGCCGCAGCCGTTGCAGCAGCACAGGAATATTTGGTTTTCAATAGCCCGGGCCTTTGCCAGAGTATCCAGATGGCCGATCCGCACGGCGGGCCATTGGGATGCCACAAACAGCATATCCAGACCCTGTACCGCCAAGCTGCGGGTCAGCTCGGGGAAACGGATATCGTAGCAGATGATCAGACCGCAGCTTACGCCGTCCAGAGTGAAACGGCACAGGTGATCGCCGGGGGTATAATACCTATCCTCTCCCATGGGGGTAAACAGGTGGGTCTTATCGTAGGAAGCGATGCAGCTGCCGGTGCGGTCAAAGACCAGCGCGGTGTTGTACACCTTGCCACGGCGCAGGTCGGAAATGCTTCCGGCCACGATGTTGACGCCGTATTTGGCTGCCAGAGAGCCGATGACAGATCGGGTCCGGCTGCCATCGCGGTCGCACAGCTCGTGCAGCCCTTCCTTAGGCCGGAAGCCTGTGTTCCAGGTTTCCGGCAGCACCAGCACATCAGGCTTCTGGGCCATGGCCTCTTCGATCAGCGCAGCTGCCCGGGCAAAATTCTCCCCGGGTCGACCCAGTTGCACATCCATCTGGATGCAGGCGATCTTCACGCGGTATAATCCTTGCCCAGCTGCAGAGCCTTCATATTCAACTCCACCAGGGCGGCCTTCTTGGGGGGCACCAGCTTGGAGACCACTGCGTCCGTACCGGTGAAGGACAGCTCGGGGTGATTTTGCAGCAGGTGGCCGGCGATGATCATGTTTGCCAGGGTGGCGATGCCGTTATCCTTGGCCATCTGGGTGGCGGGGATGTAGAACACCTGCACATCGGTGCGCTCGACTTTGGCATCGATCAGGGAAGAATCCACATAGATCTGGCCGCCGGGAACTACGGTATCCACATACTTCTGCAGGGAAGGCAGGTTCATGGCGATGAGCACATCCGGGGCAGTGATGATGGGGCTGCCCACGGGGGTGTCGGACAGGATCACATTGCAGTTGGCGGTGCCGCCACGCATTTCAGGGCCGTAAGAGGGCAGCCAGGAGACCTGCAGCTCCTCCATCAGGCCCTTATAGGCCAGGAACTTACCGGCAAACAGGATGCCCTGTCCGCCAAAGCCTGCGATCAGAATTTGTGTGGTTTTCATTTCGCAGCCTCCTTTGCGGCAGTTCTGTCTTTATAAACGCCGATGGGATAGTAGGGCAGCATATCGCTTTCCACCCACTTCAGTGCCTGCTGAGGCGTCATACCCCAGTTGGTGGGACAGGCGGAAACCACTTCCACCAGGCTGAAGCCCTTGCCCTCAATCTGGTTCTGGAAGGCCTTTTTGATGGCCTTCTTTGCCTGATTTACATTCTTTACATTATTCGCTGCTACCCGGGCGATGAACTCGGGGCCCTCCAGGGTGGAGAGCATTTCGCAGACCTTGATGGGCCAGCCACAGTGGTTGACATCACGGCCGTAGGGGGAGGTCTGGGTCACCTGACCGGGCAGGCTGGTGGGAGCCATCTGACCACCAGTCATGCCATAAATGGCGTTGTTGACGAAGATCACGGTGATGTTCTCGTTTCTGGCGGCAGCATGCACGGTTTCCGCCATGCCGATGGAGGCCAGGTCGCCGTCACCCTGATAGGTGAACACGATGTTCTCGGGGCGGCAGCGCTTGATGCCGGTAGCCACAGCGGGAGCTCTGCCGTGGGCAGCCTCGATCATATCGCAGTTGAAATAATCATATGCCATGACCGCGCAGCCAACGGGGGCTACGCCGATGGCCTTGCCCTCAATGCCCAGCTCGTCCAGCACCTCTGCCACCAGACGGTGGATAATGCCGTGGGGGCAGCCGGGGCAGTAATGCAGAGGAATATCTGCCAAAGATTTGGGTTTCTGGAATACAACAGCCATATCAGAACTCTCCTTTCTGGGCCTTGCGGATGCTCTCCAGCACTTCCTCGGGGCTGGGGATCATACCGCCGCAGCGGCTGCACAGGCCCACAGGCTTCTTGCACTGGGTGTACAGGCGCACATCCTCGATCATCTGGCCCATGTTCAGCTCCACGGAAATGAAGCCCTTGACCTTGTCGGCAGCAGCCAACAGGGCATCCTTGGGGAAGGGCCACAGGGTGATGGGACGGATCAGGCCCACCTTGATGCCTTCGTTTCTTGCGGCTACCACGGCGTTCTTTGCCACACGGGAGGCAATGCCGAAGGCCACCACACAAAGCTCCGCGTCCTCCATCATGTACTCTTCCCACATGGGCTCGTTCTGCTCTACCAGCTTATACCGCTCGTAGCGCTCCATGTTCTTGACTTCCAGCTCATCGGGCTTTAAGTACAGGGAGTTGACGATGTTGTGGGGACGCTCACAGTTGGTGCCGGTCAGTGCCCAGGGCTTTTCGTAGGTTTCGATCTCGGCATCCTCGAAGGTGATAGGCTCCATCATCTGTCCAATAGTGCCGTCAGCCAGGATCATGGAGGTCATCAGGTACTTATCTGCCAGGTTGAAGCCCTTGATGGTCAGGCTGGCCATTTCCTGCACGGAGGCAGGTGCCAGAACGATCATGCGGTAGTCGCCATGACCGCCGCCCTTGGTAGCCTGGAAATAGTCAGACTGAGAAGGCTGGATGCCGCCCAGGCCGGGGCCGCCGCGCTGGACATTGACCACCAGAGCGGGCACATCGGAACCGGCGATATAGCTCAGGCCTTCCGCCTTCAGGGAGATTCCGGGGCTGGAGGAGGAGGTCATAACACGCATACCGGCAGCGGCTGCGCCGTAGACCATGTTGATAGAGGCAATCTCACTTTCTGCCTGCAGGAACACGCCGCCGATCTTGGGCATCTTCTTTGCCATGTAAGCAGCGATCTCGGTCTGCGGGGTGATGGGATAGCCGAAATAGTGACGGCAGCCGGCACGGATCGCCGCTTCGGCGATGGCCTCGTTGCCCTTCATCAAAACTCTTTCTGCCATGGTGACCTCCTTACTTCTCTACGGTGATGATGCAGTCAGGGCACATGGTAGCGCAGAATGCGCAGCCGATGCACTTTTCCTGATCCACCATAACCGCAGGTGAATAGCCTTTTTTGTTGATCTTGTCAGACGCGATGGCAAGACAACCCTTGGGGCAGGCGTCGACACACAGGCCACAGCCCTTGCACCAATCCGTACGGAACGTTACATTTGCCATTTGAGATTCCTCCTTGGATTTCTTTATCCCCACAGAGGCCGGTTTGCCGGCTTCTGGGATGGTAGGTCAAAATATCTTTCCTGCAGCTGCAGGGGAAGCACCTGTTCCAAACTGCCTGCCAGATCCCTTGCCACATCGCTTCTGGCGGTGTGCAGCCATACCGGCAGGCCGGAGATCTCGCTTAACCGCCGGATGTATTCCAGCGAATCCAGCAACGTCTGGGCTGTGGTTTCCGTGCCCAGGTTGGAGTTGTTGACGATGCAGGTGAAGGGAAGGGCGCAGGCGGCCTCGATCTCTCTCATGACCTCCAGAGCCTCCTTCGGTGTCCGGGTCAGGGGGCGGTAGCAGTTGTCCACAAAGGCCATGCGGTAGTTTCCTTCCTCTTTAATAAAGGGGGTATACCGGCCCAGAGCGTAAGCGCCCCGGTCGTCACCGCCGATGTCCATAATGCCAAAGGTGGCCTTGTCCTGCACCAGGCGGTAGGCCTCCGCCGGCAAGGCCGGCAGATCCACATTGGAATTGGCATACTGGGAGGATACCAGCTCCACACCCGCCTGCCGCAGCTCCTTGGCGCTGTCAGCGGTGCGGAAGTAGGGGTTTACGATATCCAGGTCTGCGATGCAGACCTTTTTACCCTCTGCCGCCAGTGCCAGGGCGTAGTTTACAGCAATGTTGGTCTTGCCGCTGCCGTAATGCCCGGCAAAAAGGGTCAGTCGTTTATGATCCATATGTATCACAGTTTCTTTCTGATGATTTTGCCCCATCTGTCATTCTGAGCGACCGGAGGGAGTCGAAGAATCCTGGCACCATTTTGGTGCTGTGCAGTGGGTAACTGCAAAGATCCTTCGGCGCGGCTTCGCCTTGCTCAGGATGACACGGAAAATCAAAGCTTCTTACGGATGATCTTGCCGCTGGTGGTCTTGGGAAGCTCTTCCCGGAATTCCACGATACGGGGATACTTGTAAGGTGCGGTGCGGGACTTGACATACTCCTGGATCTGCTTTTTCAGCTCGTCAGTACCCTGGAAGTCCTTCACCAGCACGATGCTGGCCTTGACCACCTGTCCGCGGACCTCATCGGGAGCGGCGGATACGCCGCACTCCAGAACATAGGGCAGCTCCATGATGACATTTTCGATCTCGAAGGGTCCGATGCGGTAGCCGGAGGACTTGATCACATCGTCGGCACGGCCCACATACCAGTAGAAGCCGTCCTCGTCCTTCCAGGCCAGGTCGCCGGTGTGGTAGTAACCGTCACGCCAGGTTTCCCAGGTGACCTCCTCGTTGCCCTCGTAAGCATAGGCCAGACCGCAGGGCAGGCCGTCGGCAATGCGGATACAGACCTCGCCGGATTCGCCGGGCTCGGCCTCGTTGCCCTCGGCATCCAGAAGAGGCACATCATACAGAGGCACGGGCTTGCCCATGGCACCGGGCTTGATCTCGGTGTCGTAAAGGTTTGCAATGCCCAAGGTCATTTCCGTCTGACCGAAGCCCTCATGGATCCGCAGACCGGTGGACTTTTCAAACTGATAGAACACCTCGGGGTTCAGAGCCTCGCCGGCGGTGGTTGCATGATGGATGGAAGAAAGGTCGTACAT
>JAGBSG010000073.1 GCA_017632035.1 Oscillospiraceae bacterium | reverse complement strand
TGCTTCCATCGGCAGCATCAGCGCCTATGACATTCTCTCTGCCACCTTTTACGTCCGGGAGGCTGGTTGGACTGCCGGCGTCCCTGTGAATCTGCACCTTATGACTTCCAATTGGTCGGAGAGCAGCATCACCTGGAACAGTCACAGCAACAGCTATAACAGCTATGTGGAGGCCAGCGCTTCTCCCAGCAACGGCAACTACGCAGGCTATGATATCACCAATATTGTGCGGGACTGGCTTACCGCGGACCTGGCAGAATACGGTTTCATGTTGGTCAGTACCAACGAGACTTCTGTGGATAAAACCTTCTGCTCCTCGGAGCACGGCACCGCAGACAACCGGCCTTATGTGGTAGTAACCTATGCAAGTGACTGCAATCCTTTCTATTCTGTCTACAATAATACCAAAGGTTATTATATGAATGATGGTGGCCAAGACCCCACAAACTGCGCAGACAACGCTTTGCAATTAAGAGCAAACTGCTATGGGTATGCATTCAGATTTGCTTATGGTGATACTTATTTATCCTCATTAAATGCGGTCAATGGCGTATATGCTTACAAACAGCTCCCTGGAGAATTCGCCAATAAAAGCAGCGGACTGATAATCAACAAATCTTCCGGCGGAAGTTTTGAGCCAATATATAGTTACGACCAGCTAGAGGATTTTTATAATAGTAATATAGCATCTTGGTTAATCTCAGATGATACCCCAAGCAAGAATAATGAACGCTTATGCTATCTTGAGCAGCTGATGCAGGCAGATGCAAGGGCTCTGGGCTATCGCATCACAGAGTATACTGGCACAACCATCCCGGACGCCCAGAGTAAGACACGCCGCTTGATCGCAGTGGCTGTTGGAAAGGGAGAGTTCCATTTTTATATGCAGCATTCTGATAACACATGGTCACACAAATACGGTTCATGCATGCCTACCAATCTATGCTTAGGCGATCATCAGTTAGAACTAACCAACACTAATATTATGGGGTGTGTGAAACACGGTGGTTATGAAAATGCAGCAGTTAAATTTTATTACATCACAAAGAGCGCCGTGATCGATTACATGCACTATAACGGGCAGGGCGTAAGGCCCCAAACCCAAATACTGGTTACGGACTATGCCGGAAATTGCAAGGAAGCCGCAAAGGATATTGGAACCGTCCCCGTAGCTGGTATCAGCGGCGCTTACGATTACATCAACGATGTCGACTACTACCAGTTCAGAACGAATACCTCCGGGCAGTATACCTTTAACGCCTCAACACCCAACACCATCTATCCGTTGATAGCCGTCTTATATGATGACCTGGGGAATGTTCTCCATCAAGTGCAGTCCACATCCGGTTCTGTAAGCTTTACCTATACCCTCAACGGCAGCGGCCAATACTTTGTCTCATTTAGCTCAACCGTATCTTATCCACATGGATTTGGGAGAAACTATCTCTTCGCAATCTCCCCATCCTAATTGACTCGAAAGGAGACTGTAGCCAATGAAAAAGAAAACGATCATCCTCATAGCTGCGGCTGTTTTGGTGCTGTGTGTAGCCGCGGCGATCCTGCTGTTTCAGCTTAAATTTAATGATCTCTCCACCAAAGCTACCCAACCCGAGGATGTCATGCTGGGAGAGTTTGAGAGTATGCTTGCCGAGGCAGACCGGATGCTGGCTTCCGGCGGAGTCATTACAATGAACAACCACGAATATCTGGTTTGTTTCGTTAACGACTCTGCCAAGTATTATCCAGAAGCTTTTTCTTATACGGATACGACCTACAGCATTGATACCGCTAAGCTTGTCATAAATACAGAACCGGCTGAACAGGGCTCGCCGGAATGGAAAGAGCAACATACTCTACGCTATCTGCTCTTCTTAACGCAGATCATCGAAAAGTATTCTGATAGTTTATTTCTAGCGGGGAGGTTTGATGATCATCTTCTCAATATTCCTCAGCCACCTACACTGTGTCTGTGCTACGAGTATCGGACTGCGGGTTATGAAAGCCCTGCAGCATACTGTTCTCAATATGATGACCATGGCCGGACCATACCCATGATTCCGCTTCGCGACGAAATAGCAATTTATCTTTACAAAGGTAATCATTACCTTCGCGACACCAATTACTATTATCAATTTGATACTAAGTGATTTGATAATTTGTTTCACATCTATCTTCCTATTAACTCTTGCCCGGCGCGGCGCACACCGTGCCGGGCTTTCAAACGCAAGGGCCCTGGATTGTACGAATTGTACAATCCAGGGCCCTTTGTTATATGAGGTCAGTTTTCGGGGAAGTAGAGGTTGATATCCACATTGCCGCTGATGCCCGGCACCTGGCCGGAGTCGGTATACTGCCACATGTCTACCTTGTAGGCATATTCCATGCGGTCTGTGTACATGGCCAGCCAGAAGGGGTACTGGGTCAGCTCCTCCAGGTACAGAAATTCCCGGGCCTGGTGGGGGTTGAAATAGACCATGGGCTGATAGCCCTTTTTGGACACCGCGCCGCAGAAGGCAAGGGTGCAGTCTGTTACCTCGCGGGAGGTCATATTGCCTGTACGGGCCTCGGTGCTGATGTACTCCCAGTCGTAGACAACGGGCATATCCAGCTGCCAGTCTTTGATGGCAGCTAGAAAGAAAAGGGCCTCCTCGGATGCCTCTTCGACAGAGGTGGCCTGAGAGAAGAAGTAGGCACCTACCTGCAGGCCTGCGGCCTTGGCATTGCGGTAATTCTCCTGGGCAAATTTGTCTGCCACCAGATCGCCGGTCTCATAGCCCCGGTAGCCCACACGGATCATCACGAACCGGATACCGGCATCCGCCACCGCCTGAAAGTCGATCTTTTGCTGGTGGGAGGATACATCGATGCCCAGAACGCTTTCTCCCGCAAGGCATGTAAGGTACTTTCCGTCATACTGAAAATCCTCAGGGCCGTAGGGGTTTGGCTCCGGTGGAGGCAGGGGCTGGTCCACAGTGCCCGGAGGGGTCTGGGTGGAAGGGGGTTCCGGCAGGAGCACGGCCACCAGCACCAGGATCAGGAGCACCAATATTAACATACCGCCTGCGGTAACCAGCTCCCTGCGGCGTTCTTTGACCTTCATAGCCATCCCCTCCTTTTCCCTAGTAGTATAGCATATTTCGGTCCCTTTGCCAAGAGGATAGAATAAGCACCGGGACGCGGCGCGTCCCGGTGGTGAATGTTATTTCCAAAGTCCGTCGGGGTACTTGCCCTCGTCGGTCATGGCCTTCAGGGCGGCGACCACCTGGGGCTTGTCCGCCGCATAGGTCACGCCGTACCACTTGTCCGCAGAGCGAAGGACCTTGACACTGGCCTTTCCTTCTGCCAGCAGCTCTGCTACGGTCATGGGCAGCAAGAACTCTGCCTTGACGGGGTTCTTGGGCACTTCCAGGCGCAGGAAGCCGGGGAATCGGGCGGCGAGCTCGGCAAGGAAGCCGGGGGTGAAGCCCCACATGTTCATGGAGACCGGGGTGTCAAAGGCCAGGTCCGTCCAGGTCTCGCCGTCCAGGGTATAGTGGATGCCACCGTCGTACTTTTCAATGCGGGTACGTTCCGCAATGGCGGTCAGATTGCCTTCCGCATCGGTCTGGCAAACGCCTCTGGCTACGGAGCCGTTATCGGTGACGGTGTTGCCCAGATAATAGCCCACCATGCAGTAGCGGCTGTCGTCTTCCGCATTGCAGAGGGTATCGTAGATTACCCGAAAAGCGGACTTTCCGTAGTAGTCATCGGAATTGATGACGGCGAAGGGTGCGTCGCCGATCACATCCTTGGCGCACAGCACCGCGTGGCTGGTGCCCCAGGGCTTGGTGCGGTCTTCGGGGATCACAAAATCCCCAGGCACGGCCTTGTCCAGCTCCTGATACGCATAGCGGATCTCCATGGGGCAGCTGCGCAGCCGTGCGCCGACTGTGTCCATAAAGTCCTTTTCGATGGCTTTTTTAATGATGATAACGGCAGTCTCAAAGCCTGCCTCATGGGCATCGTACAAAGAGTAGTCCAGGATCGCCTCTCCGTGGCTGCCCACAGGGTCGATTTGCTTCAGTCCGCCGTAGCGGCTGCCCATACCGGCGGCCATGACCACCAGGATCGGTTTTTTTGCCATTTTCCACACTCCTTTGTTGATGATAAAACCATTATATACATTTTTGGGGGCAAGTGCAAGGGGGAATGATCAGAAAAATGCCTGGGTGTCCAGGTAAATGGCGTCCCGGCTTAGAAGCTCCCAAGAGAATTGGGAGGCAAGCTCTTTTGCGCTGATGGGCTGGGCGCTGTGTGTCAGTCCGGCAGCATGGGCCAAAATGCCTATGATCGTCTCCGGAGTGGTATGCTGACGCAAAAAGCCCAGGTCCAGATCCCTGTCCCGTTTGCTGAGCCTGCGTCCGTCGGCGGCCAGCAGCATGGGTACATGGCCGTAGGTCGGCTGCCGGAAGCCAAACAGCTCCTGCAGATACATCTGCCGGGGGGCAGAGCTGAGCAGATCCGCACCCCGCACGACCTCGGTGACACCGGCCTCGCCGTCGTCCACGGTGACAGCTAGCTGATATACATAGACCCCATCGGCCCGGCGCACCACAAAATCGCCGCAATCCGTCGAAAGATTCTGGCGGTATGTACCCTGACCCAGATCCTCTACGGTCCAAAGCCGGTTCGGCACTTTTACACGCCAGGCCGGAGGCCGGTCGAAGGCCTTGCGTTGCTGGGAGGTCAGCTCCCGGCAGGTGCCGGGATATACATAGGTGCCGTCGGAAAGGTGGGGGGCGTTGACACTGTGCAGCTGGCTGCGGGTACAGTAGCAGGGGTATAAAAGGCCCTGATCCATGAGCTGTTCAAAATAGCGGTCATAGACCTGGGAACGTTGGCTTTGGGGTGGGGTCTCTGCGTCCCAGTCCAGACCCAGCCACAAAAGGTCCTGGCGCAGCAGGGCAGCGTTTTCTCCGCTGGTGCGCTGGGTGTCCAGGTCCTCCATGCGCAGCACCAGACTGCCGCCCCGGCTGCGCACAGACAGCCAGGCGATCAACGCCGCAAACACATTGCCCAGGTGCATCCGTCCCGAGGGGGTGGGGGCAAAACGCCCGATGGGCGCGGTGGTGTTTTTCATAGCGTCCTCCCTCAAAAACGGATAAACCAATAGACCAGCACTGCCAGGATCCCGGCCAGCAGGCACAGGGCAATGGCAATGAGGGTCAGCGTACCGGTATCCCTTCGTGGCCGCCGGACCTGCTCGCTGTAATCGTCCAGATCGGTATCTGCGTGGTCAGTATTATAAGCATGCAGACGGGTCTGATAGTTGGAATGGGCCTCGGGGGGATATTCACCTATGTCAGCGGGATCATCCAGAAGCGCATCTTCGTCAGGAAACAGACGATCTTCTTGTTCTGCGGCTTCTTCCTTCAGCAGCTCTGCTTCCAAAGCTTCCAGGGCTTTGCGCTTGTCCTCAAACATCCACAGGCCTCCTTTGTGAAATCGTATAAAGAGGGCGCATTGACGCAAGGTTACTTAGTTAAGGGTGTCATCCTGAGCGTAGCCGAAGGATCTTCGCACGAAATTGATGGAAACCGTCAACAAAGATGCGTAGATTCTTCGTCGCCTGCGGCTCCTCAGAATGACAGGGTCTTTAACTGAATGACATTGCGCATTGGCGCCCTCTTTATTATTTAAGCGTTCTCCAGTGCCATGACCTTGTCGATCCGGCGCTGATGCCGTTCACCGCCGGAGAAGGCAGTGCCCAGCCAGGTATCCACGATCTCCAAAGCCAGCATTTCACCCACAACACCGGCGCCCATGGCCATCATGTTGGTGTCGTTGTGCTCCCGGGTCAGCCGGGCAGACATCAGGTCGGACAGCAGGGCGCAGCGGATGCCGCTGACCTTGTTGGCGGCAATGGACACGCCAATGCCGGTGGTACACAGCACGATGCCCCGGTCACACTGGCCTTGAGCCACAGCCTTGGCCGCGGCAGCGGCAAAATCCGGGTAGTCGCAGCTGGCGGCGGTGTGGGTGCCGAAATCCTCTACGGTATGTCCGGCGTCTGTCAGATGGGCGGCGGCCTTGTTCTTCAGGTCCAGAGCGCCGTGATCACATGCGATAGCAATATTCATAAGTGCATCTCCTCTTTATAAAACATATCCACCGTTGACAGGGATCACCTGTCCGGTGACAAATTCTGCGTCTGCCAGGTAGGCCATCGCCTGAGCCACATCCTGGGCAGTGCCGTTTCTGCCAATGGGGGATTGCTGGGCCATTTCCTCCAATATTGCCGGGTCCACGCCTGCGCACATATCGGTCAGGATTACGCCCGGCGCAACGGTATTTACCCGGACCCCGCTGGGGCCTAGTTCCTGGGCCAGGGCCTTACTCAGGGCGATCACCGCGCCCTTAGTGGCGGAATAGGCGGCCTCGCAGGAGGCACCCACCTGACCCCACATGGAGCTTACGGTGATGATGCAGCCCTTTTGCTTGCGGAGGAAGAAGGGCAGTGCGCCGTTGATGCAGTGGTACATGCCCTTGACATTGACGGCAAACAGCCTGTCCCACTGTGCTTCGTTGATCTGGCTGATCAGGCCGCTGTGGCAAATGCCGGCGTTGCAGATCAGTACATCCACATCCTCTATGGCTTTGAAGGCGTCGGCAACGGCCTGTCCATCGGCCACATCACAGCAGATGGCTGTGGCACCGGTGGCCTGGGCCACAGCCTGGGCCTGGTCGTGGGCCTTTTCATACAGGAAATATACCCGGTCTCCCCGGGCGGCAAACAGCTCTACGGCGGCTTTTCCGATGCCACGGGAACCGCCGGTCACTACAACGGTTGACATAACATTATCCTCCTGCTTCACGCAAAATGGCTGCTGCGGGTGCAGCAGCCCTGTAGAAACAGCATTATCTTCTGCGGCTCTTGGTGCGGTGATCGGAGTACTGGCGGATCGAGGAGATCTTGCTGTCAGACTCGGACATGAACTGCTTGAGCTTTTCTTCGAAGAGCTGGTCGGCGGTCTTAGGCGCGGGGGGAGGGGTAGGGGCTGTCCGTACCGGGCGGCTTTGATTCTGTGCGCCCTCCCGGCTGCGGAAGTGATTGCGCTGACTGTTTTCCTGCTGGGGCTTTGCCTCCAGCCGCTTGATGGACAGGTTGATCTTGCCTTTTTCATTGCCGATGATCACGACCTTCACATCCTGACCTTCCGCCAGATGCTGCCGAATGTCGCTGACAAAGGTGTTGGCGACCTCCGAGATATGTACCATGCCGGTTTTGTTTTCCGGCAGGGCGATGAAAGCGCCGAAATTTGTGATCGATTTGACCTTGCCCTCTAAAATTGCTCCAACGGTGAACTCCATAAACTGTTTTGCTTCCTCCATTTTATTCCGGTTGAATAACCACACTATCCGGATCTATGAGCCCCAGCTTTTCTTTTGCGATGTGAATGATGCCCTGGACCGTGCCCAGCTCGCCGATGTATTTTTCCAGGCGGCTGTTTTCCTGCTCCAGCTGCACGGCCTGATTTCGCAGGTCCTCTGCGGTCTGCCTGGCCGACAGGATGGCGCTGCGCAGGGTCAGCAAAGCCACTATAGACAATACGACGGCTGACAGCACAACGATCTTCGTCAGCGGACGGCTGCGCCGATATACCAGCCTGATCCCCCGGAAGGGGTTCTTTCTCTGGGCCATAAGGGGTGCCTCCGGATGTCCGCCGCAGATGTGGGCGGTTATTCCATTTTATTGTACCCCATTTTCGGCCAGATGCAAATACATTTTTTGCAAAATGGCAGATTTTTTTAAAAATTATACGCACAGGGGCGGTCAACCACCGAAAAAACTTGGACAAGCCCCTCCAAAAACCGAAGAAGACCGGCCGCAGCCACCGGCCCAGGGTCATGTCGAAGACGAAGCCCCCCAAAAAAAGGCCGGCAGTATAGCCAAGCCGCAGGTCTCCTGCGCATACGCCGAAGCCCAGATAGATCCATGTCCATAGGCCCACTGCTACGAACAAGGTATCGGACAGGGCTGTCCGGCGAGGCCGCAGAGGACGCAAAAAGCCGTACAAAAGGCCCAGTCCAGCACCCAGCAGGCAGGCTATGCCAAAGCGCAGCGCTGCCTGATCTGGGGGCGTCAACCGAACAGACGGCTTACCCAGCCGCCCTTCTGCCGGGGCTCCTCATAGATCAGGGAGGATACATGCCCCTCCACGGATACCTGCCCGCCATCCACGGAAAGGGTCTTCAGCTGCAGTTCCCGTCCCTGGATCACCAGAGTGCCCAGGTCCGTATGCAAAACAACTGCGCCTTCATCAAAGCTGACAACATCGGTCACCCCGGTCATGGTAAGCACGCTGCGCTCGCTGAGCGTCAGCTTATGGGGCAGCTGCATGCGTTCGTTTGCCATATTCATCCCTCCTTGGTTCAAAAACAGTCTATGTGCCCGGGTGTGGGAATAGAACGATACAATAAGTTTACAAGGACTTGACACATTTTAGGTTGCGGCGGGGCGGTTTTCTGTTTATAATAGGATTTAGAAAAGACAAAGGGAGGGCCTTCTATGACTTTTGCTCAGATCCGGAGCAATCCGGAGGTGTGCGCGCTGCTGGACAAGGGAAATCAAAACCTGGGGGTATTGGGCTTTACCGATCACTCCGAGGCCCACTGCCTGTTGGTGGCGGAGCGCGCTGCGTATATTTTGCGGAAGCTGGAATTTCCGGAGCATGTGCAGGAGCTTGCCAGGATCGCCGGCTTTATGCATGACATCGGCAATGCCATCAACCGCACCCATCATGCGGAGATCGGCGCGCTGCTGGCAAACGATATTCTGAAGCAGACGGATATGCCCATGGAGGACCGCATCAGCATTATTGCCGCCATCGGTCAGCATGACGAATCCACCGGCGGCTCCAAGGACCCCATCTCAGCGGCCCTGATCCTGGCGGATAAGACCGATGTGCGCCGGAATCGGGTGCGCACCAAGGAGCAGGCCAACTTTGATATCCACGACCGGGTCAATTACGCGGTCACCGGCTCTACCCTGAAGGTGGACAGGGAAAAGGACATCATTGCCCTGAATTTGCAGATCGATGAGGATATTTGCACCATGTACGAATACTTCGATATTTTCCTGACCCGGATGCTGATGTGCCGCAGCGCGGCGGAAATGCTGGGCCACAAATTCCGCCTGACCGTCAACGGCGGCAAGGTACTGTGATGCTCCGGCTGGAGAGCCGGGCCATAGAACCGGGACAGGGACACAGCGCAGGCAGAGCCCTGCTGGGCCAAATGTATGAGACCCATACGGGGCAGCCGCTTCCCCCAATTGCCAGAACGGAGCGGGGGAAGCCCTATTTTCCGGGGAGGCAGCTGCATTTTTCCATTTCCCATACCAAGGGCCATGTGTTTTGCGCCTTGTCGGACAGGCCTGTTGGCATCGATGCGGAGGAGCTGGACAGGGAGATCTCTCTGGGGCTCGCGGAAAAGATCCTTTCTCCGGCGGAGTATGCCCAGTATGAAGCAGCAAAGGACAAGCGCCTGGCGCTGCTGACCTTCTGGGTGCTCAAGGAGGCCCGGGCCAAATATACCGGCAAGGGCATCGCCGGATACCCGAACCACACCCAATTTTCTCTGGATGACCCCAGAGTGACCATGTACAGCGGCTGCTTGCTGGCTGTTATCGAGGAGGACGACTATGCTCTTTGACACCCACGCCCATATGGATGACCGGGCTTTTGATACGGACCGGGAGACACTGCTGGCCGGCCTGCCGGAAAAGGGGGTGGGCCTGGTCATGAATCCCGGCTGCAGTCTGGAATCCTCCCGCAATGCCGTGGCACTGGCCCGGAAATACCCCTGGGTCTATGCGGCGGTAGGCTCGCACCCTGATGTGGCAGACGAGGTGAATGATGCTGTATTGGAAGAATACAGAAAGTTATGTAAACTAAATGACAAGGTCCGTGCCATTGGCGAGATCGGCATCGACTATCACTATGAGGATATCCCCCGGCAGCTGCAGATGAAAGCCTTCCGGGCACAGATGGCGCTGGCCCGGGAGCTGGACCTGCCTGTCATCGTCCATGAGCGGGAAGCCCATGAGGACGGGATGCAGGTGATCCGGGAATTTCCCCAGGTCACCGGTGTGTTTCACTGCTTCTCCGGCTCAGCGGAAATGGCAAAGCAGCTGGTTTCTCTGGGCTGGTATATCGGCTTTACGGGGGTGCTGACCTTCAAAAATGCCCGGCGGGCCATTGAAGCAGCCCAGGCCATCCCCCTGGAACGCATCGTTTTGGAGACGGACTGTCCCTATATGGCACCGGAGCCCTTCCGGGGCAGGCGAAATGATCCGGGCTATCTGTACCGTATGGCGGAAAAGCTTGCCGAGATCAAGGGCGTCAGCGTGGAGGATATCCACCGGATCACCACAGAAAACGGCAAGAAACTGTACAGGATTCCCTGAAAACCGCAAAAATAAAATCCAGGCGTGTTACAACACGACCGGATTTTCTGTGTATCAGCGGAAATGGAGCTTTGCGGCCTGTGCTTCGACGATGTAGGGAAGGGGCTTGACCCTCCTGCAAAGGCCTATCATACTTTCTCTCCGGTGAGAAAGTATGCAAAGAACCGCCGGGGACCTTGCGTATGGTCCCCGGACTCCCAGACGCCCAAAGAGGAAAGCAACCAGAGTCTCCGGTATCCAACATTTCTTTGCTTTCCCCTTTGGAATCCCCCTGACAGCCTGTGCCTGCAACGATGTAGAGCGCTGGCTGTCTTCCCCACTGTACCTCAATAGAACCTGTAGGGGGCGATGACCTCATCGGCCCGCCGACGCCTTCTCCTTGGGGAGAAGGTGGCTGCCCGCCAGGGTAGCCGGATGAGGGGGGATACAGATTCTTTGACTTCCCTCCGGGTCGCTAGAAGGAGGCGTTTTTTATGATCGTATATGACAAGCTGTGGCAAACAATGAAAGAAAGAGGTGTCTCTCAGTATAAGCTGACAAAGGAGCATCGTGTGAGCAACGGGCAGCTTGACCGACTGCGCAAAAACCGGGATGTGAGTACCTTTACACTTAACAATCTGTGCAAGATCCTGGACTGCAGGATAGAGGATATCGCTGAGTATATTCCGGATTGATACAGGAAGGGTATCGTATGATTATCTTTGACAGGCTTTGGGCGACTTTAGAAAAAAGAGGCATCTCAACCTATTGGCTTCGGGAAAAATGCGGCATTGACAGAAAAACTATCCGCCGGTTGAAAGAAAATGATAATGTGGAAACAAAGACACTTAGCAAATTGTGCGGTGCTTTGAATTGTAGGTTGGAGGACATCGCCGAGTATATTCCGGATTGATGGGGATGGGTATATAATTATCTTGCTTTTTTCGGGAAAGAGGCTATAATAATGGTAGAAAAACTTTCCTTTTTGGGGCAGGAGGGATAAAATGCGCACAAATCTTTCTGCATACAGGGGCTGTCTGCTGGGCCTTGCTGTGGGTGATGCCATGGGCCTGACGGTGAACAAGAAGACCCTCGCACAGATCCGGGAGGATTACGGTCCTGCGGGTCTGCTGGGGTATGACCTGGTCAATGGCTTCGCGGATATCTCTTCCCATACCCAAATTGCGGCTTATTCTGCCAACGGCCTGCTGTTGGGACTGACCCATGGGCAGGGAGCAACGGCGTATCCCCGGTACATTGCCCAGGCGCTGAAGGAATGGGCAAAGATCCAGCATCTGCCCGGCGACCCCATGCGGCGCAGCTGCTGGCTGAGCCATGTAAGACAGCTGCGCCAGCGGCACTGTATGGATGCCCGGACCTTGGACGCCCTGACCCGGGATGTGCTGGGTTCTCCGGAGAAGCCCTCCAATCAGGCAGATGGCGCAGGTACTTTGTGCGCTGCCGTACCTGTGGGCCTGTTCTTCTACCCTGAGCGGATGGAGGTGCAGCAGATCGGCCTGTTGGGCACGCAGACGGTAGCGCTGACCCACGGTCACCCCTTGGCCTTTTTGAGCGGCGCTGTGCTTTCCTATGTCATTGCCGGCATCATCCAAGATGAGGAAAGCTCCATGGAGCAGCATTTCTGCCATGGGGCAGAGGCGGTGGCGGCCCAGTTTGGGGAGGAGTATCCCCAGGCCCGGGAGCTGCGGACCTTGCTGGAGCAGGCTGTGGCCCTTGCCAAAAGGCCGGAGCTGGCCCACTGGCAGGTGATGGAGCAGCTGGGCTGCAACAGCTGTGCCCAGGTGTTGGCAGGTGCTATGTACGCGGTGCTGGCAAGCCATGGGGATTTTGACAGCGCAATGATCATCGCCGTGAACCACTCCGGCAAGAGCGCTGCTGTGGGCGCTGTGACCGGTGCCGTTTTGGGTGCCGCCATGGGCGAGGAGGCGTTGCCGGAGTTTTACCTGGAATGTCTGGAGCCTGTGGGTGTGCTGCGGGAGCTGGCAACAGACCTGTATAACGGCTGCCCCAAGGAGTGGCGCGTCCGGCTTTTCGATGACGATTGGGATAAAAAATATACCCAGGGCCAGCCGGTGGAACGCAGCGGATGGGCAGAGGGATAAGGATTTTTCAAAAAATACCGGAAAAAGTGGAAATATCAAGGATTTTTCTTCTAAAACCCTCTTGCAAAATTGCCGACAAGGTGCTATAATACAGGCAATCTAGCGTAGAATATACGAAAGAGAGGGGCGCGCCCCTCTCTTTTCTGCTGAAAGAGGGGATCAAATTGAAGATCACAGAGCAGGTCGCCCAGTTTGCCCAGCCCATCGTGGAGGCTAACGGCTGCTCCCTGTGGGATGTGGAGTATGTCCGGGAGGGTTCGGAGCGCTTCCTGCGGCTCTATATCGAAAAGGAAGGCGGCGTGGATATCAGCGACTGCGAGGCCATCCACCGGGCCATGGATCCGGTGCTGGACGAGAAGGACCCCATCGCCGAAAGCTATTACTTTGAGGTCTGCTCCGCAGGTCTGGAGCGGGCATTGAAGCGCCCCGGCGACTTTGCACGGTTTATGGGCGCGGCAGTTACGGTCAAGCTCTACCGCCCCCGCAACGGTCTGAAGGAGATCCCCGGCATCCTGCGGGGCTACGACGATGGCCGCGTCACCGTAGAAGCCGGCAAGGAGACTATCACCTTTGAAAAATCCGAAGTCGCCCTGGTGCGCCTTCGTGTAGAATTTTAAAAAATACGATAAGAAAATAATGAGCTTTGAGAAAATAAGGATCGCGATCATCGGTGCGGGATTTTGCCGCAAATGAAGCTTTTCGGTGCGCAGACATACTTTGTGTATTTCAAGCAGCGAAAACCGCACAGTTGAGGCAAAAGACCCAGCGATGACGGGAGGCGTTTTTCGAAAAGCGAAGGAGGAAAACATGGCAAGAAATACAAGAGCCAAGAAGACCCCCGAAGCACCTAAGGTGGATATCGGCGCGGAGATCTTCGCCAGCCTGCGGGATCTGGAAAAGCTCAAGGGTATTCCCGTAGACTATATGGTCGAACGGCTGAAGCAGGCTCTGACCAACGCCTACCGGAAGGACCGGGAGGACCATCGGGATGTGCCCGCGGAAAATGTGGTGGTAGACCTGAGCGAAAAGGGCCTGTTCATGCACTTGGTCAAGACCGCTGTGGAAGAGGTGGAGGATACCGCCGTGGAGATCCACATCGACGCTGCCCGGAATCTGGACCCCAATGTGCAGGTGGGTGAGTCTGTGACCATCCCTGTGGACATCCAGAGATTTGGCCGTATCGCAGCCCAGACTGCCAAGCAGGTGGTCATTCAGGGCATCCGCGAGGCTGAGCGCGGTATGGTCTATGAGAGCTATTCCTCCAAGGCCCAGGAGCTGCTGAGCGGCACTGTGCTGCGGCTGGATCCCTCCGGCGACATTTTTGTGCGCATCGGTCAGGGCAATGACGCTTCCGACGCTGTGCTGCGTGCCAGCGAGCAGATCCCCGGAGAAACCTACCGGGAGGGCGATCTGATCCGTGTGTATGTTTTGGAGGTGCACCGCGCCAACCGCGGACCTCTGGTACATGTATCCCGCACCCATCCCAATCTGGTGCGCCGGCTGTTTGAGCTGGAGACACCCGAGATCGCTGACGGCGATGTGGAGGTGCGCAACATTGCCCGTGAGGCAGGCTCCCGCAGCAAGATGGCCGTTCGTGCTGTCACCGAGGGCGTTGATCCTGTGGGTGCCTGTGTCGGTCCCAGAGGCGGCCGTGTGGGCGCTGTGGTGGAAGAGCTTCACGGTGAGAAGATCGATATCGTGGTGTGGAGCGAGGACCCCTGCCAGTATGTCAAGGCAGCCCTCAGCCCCGCGGATGTGATCTCCGTGACCCTGGTTCCCGGCCAGAAGGCCTGCCGGGTCATCGTGCCCGATGATCAGCTGAGCCTTGCCATCGGCAAGGAGGGCCAGAATGCCCGGCTGGCTGCCCGGCTTACCGGCTATAAGGTGGATATCAAGCCTGCCTCCCAGGCAGAGGAAGACGAAGAGGCCTGATGACAGACAGCACCGCTCCCAGAGCGCTGCTGTGAAAAGGAGGAAGCTTGATGCAAAGAAAGATCCCACAGCGGCAGTGCATGGGCTGCCGGGAGCGCAAGGCAAAGCGTGACATGATCCGTGTGGTCCGGGGAACGGACGGCACAGTCAGTTTGGACTTTGGCGGCAAGGCCAATGGCCGGGGTGCTTATATCTGCCCGGACCCTGAGTGCCTGAAAAAGGCCCAGAAGAGCAGAGCCCTGGAGCGGAGCTTGGAGGTCCCTATTCCGGATACGGTATACAGCCGTCTGGCTGCGGAAATGGAGCATACCCATGGATAAGGCGCTGCAGTATCTGGCCCTTGCTAGAAAGGCAGGCCGGATCGAGCTAGGAGAAGAGCCCGCAGGAGCTGCGGCCCGTGCCCAGAAGGCCCGGCTGATCCTTGTGGCGGCAGACGCCGGGGACCATACCTGGCGGCGGGCCAAAAGCTTTGTGGCAGGCACAGAGCAGCTTTGTATAAAAGTGCCCTTTACCAAGGATGAGATCGGATGTGCCATCGGCAGGACCAGCCTGGCCATCGCCGCGTTTACTGACACGGCACTGGCCCTGGCTTTTGTAAAGGCCCTGCCCCAGCCGGAGCAGTACAGCGATATGCTGGCGGTTCTGGACAGCCGTGCTCAGCGGATGCGCCAGCGTCAGCAGGAGGCCAAGGCACATGCACACAATGTGCGAAAAGGCAGGAAGTAACAGTATTTGAGTTGAAGGCTGAAAATGGAGAGCGGAAAACGGTAGCTTTGGCGCTTTTTGCTTTCAGATTTACGCCTTCCACTGTCCATAATATGGAGGTGCGTATATGAGTTTAGTGAAGTACAGATTGCGGGAGGTCGCAGCGGATTTCGGTGTAGCCCCCAAAGAGATCGCGGAGATCATGGGCAGATTTTTTGAAAAGCCCAAGTCCAACACCCAGGTCCTGACGGAGGAAGAGCTGAATGTGGTGTTTGACTGTATGACCCAAAACCACCAGATCGATTCTCTGGAGCAGGTGTTTGCGGTGCAGCCCAAGCCTAAGGCAGAGCCGCCCAAGGCTGAGGAAAAGCCCAAGGCAGAGCCTAAGCCCCAGCAGGCAGCGCCCAAGGCCCAGCCCGAGAGAAGCCAGCCCCAGTCCAAGCCCCAGCAGGCCCCCCAGGCAAAGCAGGAAGCACCTGCCAAGGCCAAGGAGCCTGAGCGCAAGCGTGAGCGCCGGGTGGTGGATACCTCTGCTGTGCAGGTCAATGCCAACCGCTTTGCGGATGTGGACAATCTGGTTTCCGAAAGAGTTCAGAATTTCCAGGGCGGTAAGCAGCGCATTGGCGGCAAGAAGGGCCAGCAGCAGAACCGCCGTGACAATAAGTATAAGGGCAACAAGGCCCGCAACGAAGAGCAGGAGAAGATGCGCAGACTCCAGATGGAGGTTGCCCGCAAGGCTCCTGTCACCGTAAAGATCCCCGAGGAGATCACCGTCGGTGAGCTGGCTTCCCGGATGAAGAAGACTGCCGGTGAGGTCATCAAGTGCCTGATGATGAACGGCGTTATGGCTGCCATCAACCAGACCATCGATTATGATACCGCAGAGTTTGTAGCCACCGAAATGGGCTGCAAGGTGGAAAAGGAAGTTACCGTTACCATCGAAGAGCGGATCATTGACGATCACATCGATACCGCCGAGGAGCTGGAGACCCGCGCCCCTGTGGTTGTTGTCATGGGTCACGTTGACCACGGCAAGACCTCTACTCTGGATGCCATCCGCAAGACCTCTGTCACTGCCGGCGAGGCCGGTGGTATTACCCAGCACATTGGCGCATATACTGTCGATGTAAACGGAAATATGGTCACCTTCCTGGATACCCCCGGCCACGCGGCCTTTACTTCCATGCGTGCCCGCGGCGCTAAGTCTACGGATATCGCCATTCTGGTGGTGGCTGCCGACGACGGCATCATGCCCCAGACCATTGAGTCCATCAACCACGCAAAGGCGGCGGAAGTGCCCATCATCGTGGCCATCAATAAGATGGATAAGCCCACGGCCAACCCCGATAAGATCAAGGAGCAGCTGACCAAGTACGATCTGATCCCTGAGGAATGGGGCGGAGATACCGTCATCGTGCCCATCTCCGCCAAGACCGGTATGGGCCTGGAAGAGCTGCTGGAAATGGTCATCCTGACCGCCGAGGTCCAGGAGCTGAAGGCCAATCCCAACCGTCCGGCCAAGGGTACGGTCATTGAGGCCCGTCTGGATAAGACCAGAGGTCCGATCGCTACCCTGCTGGTCCAGAACGGCACTTTGAAGCAGGGCGATATCGTCATCGCCGGCACTTCCGTGGGCCGTGTCCGCGTTATGACCAACGACAAGGGCCGTACTGTCAAGACCGCAGGTCCTTCCGTGCCTGTTGAGATCACCGGTCTGGCAGAGACCCCCGCCCCCGGCGACGAGTTTAACGCCGTTTCTGACGAGCGCATGGCCCGTGAGCTGGTGGAGCAGCGTAAGCAGGCCGCCAAGGATGCCGCTGCCAACGCCATGCAGAAGGTCACGCTGGATAACCTTTTTGCCAAGATGCAGGAGGGTCAGATGAAGGAGCTGCCGCTGATCGTTAAGGCGGATGTCCAGGGCTCTGCCGAGGCTGTGAAGGCCTCTCTGGAGAAGATCTCCAACGAGGAGGTCCGTGTGCGGGTCATCCACGCCGGTGTCGGCGCGATCAACGAGTCCGATATCCTGCTGGCTACCACTGCCGGTGCGATCATCGTTGGCTTTAATGTCCGGCCCGATGCAGGTGCCCAGGCCAGTGCCCAGAGAACCAATGTGGATATGCGGTTCTACCGTGTGATCTATGACGCCATCGACGAGATCGAGGCGGCGATGAAGGGTATGCTGGCACCTAAGTATCAGGAGGCTGTGATCGGCCATGCCGAGGTGCGCATGACCTACAAGGTGTCTGCAGTTGGTACGATTGCGGGCTGTATGGTCAAGGACGGCAAGGTCACCAGAGATGCCCAGGTCCGGGTGCTCCGTGACAATATCGTCATCCATCAGGGTGAGGTGGGCTCTTTGCAGCGCTTCAAGGATGCTGCCAAGGAGGTCACAGCCGGCTACGAGTGCGGCATGAGCATCCTGAAGTTCAACGATATCAAGGAAGGCGATATCTTCGAGTGCTTCGTCATGGAAGAAATTAAGCAATGATCCCAAAAGCCAGCCGCCGCTGCTGCGGCAGGCTGGCTTTTCCAATCTATGAATTATGAGGGAGGGTGTTATTATGGCATCCAATCGAATCGGGCGCATCAACGAGGAGATCCAGAAGGAGCTGGCCTCCCTGCTGCGCAATCTGAAAGACCCCAGAGTGCAGGGGACTATGATCTCTATTACCAGGGTCGAGACGACCCCTGATCTGCGCTATGCCAAGGTATATGCCAGCTTTTTGGACGAGGAGAAGGCGGCCGAGGCCCTGAAGGGCCTGAAGTCTGCCTCAGGCTACCTGCGCCGGGAGCTGAGCAGCGCCCTGAAGCTGCGCTATACACCGGAGCTGGTGTGGGCCCTGGATGATTCTATCACCTACGGCGCAAAAATGCTGAAGCTGATCAATTCTCTGGAGGTTTCTGACCATGAGCAGCCTGACCAGGAATGAGACTGCCCAGTGGCTGAAGGACCACGACCATTACCTGATCCTGACCCACCGCCGGCCCGATGGGGATACCATCGGCTCTGCCGCGGTGCTGTGTCGCGGTCTGCGGCAGCTGGGGAAAAAGGCCCATGTGCTGTATAACGGGGAGATCACCCAGAAGTATGCTCCCTTGCATCAGGGCTTGAGCAAAAAAACCGCAGCTGCCGGGGATACTGTTATCTGCGTGGATGTGGCCTCTGCCAATATGCTGCCGGACAGCTTCCGAAAGCTGCAGGAGCGAATCGAATTGCGCATCGACCACCATGGGACAGCCACGCCCTTTACGCCCTTGGAGCTGGTAGATCCCCAGGCTGGTGCCTGCGCAGATATCATTTATGATATTCTGTGCCTGCTGGGTATCAAGCTGGATCAGCCCATGGCCGAGGCACTGTATACCGCCGTATCCACGGATACGGGCTGCTTCCGCTATGCCAATACCAATGCCCATTCCTATTTGGTGGCGGCGGCCTGCGCGGAAGCCGGTGGCGACCTGTATGCCATCAATCAGGCGGTGTTTGAAACAAATACCCTGGCAAAGCTGCGGCTGCAGGGCTGGATGGTGGAAAATACCCGGTTTTTGGCTGAGGGCCGTATTGCTGTATGCGCCCTGCCGTTGGCTATGGAGCAGCACTTCGGTGTCACAGAGGATGATATGGAGAATGTCTCCGGCTTTCCCCGGTCCATCGAGGGCGTGAAGATCGCCGCGACTCTGCGCCAGACGGGACACGGACAGGTGAAAATGTCTGTGCGGGCTGTGCCCGGCTATGATGCCGCTGCCGTCTGCGCCCTGTTTGGGGGCGGCGGGCATAAGGGCGCTGCCGGTGCGACCATAGAGCTTTCTCTGGAGGAGGCCGCAGCGGCAGTGGCGAAGGCTATGCTGGAATTGGAGAAAAAATCATGAACGGCATCGTGATCGTAGACAAGCCCGCGGGCTGGACCAGTCAGGATGTGACCGCGCGGCTGCGCCGTGTGTTCGGCACAAGGCGCATTGGCCACGGCGGGACTTTGGACCCCATGGCTACCGGGGTGCTGCCTGTGTTTGTAGGCCGGGCTACCCGGGGCGTGGAATTCTTTGAGCATGCGGAAAAGACCTATGAAGCGGTGCTGCGGCTGGGTGTGACCACGGATACCGAGGATATCTCCGGCACTGTGCTGGAGGAGAGACCGGTTTGTGTGAATTACGAGGAATTTGAGGAGATTTTGCGCCGGTTTCGGGGCGAGATCATGCAAATTCCGCCTATGTATTCTGCCCTGAAGGTGGGCGGTCAAAAGCTCTGCGATCTGGCCAGAAAGGGCAAAGAGGTGGAGCGTCAGCCACGGCCCGTGACCATTCATGAGCTGAAATGCCTGGAGTTTACCGGTACTGCCGCAAGGCTGCGTGTGCGCTGCTCCAAGGGTACTTATATCCGCACCCTGTGCAAGGATATCGGAGAGGCCCTTGGCTGCGGCGGCTGTATGGAAAGCCTGCGCAGGACCTCTGCCGGTGCGTATACCATCGGGGAGGCTGTTCCGTTGGAAAAGCTTCTGGAAACAGAAGACCCCCAAAGCTGTCTGCGCCCGGTGGACAGTCTGTTCACCCAATATCCGGCGGTGACCCTGACAGAAAAACAGGCGCTGCGCTGCCGCAACGGCAACAGCTTCTCTGTGGAGTTGGCTTCCGGTACATACCGGGCATACAGCCGGGATGGGGAGTTTATGATGTTGGCCAAGGTTGACGAAGGAGTTATGTCAACCATAAAAAGCTTTTTTGAGGTCTGATATGGAAAACAGACAAGTTTTGGCCCTGGGTTTTTTTGACGGTGTCCATCTGGGCCACGGGGCGTTGCTGCGCTCTTGCCGGGAGCTGGCAGACAAGCTGGGCGTGAAGGCAGGAGCGGTGACCTTTTCTGTGCATCCGGATGCTCTGGTGGCGGGGAAAGCCCCCGGGCTCATCAATACAGAGGAAGACCGGCTGCGCCTGATGAAAACCCTTTACGGCATGGACAGCGTGACGCTTTTGCCTTTTGACCGTGCCATGATGCAGCTGCCCTGGCAGCATTTTTTGAAAATGCTGGTGTCGAAATATGGCGCTGCGGGGCTGGTATGCGGTGGAGATTTCCGCTTCGGAAACCGGGGAGAGGGCAATTGTGAAAGGCTACAGGAATTTTGCCGGGAATTTGGCCTTCCCTGCGAGATCATACCGGAACAGGATTTAGAGGGCATCCGAATCTCCTCCACCCGCATCCGGGAATTGATCGAACAGGGAGATATGGAAACGGCAGAAAAATTCCTGGGCCATCCCCACATTTTTAGTGGTGAGGTAGTTCCGGGGCGGCAGTTGGGCCGTACCATCGGTATTCCCACAGCAAACCTGCTGCTGCCCGAAGAGCTGGCAATCCCCAGGTTGGGTGTCTATGCCTGCAAAGCTTTGGTGGACGGCAGGGAATATCTTGCCGTCACGAACATCGGCTCCCGTCCCACTGTGCACGGGCATCAGGTTCGGGCGGAAAGCTGGCTGCTGGATTTTGAGGGTGATCTTTACGGAAAGTGGCTGACGCTTACATTTTACGAGTTCCTGCGCCCGGAGAAAAAATTCTCCGATCTGGAGGAATTGCGCAGAGAAATTTTAGAAAACGCAGCCAAAACCCGTAAATTATTGGGAAAAAGATGAAAGTTTTTCTTTACAATCGGGAAAACTTGTGATAAGATAGTCGGGCTGACTATGGTCAGCTGACAAAATATGCCCATTGCTCAGTTGCGGGACAACGCCAAACGGCACTTCACCGGCCCCTACTTGGCTTTTGGGTAATGATAATGAAAGGTGGAAAACACAATGATCCTGAAGGAAAAGAAGACCCAGGTAATCCTGGACAACGCAACCCACGAGGGCGACACCGGTTCTCCCGAGGTCCAGATCGCTATCCTGACTGCCCGTATCAACGAGCTGACCGATCACCTGCGTGTGCACAAGCATGACAACCACTCCCGTCGTGGTCTGCTGATGATGGTCGGTAAGCGCCGCAGCCTGCTGGACTATCTGGCTAAGAAGGACATCAACCGCTACCGTGCAATCATCGCCAAGCTGGGTATCCGTAAGTAAGAAACTCGAAAAGGCGATGGGAAACCATCGCCTTTCCTTTTAATTGATAATGGAAAATGGATAATTGAAAATTAAGGTAATGCCTGCGGCAATGATTTCAATTGTCGGCAAAGCCGACACCACAATTTTCAACTCTCAATTTTCAATTTACAACATCCGGGAGATGCTTAGCAGTTGATTGAGGTGACGATTGCCTGTCGCAGTGACGATACCGAGCGGGTCAGGGAAGTAACGACTACCTGCGCACCGTGCACGTATTGTCTGCGGCGACTCGCCGCTTGAATCAAGTGCTAAACCTCCCGAACAACATCTGTCATCCTGAGCGTAAGAGAAGGACCTTGTTGGATTCTTCGGCCTGTGGCCTCAGAATGACACCACAATACTAAGGAGGTAAATTCAATGATTACTCGCAAGCAGTATCCCAATCATCGGGTATACGAAACCGAAATCGGCGGCCGTCCCTTTACCGTAGAGGTGGGTAAGGTCGCAGAGCTGGCCAACGCCGAGTGCATCTGCCGTTACGGCGACACTGTGGTGCTGACCACCATCACCTGCTCCCCCCTGCCCAAGTCCGGCATCGACTACTTCCCCCTGACCATCGAGTTTGAGGAGAGAATGTACTCTGTGGGCCGTATTCCCGGCTCCTTTAACCGCCGTGAGGGCAAGCCCTCCGAGCGGGGCATCCTGAACAGCCGTATTATCGACCGCCCCATGCGTCCTCTGTTCGATGAGGAGCTGCGCAACGATGTGGTCGTGACCTGCACTGTTCTGGCCAATGACTATGAGAATCCTGTGGAAGTGGTTGCTTCCCTGGGCGCTTCCATCGCCATCGCTACTTCCGATGTGCCCTGGAACGGCCCTGTGGCTACCACCAATGTTGCCCATGTAGGCGACCGCTATATCATCAACCCCTCTGCTGAAGAGCGTGAGGCCTGCGACTGCTTCGTGTGCATCAGCTCCACCTTCGAGAAGGTTGTCATGATCGAGACTGAGGCCAACGAGGCTCCCGAGGCTGTGGTCTTCGAGGCTATCCGTGTTGCCCACGAGGCCAACATGGAGATCGTTAAGTTCATCAACTCCATCGTCGCTGAGATCGGCAAGCCCAAGTTCACCTTCGAGAAGGCTGCCGTTAACCACGACCTGCTGGATGACCTGGTCGAGTATGGCCTGGGTCAGATCGAGTATGCTCTGGATACCGATGATAAGAACATCCGTGAGGAGCGCCTGACCGCTGCC
>JAGBSG010000072.1 GCA_017632035.1 Oscillospiraceae bacterium | reverse complement strand
GCCTTGCGCAGCAAGCATTTTCACCCCACATCCGTCAAAAATCAAAGATTTTTGCCACCTTCTCCCCAGGGAGAAGGCTTTTTTCTGACACGCCTTGATCATATTGCGTTTTGACGGTTTGCGGCTTTTTTGACACTCTGAGGATGCGGCAAAGCATACTCTTTGCTGCATCCTAGCTTATACATTGGCAGGGAAGGTAGTCTTCAGGTCAGAAAGATGGCTGTCCTGGCCGATCTTTTCCAGCTTCCATATGCCTTCGTTATAGGTGAGCTCTGTGACAGATGCGTTGGATACCCAAGGGATATCCTTCATGTGGTCAAGAGAGTGACCGCCCAAAAGACATTGCAGTACCCGGATGGGGGTGGCATGGGTGGCGATGACCACGGTTTTTTCCGGATTTGCCCGGGCAATGTCCGTCAGCGCTTCCAGCACCCGGCTACCCAGCTGGGCCACACTTTCACCTTCGGTGCAGACACAGTTTCCGATGTCCGTCAGCCATGCCTGATAGTCGCTGCTGTATTGGGCGATAATATCGGTGAACTTCCGGCCCTGCCATTTGCCGGCGTAGATCTCCCGCAGCCGGGAGTCCGGGATGGCCTCCAGCCCCAGCCGGTCGGCTACGGCCTTGCCTGTGTCATAGGCACGGCGCAGGTCACTGGCATATACCTTGTCCGCGGTGTAGCTGCTGACGATAAAATCCGCAGTCATCCGGGCCTGAAACAGGCCCTTCTCTTCCAGCGGCACATCGGTTTGCCCGGCAAAGAAGCCTTCCCGGTTGGCCTGACTTTCGCCGTGGCGGATCAATAACAGTCTGGTCATAGGCGATCAGTTTCGGGATATAATGATATCATGCAGCCGGGCTGGGGTCTCCGCGATGGCATCCGCACCGGTTTGCTCCAGTTCTTCTTTTCCACGGAAGCCCCAGAGCACGCCCACAGTGTAAAGGCCAGCGTTTTTGCCGGTCTTCATATCAGTAGAGGTGTCGCCGATGTACACGCATTCTTCCTTGGCGGCCCCCAGAGCGGCCATAGCCTCAAATACCACGGTGGGGTCGGGCTTCAGGGCCGCACCGGGCTTCTGGCCGGTGACATATGCGAAATAATCCTTGCCGTAGAGGGCGTTGATGACCACCTGGGTGGCATAGTCGGGCTTGTTGGATACGATGGCGAAAGTCATACCCTGCTGCTTCAAGCTGTCCAGAACCTCCAAAAGGCCGTCGTAGATGGTGGTTTTATAGGTCACATCGGCGTTGTAGGCGGTGTTGTAATCGGCAAAGACCTTCTCGAAAAGATCATCGCTGTAGCACTGCCGGAAATGCAGCATGTTTTTCACCAGATTGGCAGCGCCCTTGCCCACAAGATACTTATATTCCTGGACCGGAATGGCCTCTACTCCGTGCTTGCTGAGCGCGCCGTTGCCGTAGTAGGCGATGGTATGGACGGTATCCAAAACCGTGCCATCCAGATCAAAAATACAGAACTTGACCATGTTTATCTCCTTCGTGTGTTATGGGCCTATTATACACCATCGGTTTCTGGGATGCAAGTCGCAGAAAGGGCAACTATGCAAGCGGTAGTATTACAAAATTTAAGGTAATAAATTTTATTATCCGTCAAGAAAAATTGGCTAGAGAGATAGACAAATCCCAAAAAAAGTGTATAATTAAATTCGCGCAAGGATAATTGGGCCATGGATTTTGAAACTGGATTTGGAGTGTGATCGATTATGAAACTTATCATCAAGAACGATTATGATGAAATGAGCGCATGGGCTGCTCAGCATATTGCCGATGCGATCAACAATCACAAGGAAGCCCGTCCTTTTGTACTGGGTCTTCCCACCGGCTCTTCTCCTCTGGGTGTATACAAGCGGCTGATCGAGATGAATAAGGCCGGCACTGTGACCTTCAAGAATGTAGTAACCTTTAATATGGACGAATATGTGGGCCTGCCTAAGGACCATGACCAGAGCTACTGGTATTTCATGCACGATAATTTCTTCAACCATATCGACATTCCCGCTGAGAACATCAACATTCTCGATGGCATGGCTGCAGATCTGGAGGGTGAGTGCAAGCGCTACGAGGATAAGATCGCTTCCTACGGAGGCATCGATCTGTTCCTGGGTGGCAGCGGAGTGGACGGCCACATTGCTTTCAACGAGCCCTTTACCTCTCTGACCTCCCGCACCGGTATCCGTGCTCTGACTGAGGATACTCTGATCGTGAACTCCCGTTTCTTCGATAACGACCCCAACAAGGTGCCCAAGACAGCCCTGTCCGTTGGTGTTGGTACTGTGTGCGATTCCAAGCAGGTCCTGCTTCTGATCAGCGGCCACAACAAGGCCCGGGCTCTGCGCCACTGCGTAGAGGGCGGCGTTGATCATGCCTGGACCATCAGCGCTTTGCAGCTGCATCCCGATGGCATTGTTGCCTGCGACGAGGCTGCCTGTGGCGAGCTCAAGGTGGATACTTACAAGTACTTTAAGGAAATCTATAAGAACGAGAAATAAGAACAGTATATACGCAAGTGCGCTGCCATAATGGCAGCGCACTCTCTGATAAAGTCGGTGGCCTTCTGAGTCTTGCCCAGAGCAACGTGCTCGGGAGAATG
>JAGBSG010000071.1 GCA_017632035.1 Oscillospiraceae bacterium | reverse complement strand
TGTATCGTTCCAACAATATCCCGATGTCCGTGCTTGGTTGGAAAACACCCAATCAGAAACAATACGAGTTAGAAAATATCATCTACATTTAGAACTTAATCAAATTTTCCCAGTCTCACATCATTGACAAACGTACATTTCCTGCGTCGGCGGGACAAAAAAAGTCCACACCGGGAAGGTGTGGACTTTTAGAGAATGTAAACTGGATTAACCGAACAGGCCAAATACGCCGGTCAGGGCCAACAGGGCGGCAAAGCCAACACCGGCGGCGGACATGGCGAAGAGCTGGCCGAAGACTTTGTTGCGCTCCTCAGCGCTAATCTCGCCGGAGGTGCTGTAAGCGGAAAGCATCAGTCCGCCACAGCTGGACAGGGGACTCAGGGCTGCCATATGTGCGCCCACGCACAGTGCTACAGTAATGCCGATGGCATTGGGATCGGCGTTGGATACCGTGGGGATCAGGGTGGGCATGACCACGCCGGAGGCGGAGGACACCCAGGACATGACACCGGCCAGCGCAGCTTTGATGGCGGCGGCGGTGCGTTCGGTAGAAATGGCGTTCAGTGCATTTTCCAGCAGCTTAATGCCACCCAGGTCAGTAACCAGAGAAATCAGCATACCGACACCGGTGATCATGATCAGCGTGCCCCAAGGCACACGCTTCATGGAGTTGCCCTCATCAGCAGCGCCGATAGCAGTCAGGATTACAGCTACAGCAAAAGCAGCCAGGCCGACATTGACACCAAAAACGGTGGTCAGGATAGCAGTGACAACAATGCCAGCAAGGGTGGCCCACTGCTTCAGGGTGAAGGAAGGGGTCTTTTCTGCAACGGGATTATCAATGGAGGTAGCGGGTTTGTACTTGTGCCACTTGAACACGAAGAAGTACAGGATCAGGCCAAATAGAATGTTGGTCAGTGCCATACCGATAAACAGGGGCAGTTCCAGACCGAAGATGCCGGTCTTTTCCGCTGTGCTGATAGCGACAATGCCGGAGGGGGTGATGGGGGACAGACCACCGGCAAAAGTGCCCAGAGTGCCAAAAGGCAGGAGTTTAATGGGATGTACACCGATCTCTTTGGCAAGAGCTACGATCAGAACAGCCATCAGGGCGGTTGCAGAGATCAGGCCGGGGCCAATGGCGGAAAAGATCGCTCCCAGCAGGAACAGGATCAGGGGGAATAACTTTGCCTTGCCTTTGCAAAGGGCCAGCGCCTTTTTGGCCAGAAGATCCAGAGACTTATTGTCCTGCGCAATGCAGAACAGGTACATGACACCCAGCAGCATGATAAATTGAGAACTGTTGAACTGGGAAATCAGCCATTTTTCTTGGATGCCGGCTACATGGCACAGGACCAGGGCGGCAGACATTGCCACAAAGCCGGTATTTACCTTCAGCAGGAAGGCCGCAATGATGGCGATGCACAGAACAATAATTGATACCAAATCCATAATGATTGGTCAGATCCTTTCCAATATGTAATGAGGAGATCGCGAAATTTCTAAAATCTTGTCCAGTATATAACAAAAATGGAGATTTGTCAAACAGTCAAAGGAGCGTTTGAGGTAAGAAATGGCAAAGAAATATGAAACTGATCAAAGGTTTAGGGCAAAGAAAACAGATGGCAGCAGGAATCAAGGCGCTGTTGACGCAGCGATAGTTTTGTGCTATAGTTACAAAAAAGAGTACAGCGCTTTCCGGCTCGCCGGCAAAGGCGAGAAGAATTACAAGAGGTGGTACATATGCATTTGGCAACCATGCTGCAGAATATCGAGCCCCAGCTGGCCAGAAGGCTGTTTGATAAGGCCAAGGCCTATTCCAATGTGATAGACCTGACTTTGGGTGATCCGGATTTTCAAACACCCGAGCATGTGAAGGCGGCGGGAATCCGGGCGTTGGAGCAGAATAAGACAAAGTACACAGCCAATGCCGGTATTTTAGAACTGCGTCAGGCCATTGCCGAGGATGTTAAAAAACGGTTGAGTGTGGAATATGACCCCAATACGGAGATCATTTGCACCATTGGTGCCATGGGCGCGCTGTATCTTGCCAGCATCTGTACGCTGAACCCCGGAGATGAGATGATCGTGCTGGCACCCCATTGGCCCAATTATAACAATATGGTCAAGATGTGCCATGCAGTACCCGTTCATGTGAATATCTACGGGGAAGAAAATCTGAAAAACCTGCGGCAGAACCTGTTGGCGGCCATTACGCCGAAGACCAAGGCTTTGATCCTGAATACGCCTTCCAACCCCACAGGGCAGATCCTGGAGTGGGAGCATCTGCAGATCATCGCAGATATTGCCAAAGCTCACGATCTGACAGTGTTCTCTGACGAGGTATACCATACCATCCTCTTTGAGGGTGAGCACAGGAGCATCGTCCAGATCGAGGGTATGCGGGAGCGGACGATTCTGATCGAGAGTTTGTCCAAACGCTATTCCATGACCGGTTGGCGTGTGGGATTTGCCGCTGCTCCGGCAGATATGATCAACTATATGGTGCAGCTGAACGAGGATGTGGCGGCTTGTGTGCCCATGTTCTGCCAGTACGGTGCCATTGAAGCACTGCGAAACGGGGATGCTGCCGCAAAGGAAATGTGCGAGGGCTTCCGTAAGCGTTGCAGATTTATGACCGATGCGCTCAACAGCATCCCGGGTCTGCGCTGCGCCCAGACAAAGGGAACATTTTATCTGATGGTGGATATTCGCGGGACGGGTATGACATCTGAGGAATTTGCCTATGCGCTGCTGGAACAGGAGCAGGTCGCCCTGGTGCCGGGTAATGCCTTTGATGCCTGCGGCGAGGGTTATGTCCGCATTGCCTGTACAGTGGATGTGCCTGTGTTGGAAGAGGCGGCACAGCGTATCCGCCGATTTGTGGCGAATATCAAGTAAGAATGGCAATAAGAAACTGCAGCCACCGTCCGGTGGCTGCAGTTGTCGTTATTGGGCAAATGCCAGGAATTTTGCGGCATCCAACTCTGTGTATCGGGAAATAAAGGCCGCCAGCTCGGAGGCGATCTTTTGAGTGCCGCCCAGGCTGTTGCTTTCGATGTTCAGGGGCAGCAGGGGATCGTGGAGGGAAAGCCGCAGCAGGAACCAGCCGTTGCCGTGGGCTTCATCCAGATTTACACGGACACCCTCGTAATTGCTGGGGGCAAGTGACCAGCCGGGCTGATTGGTTGCATAAGCGGTCAGTTCATCGATGACCTTCTGGCCGTAGGACTTAAAGTCTGCCACCTGAATATTCATACGGAACTCGGCGCTTTCGGCAGGTTCTTCCAGCTCAGCAATGAGGGATTCCAGGGTGTAGCCCAGCTTCCTGCCCCGGGCAAGCTCGATCAAAAGCTTAGTGACCAGATAAGCGCCATCGTCCAGGAAATAGTTTTCCTTCAGTGCGCCGTGGCCGGAGGTCTCAATGGCCAGCTGGCTGTCCTGCCCTTGGGCGTTCAGACGGATGGATTCGTTGATCACATTGCGGTAGCCTCTCTTGAAGCGGTGGTGGACACCGCCTTTGTCTTCAATGAACTTCGCCAGACCTGTGGAAGTAATGGAATCGGTAACGATGGTAGTGCCGGGATGCTCCCGCAGCAAGATGGCTGCCAGCATAGCGATGATGCGGTTGCGGTTGAGCTCACTGCCGTCACTGAGCACGGCACCTGCCCGATCCACATCGGTGTCGAAGATAATACCCAGATCGGCGCCGGTTTCCTGAACGGCTTCGGTAATGCTCTCCATGGCTTCTTTGTCTTCGGGGTTGGGAATGTGGTTGGGGAAGCTGCCGTCGGGGTCTAAGTAGCGGCTGCCATCGGTGTTGGCACCCAGGGGCTTCAGGACCTTATCTGCGTAGAAGCCACCGGCGCCGTTACCGGCATCCACTACGATGCGCATACCGTCCAGGGGCTTTTCCTCTCCGGTGGCGGCGCGGATATTGTCAGCAAGAATAGCGGCATAAGTATCCATAAAGGAAGCCTGCGCCAATGTGCCGGGCTGCGAACCGGTGGAAGCATCCTGACCTGCAAAGCTGAGGATCTGCTTGATATCACCCTTTTCCAGACCGCCGTCGGCGGTAAAGAATTTGAAGCCGTTCCGATTGAAGGGCAGGTGGCTGGCGGTGATCATCACCGTGCCGTCAAAGCGGTAGCCTTCTGTAATGGTGGCCATGAACATGGCGGGAGTGCTTGCCATGCCAAAATCTGTTACATGGAGACCCTGCTGCACCATGGCATCGCAGATCCAACCGCACAGAGCCGGACCGGACAGCCGGGAGTCCCGGCCCACGGCCACACGCAGATCAGTTTTGCCGCATTTTCCTTGCAGCCACAGGGCAAAGCCTCTGCCGATGTCACGGCAGGCCTGCTCCGTGAGGGTTATGGGCTGACCTGCAATGCCGTCCAGGGCCACGCCGCGAATATCACTTCCGTTTTGAAGATTGCTGTAATCCATGTGTATAACCTCCGAATCATTTAACTTTTGAATATTTTATCATATTTTGCTTGCGCAGGCAAGGAGATTCTTTGCATTTGCCCGATTGCAACGCGGCAGAAATATTTTAATGTGGGAGGATTCAACTATTGACAAATTTCGAATAGAATGGTATAACAAAGGAAACCGATGAGGCGGAGATAAAGGCGGCAATGCTCTCGCAGAGAGTCCGGGATGCTGGGATCCGGGCAGAAAACAGACCGTCAAATGGACCGCTGAGGGTGCAGTCAAAGGCTGAGGCTGAGTATTCTGCAACGCGTGGGCATGCGTCAGTTGCCGGAGATATGCTTGTATCTCGCTGAGTGCACAGGGAAGCCTGTGAATCAAGGTGGCATCGCGGATAAAGTTTTTTATTCGTCCTTGGCAGAACCGGTTTTCTGTCGGGGGCGTCTGTTTTTACTCCTTCGACGAAGAAGGAGTATTTTTATTTTTCGGAGGAACGAGTATGGATGATCGCAAAGGACGTTTCGGTATCCATGGCGGCCAGTATGTACCGGAGGTACTGATGAACGCGGCGCATGAGTTGGAGGAGGCCTACAACCATTATAAGGATGACCCGGAATTTAACCGGGAGCTGACGGAGCTGTTTAATGAATACGCGGGCCGTCCCTCCAGGCTGTATTATGCCAGAAAAATGACAGAGGATCTGGGCGGTGCTAAGATCTATCTGAAGCGTGAGGATCTGAATCATACCGGCGCGCACAAGATCAACAATGTCCTGGGCCAGGTCTTGCTAGCCAAGAAAATGGGCAAAAAGCGGATCATTGCCGAGACCGGTGCCGGTCAGCACGGTGTGGCCTCCGCTACGGCGGCAGCTCTGATGAATATGGAATGTGTGGTGTTCATGGGTGAGGAGGATACTCGCCGGCAGGCTCTGAATGTATACCGTATGCGCCTGTTGGGTGCTCAGGTCATTCCTGTGAGTTCCGGTACGGCGACGCTGAAGGATGCAGTGTCCGAAGCCATGCGGGAGTGGACCAACCGGGTCAATGACACCTATTACTGCATGGGCTCTGTGGTAGGGCCCCATCCCTTCCCGGAGATCGTAAGAGATTTTCAGGCAGTGATCTCCAAGGAGATCAAGGAGCAGATCCTGGAGAAAGAGGGCAGGCTTCCCGACGCAGTCATTGCCTGTGTGGGCGGCGGCTCCAACGCCATTGGCACCTTCCACCATTTTGTGGAGGATAAGGAAGTACAGCTCATCGGCTGTGAGGCTGCCGGACGGGGCGTAGATACTTACGAAACAGCGGCGACCATCGCTACCGGCAGTGTGGGCATCTTCCACGGTATGAAGTCCTACTTCTGCCAGGACCAGTACGGGCAGATCGCGCCGGTATACTCTATTTCCGCCGGACTGGACTATCCCGGCATCGGCCCGGAGCATGCCAGCCTCCACGATTCCGGCAGAGCCAAGTATGTACCCATTACCGATGATGAGGCGGTAGATGCCTTTGAGTATCTGGCAAGGACCGAGGGCATCATCCCTGCCATCGAATCTGCCCATGCTGTGGCCTACGCCAGAAAGCTGGCCCCTACCATGGGCAAGGATCAGATCATTGTGATCACGGTTTCCGGCCGGGGCGATAAGGACTGTGCTGCCATCGCCCGTTACAGAGGGGAGGATATCCATGAGTAAGCTGCAAGCAGCGTTCCAAAACGGAAAGGTCTTTATGGCCTTTATCACCTGCGGTGATCCGGACCTGCAGACCACGGCTGCTGCTGTCAAAGCTGCGGTGGAAAACGGCGCGGATATCATCGAACTGAATATTCCCTTTTCCGATCCTACGGCAGTAGACCCGGTAATTCAAGAGGCTAATATCCGGGCACTGCAGCGTGGAATCACCACAGACAGTGTGTTTGATTTTGTCCGGGAGCTGCGCAAGCAGATCACTGTGCCGCTGGTTTTTTCCACCTATGCCAATGTGGTATTTTCCTATGGCGCGGACCGGTTTGTCCGTACTTGTGCCGAGATCGGTGTGGACGGCCTGATCGTGCCCGACGTGCCTTTTGAGGAGCGGCAGGAGTTCCTGCCCCAGTGCCGGAAATATGGCGTGGCGTTGATCTCCATGCTGGCGGTCACTTCCCGCCAACGGGTGGCGGCCATTGCCAGGGAGGCAGAGGGCTTCCTGTACCTGATGGGCTGCCCGGGCACCCGGGAGCAGGAACTGACTGAGTTGATGGACACTGTGCGTCAGAACACCGGAATACCCTGTGTGGTGTGCCTCAACGGCACAGAGGACTACCGCCTGAAGGATGTGGCTACAAAGACCGACGGTGTGGCGGTGGATACACCGATCGTCACGCTTATGGCGCGTTACGGAACCGGTTCTGCGGAGCCTGTTGGTGCCTATGTCCGGCAGATCAAAGAAGAACTGCGGGCAATTTGAAGAAGAATGTAGGCCTTTTTGGGGCAAGAATCGTTCATTTCGCATATTGTAATTCTGTGCGGAAAATGGTATGATGGTGAAAACATTTGTACGCGCAAGAAAGACAGGAAGGGGGATGTACGCAGATGAAATACATTGTGGTATTGGGCGACGGTATGGCTGATGAGCCCATCGATGCCCTGTCCGGAATGACACCGCTGCAATATGCCAAAATCCCTGTTATGGATGAATTGGCAGGCAGGGGCGAGCTGGGTATGGTGAAAACTGTGCCTGATTCCATGAAGCCGGGCAGCGATGTGGCAAACCTGTCGGTGCTGGGCTATGATCCGCTGACCAACTATTCCGGCCGCTCCCCGCTGGAAGCGCTGAGTGTAGGCGTTCAGATGAAGCCCGATGATGTGATCTTCCGGTGCAATCTGGTGACGCTGACGGAAGCTGAGCCTTACGAGGAAAAGACCATCATAGATCACAGCGCCGGGGAGATATCCACAGAGGATGCGGATATCCTCATGGATGCGGTGCGCCGGGCCTTTAATTCGGAGGAGTTTCAGTTCTATACCGGCACCAGCTACCGCCACATTACAGTATGGAGTGGCGGCTCTGTGGTGGAGATGATCCCTCCCCATGACCATTTGGGGCAGGTGATCGGCCAGTTTCTTCCCGAAGAGCAGGCTTTCCGGGATATGATGCAGAAGAGCTTTGATATCCTGAACAACCACCCCCTGAATCTTCAGCGGGCGGCCCAGGGAAAGAACAAGGCAAATTCTCTCTGGTTTTGGGGTGCGGGCACCAAGCCGGCCCTGGGAAGTTTCCGGGAGAAGACCGGGCTGAAGGGCACTGTCATTTCCGCTGTGGATCTGCTCAAGGGTATCGCGGTGGGTGCCGGTATGGCAGCTCCGGCGGTAGAAGGCGCTAACGGTGGACTGCACACCAATTATGAGGGAAAGGCTCAGGCCGCGGTTCGTGCGCTGCTGGAGGAAGGACAGGATTTTGTCTATGTCCATGTGGAGGCGCCGGATGAAATGGGCCATCAGGGAAGCGCGGATAATAAAGTGCTTTCCATTGAATATCTGGATAGTCGGGTCATAGCGCCCATCAAGGAGGCTATGGATGCCTCAAAGGAGGCCTACAGGATGTTGATCCTGCCGGACCATCCCACCCCCGTCCGCTTGCGGACCCATACAGCCGATCCTGTGCCGTACATTCTCTACGACAGTACCCGGCAGCAGAAAAAGCTCAGCCGGTATTCGGAACAGGAAGCGGCGGCAACCGGTATTTTTGTGCCAGAGGGCTATCGCCTGATGGAGCGATTTTTAGAATTGGAGGAAACAAACAATGGCTAGAGTGTATAACTTTTCCGCAGGTCCTGCGGTCCTGCCCGAGGAAGTGCTGCGTGAAGCAGCAGCGGAGATGCTGGATTATCAGGGAACCGGCATGGGCGTCATGGAGATGAGCCATCGCTCCAAGACCTACCAGAACATTATCGATACCGCTGAGGCAGATCTGCGGGAGCTGCTGAACATTCCCGATAACTACAAGGTGCTGTTCCTGCAGGGCGGTGCCCATCTGCAGTTTGCCATGATCCCCATGAACCTGATGAAGAACGGTGTGGCTGACTATATTGTGACCGGCCAGTGGGCAAAGAAGGCACACAAGGAAGCTCAGAAGTACGGTAAGGCCAATGTGGTGGCCAGCTCCGAGGACAAGACTTTCTCTTACATCCCGGACTGCTCCGACCTGCCTATCAGCGAGGATGCGGACTATGTCTACATCTGTGAGAACAACACCATCTACGGCACCAAGTTCCACACCCTGCCTAACACCAAGGGCAAGCTGCTGGTGTCCGATGTGTCCTCCTGCTTCCTGTCTGAGCCTATGGATGTGACCAAGTACGGCATGATCTACGGCGGCGTGCAGAAGAATGTGGGCCCTGCCGGTGTGGTCATTGCCATCATCCGCGAGGACCTGATCCGTGAGGATGTTCTGCCCGGCACGCCCACTATGCTGCAGTATAAGATCCATGCCGATAACGGCTCTATGTACAATACGCCTCCCGCTTACGGCATCTACATTTGCGGTAAGGTCTTTAAGTGGCTGAAGAATATGGGCGGCCTGGAGGCTATGAAGGCCCACAATGAGAAGAAGGCTGCCATCCTCTACGATTTCCTGGACAGCAGCAAGCTCTTCAAGGGCACTGTGGAGAAGAAGGATCGCTCCCTGATGAATGTTCCCTTCGTAACCGGCAATGCCGAGCTGGACGCCAAGTTCGTGAAGGAAGCTGAGGCGGCTGGTTTTGTAAATCTGAAGGGTCACCGCAGTGTAGGCGGCATGCGTGCCAGCCTGTACAATGCTATGCCCATCGAGGGCGTAGAGAAGCTGGTCGAGTTTATGCGTAAGTTCGAGCAGGAGAACGGCTAAGGAGGATCAAACTATGTATCGTGTCCATTATTTGAATCCGATTTCTCCCAAGGGCACAGCTTTGCTGACCCCGGAGTATGAGAAGACCGAGACTGTTGCGCAGGCCGATGCCATTCTGGTCCGCAGCGCGGCTATGCACGACATGGAGCTGCCCGAAAACCTGCTGGCTGTTGCCAGAGCCGGTGCAGGCGTGAACAACATTCCTCTGGACCGCTGTGCGGAGGAGGGTATTGTGGTGTTCAACACCCCCGGTGCCAACGCCCGGGGCGTTATGGAGCTGGCCCTGTGCGGCATGTTGCTGGGCAGCCGTGATGTGGTGGCTGGCATCAACTGGGTCCAGTCCATTAAGGATACCGAGAATGTGGCTAAACAGGTGGAAAAGGGTAAGTCTAAGTTCGCCGGCAGAGAGATCATGGGCAAGAAGCTGGGTGTCATCGGCCTGGGCGCCATCGGCGGTCCTCTGGCCAATGCCGCCATCAAGCTGGGTATGGAGGTCTATGGCTGCGATCCCTTTATCTCCATTGATGCTGCCTGGCATCTGGACAGCGACATCGTCCGTGTGAAGACCCGGGATGAGATCTACGCCGAATGCGATATCATCTCTGTGCATGTTCCGCTGCTGGATGACACTAAGAAGATGATCAATGCTGAGGCTATTTCTAAGATGAAGGACGGCGTGATCATCCTGAACTTCGCAAGAGATCTGTTGGTGGACGATGATGCCATGGAGGCAGCCCTGAAGTCCGGCAAGGTCAAGCGTTACATCACCGACTTCCCCAATGACCGGACTGCCGGTATGGAAGGCGTTATCGCCATTCCCCACCTGGGCGCATCTACCGAGGAGTCTGAGGACAACTGCGCCAAGATGGCAGTGCGTCAGGTGATGAATTTCCTGGAGAACGGCAACATCGTCAACTCCGTCAACTACCCCAACTGCGACATGGGTATCTGCACGAAGGCAGGCCGTATCACCATCATGCACCGGAATCTGCCTAACATGCTGGCCAAGTTTACCGCCGCTGTTTCTGCTGAGAACATCAACATCTCCGATATGCTCAACCGCAGTAAGGGCGAGTATGCTTACACAGTCCTGGATCTGGACCACGCCGCATCATCTGCGGTTGCGGAGCAGATCAAGAAGATCGATGGCGTTCTTCGTGTGCGTACCATTAAATAAGAGAGACGGCACCATCTTTTGATGGTGCCGTGCTTTTGCCCCGGGGCCTTACCCGGGGATTTTTCATTATTTCAATAGGGAACGGTTAGGAACAAAGGGGCTGTATGTGATCGGATGCGGGATACCGGCGTACCTGTCTGCGGTAGATCAGCAGAAAAGCCAGAAGCTGGATCAGAAAGGTGACGGCCCAAGATATGGTATAGGAGAAAAAGAGACATTCAGGAGTGTGGAATTGGGGGATCTGAAAGATCGTGCTGATCCAGCCGATGCGGATGCCGCATACGCCCAGAACTGAGATGATCATGGGTGACATTGCGGCGCCAAGACCTCGCAAGGCGCCGGTGGACACATCCATAAGGCCGCACAGAAAGTAGGGAATACAGATGTAGCCCAGGCGCACCAAGCCGTAGGCAATAGCTTCGGCGGAGTCTGTAATGTAGATGGAAAGCAGCCTCGGCCCGAGGAAATAGGCTGTCAGCCCAACGCCCAGCCCCACAGCGGCAACACTTCCCAGGCAGATCCATAAAATCTTACGCACTCTGTCATATTGCCGAGCACCGGCGTTCTGGCCGGTAAAATTCACAGCGGTTTGGGAAAAGGCATTGATGGTCACATACACGAAGCCTTCAATATTTGCCGCGGCGGCATTACCTGCTATGAAGGTGTCGCCGAAGGAGTTGACGGAGGACTGAATGATCACATTGGATACGGAAAACAGGGAGCCCTGGATACCGGCCGGCAGGCCGATGCGCAGCATTTTCATCAGCTGGGGCTTATAGAGGCGCATTTTGGAAAGCTTTAGGGCGCAGGCATCCTGACGGCGCATGAGCGCGATCACAACCAGCACTGCGGATATGCCCTGGGATATGGTGGTAGCAAGGGCTACACCCGCCACGTTCATATGCAGTACAGTGACATAAAACAGATTCAGCAGCACATTGACCACGCCGGCAATGCTCAGGAAGATCAGGGGGCTTTTGGTGTCACCGGCAGCCCGGAGGATGGACGCGCAGAAATTGTACACCATGGAGAAGGTGATACCAGCAAAATAGATCTTCATGTACACAGCCGAAAGGGGAAGCACATTCTCCGGGGTGTCCATGAGCCGCAGCAGAGGCTCGGATATGGAAATGCCAATGATCGTCAGGATCATGCCGCAGACCAGTGCAGTTGGAATAGCGGTGTGGACCGTGCGATGCACCACTTGGTCCTCGTGGCTGCCCAGGGCATGGGCAACAGTCACACCGGCACCAACGGAAAGCCCTACGAACAACGTGACGATCAGGTTGGTCAGAGAACCGGTGGCTCCTACTGCGGCAACAGAGAGGCTGCCGCAGAATCGGCCTACGACTACCAGATCTGCCGCATTGAACAGCAGTTGCAGAACGCTGGTCAGAATGATGGGAATGGTATAAAAAATAATACTTGAGAACAGAGGGCCCTGAAGCATATTCTTACTGTGTCGTTTCATACTTGATACCAACCTTTTGCTTGGATTCCATGCTATTATAAACCTTTTTGCCCAAAGTGCAAGAGGTTCTTTTATGGCAAAGGCCCATTGCGCGGCAATGGGCCTTAAACCTTAAACTTTTTCGATTGCCTGCTCCAGATCTGCGATCAGGTCCTGGGCATTTTCCAGGCCGCAGCTCAAGCGGATCAGGTCAGCACCCACACCGGCGGCATCTAGCTGCTCGTCGGTCATCTGCCGGTGGGTAGCGCTGGCAGGATGCAGGCAGCAGGTCCGGGAATCGGCTACGTGGGTCTCAATGGAGCCCAGCTTCAGGTGCTTCATAAACACCTCGGCGGCCTTTCTGCCGCCCTTCAGGCCAAAGGAGATCACACCGCAGGAGCCGTTGGGCAGATACTTTTGGGCCAGATCGTAGTATTTGTCTGTGGGCAGGCCGCAGTACTTGACCCATGCCACCTTTTCGTTGGTCTGCAGGTACTCGGCGATGGCCTGGGCATTGGCGCAGTGCTGTTTCATGCGGAAGGGCAGGCTTTCCAGTCCCAGGTTCAGGTAGAAGGCGCTCTGGGGAGACTGAACGCAACCCAGGTCACGCATGAGCTGGGCAGTGCACTTGGTGATAAATGCGCCGCCGAGGCCGAAGCGCTCGGTGTAGGTCACGCCGTGATAGCTGTCATCGGGGGTGCACAGACCCGGGAATTTATCGGGATACTTAGTCCAGTCAAACTTGCCGCTGTCCACCACCACGCCGCCGACTGCCACGCCGTGGCCGTCCATGTACTTGGTGGTAGAGTGGGTTACGATATCCGCGCCCCATTCAAAGGGACGGCAGTTTACGGGGGTGGCAAAGGTGTTGTCCACGATCAGGGGTACGCCATGGGCGTGGGCAGCCTTGGCAAACTTTTCGATATCCAGAACAGTCAGGGCCGGGTTGGCAATGGTCTCGCCAAAGACGCACTTGGTGTTCTCCCGGAAGGCGGCGTTCAGCTCTTCTTCGGTGCAGTCGGGGCTGACAAAGGTTACATCGATACCCATGCGCTTCATGGTCACGCTGAGCAGATTGAAGCTGCCGCCGTAGATAGCGGAGCTGGACACCACATGATCGCCGCAGGAGGCAATGTTGAAAACAGCAAAGAAGTTGGCAGCCTGACCGGAGCCGGTTAGCATGGCGGCACTGCCGCCTTCCAATGCCGCGATCTTTGCGGCAACAGCATCACAGGTGGGGTTTGCCAGGCGGGAGTAGAAGTAGCCCTCAGCCTCCAGATCAAAGAGCTTTCCCATGTCCTCAGAGGTGGCGTACTTAAAGGTCGTGCTCTGGACGATGGGGACCTGCCGGGGTTCGCCGCTGGCGGGACTGTAGCCGGCCTGGATGCAAAGGGTCTCGGTATGCAGCTTTTGTTCCATAAAGGATCACCTCAAAATCATTGAATAGAGTTATTGTAATCGCCGCCGGGGTTTTTGTCAATCCGACGGCTGTGGTTTTTCAGAGATAAGAGACAAGCTCTGTCAGTTCCTTGCGCTTTTTGGGGCGCAGGGTATCCTTGGGATAGCCCAGAGTGACCACCAGGCGAACAGGGGAAGACAGACCGCAGAGCTTGCGCAGCTTTTCGTCGTCCAGCCAGCCGAGGATACAAGTGCCCAGCCTCAAGGAGGCGGCCTCTGCTGTGAGGTAGGCGGCAGCGATGCCGATATCCATGCTGCGGTAATCGTTGTGCTTCAGCTTTGCCCCAAGGGCGGCTGATTTGACATAGGGAGCTTCGGATATAACGATGAGAACAGGGGCCTGGGCGGCAAATTTGTTCATACCCATGCCCGTGGTGGCAGCGGCAACGGCCTTGGCAGACTCTCCCTGGCAGACGGTAAGCTGATAGGGCTGCCCATTGCAGGCCGATGGGGCCAGGCGCACCGCCTCCAAAACAGCAGCCAGCTTTTCCTGCTCCACAGGTCGGGTCTCATCATAGCTGCGGCAGGACTGACGCTGCCGCGCGATCTCCAAAAAATCCATAGCTTACCTCCGCTTTTTTCTATATTGTACCGCCTGAGCTCCATAAAGTCAATGCGGGGGATGCCTTGGCATCCCCCTTGCGTTTAATAATAGAAATACTTATAAAATTTGGGGTACAGGTTCAAAAGCTGCTGCAGATTCGTGCGGGAGCTGGAGCCTGGGTCGTGGACGGTGAAGCCTGAAGCTGTTAAAGTGTCCCCACCGGTATAGCCGGTGATGACCACCCAATGCTGCTTGCCGTAGGCGTTTCTGGCACCGAAGAGCACCGGTTTTCCCTGACTGAGCAGAGAATAAATTCTACTCAGATAAGCGGTGCTGTCTGTCACGACGGCATAGTGGCCGGGCCAGTACACATTGCCGGTAGCGGTGTAGCTAAGCCGCCGGGACATGGCATCGGGGTAGATGGTCGTCCCGGTGCGGTAGGATTCCAGCATGGCAATGGCAGTGGTGGCACAGCCGATCTGGGAAAGGGGCTTTCCGGAGCTGCCGACAGTGACATTTGCCCAGCGGCCATCTGTCTGCTTGAAGTTGGGGACAGACAGGGAAACGGGAGGATAATTGGAAATGGCAGAAAGGTATCTGGCACTGACATAACCGGTCTTTGTGCCATGATACAGAATCCGGCTCCAAGCGGAGCTGGAGGAGAGCACCACGACCTGTTCGCCTTTATACAAGCTGCCGATCCGGGAATATACAGTGCCCGCGCCGCTGCGAATATTCAGGTTGCTTGACTGGGTATTTACAGAAGCAACGGCGCTCGGTACCGGTGTGATGTAATCTGCGTGGCAATAGCCCTGGAGGTCCTTGCCGTATGAAACCTGCCACCAGTCACCGCTTTTGGAGAGTAGGGTCACATAGCTGCCGTTGTTCAGGGAGGAGACAGCGGAAGAGGCAACAGACGGGCCGATCCGGATGTTTAGTCTGCTGCCGGCGGTTGTGACCGTACCGGCTGCGGCGTCTGCAGCTGCCGCCCGGACGGTATTAGGCAGAAGTAGGATTCCCGCCAGAAGTATAAGAGATAGAATGTATGTGCGTATTCTTCTCATGATTCACCTCGTTTTTTCTGTTTTTCGAGCATATATGCCTGGATATTATAACATATTTGACTTTTTTTGAAAATAGGCCAAATCCTGCCAAAAATCTGAGCGCAATCAGCCGATCCACAGCTTCAGCAGGAGCATCGCGCCGATCAGGACGATCAGGAAGCCGAAGTTAAAAGCAGAAAACAGCAGCAGATAGGACTTGGTCTTGCCGGGGGCGTGCTGTGTGTACTCCCGGAAGGTAATGAGGCTGGCAAGGGACGCGATCAGGCTGCCCACACCGCCGATATTCACACCGATCAGCAGATCCCGGTAGTTTTCGGTGAACTGAGATAGCAATATGGCTGATGGCACATTGCTGATAAATTGGCAGCAGATCGTGCTGAACAGCATGGTGCTTTGCTCCATCAGGTGGGAAAACAGCTGCCGCACAACGCCGATCCGTGCCATATTTCCGGAAAAGATGAAGAAGAATACAAAGGTCAGAAGCAAAGGATAATCCACCATTTTCAGGGCTTTTCTGTCTGCAAACACCAGCACAGCCGGAATGACGATCAGGCCGATCCAGTAGGGGATGCCCCGGAACACGATGGCAATGGCCAGCACGAACAGAACCAGGTACAGAATCGTTTTTCCCTTGGGCAGATATGTGTTTTCCTCCCGGACCTGCAAAGGTTCAGATTTCACAAAGAGCAGGCAGCACACGGTGATCAGCAGCACCGACAGTGCAAAGGGAATACTCATGATGGACATAAATTCCCCGGTGGAGATGTGGAACTTGGTATATAAGTACAGGTTCTGGGGGTTGCCAAAGGGGGTCAGCATACCGCCCAGGTTGGCTGCAATGTTCTGCATAATAAAGGTGAAGGCCATGTATTTTGTCTTACCGGTAGTGCCCAGAACGAAGTAGCCCAGAGGCAGAAAAGTCAGCAGCGCCATGTCGTTGGCGATGAGCATGGAGCCGATGAAGGTGATGTACACCAGAACCAGAATGCACATCCGGGCATTGCGGAAGCAGGTGACGATCTTCTGGGCCAGGATATAAAAGAAGCGGATATTCTTCAGGGCGCAGACCACAGCCAGCACGCAGAACAGGCAGGTCAGGGTCTTCAGGTCAAAGTAATCCAGATACGCCCGGTCCACAGGCACGATGCACACGGTGATCAGGGCCGCAGCCATGGCCACCACCATGACGATGTTGGTCTTCACAAAATCCAGTAACGCCTGCGCCGGAAAGGCCTTTGCAGCCAGCTTGAAAAAACGCTTGGAAGCCATGCTCTTTTCTTCTTTCTTTTAGCCTGAGCGATATAATCCGAACCCGCCTGAGCGGGCGCCTGATTGGCCCAGACTTCCTTTTATTCATTGATGGGCGCCAGCCCATCTTCTTCATATAAGATCGCCTGAGCCAATCATCCTTCCCTCTCAGGTCGAAGATTTCTGAGCTGTGAGGTCGTTCTGAGGCAAGGCGGAGCTTTGCAGACGGGCTTCGTGCCCTTCAAGAAGTGACAACGAAGCATCAGGGCGGCCTCGCTACTCAGAAACGGGTTCGGGTTATATCGCTCAGGCTAGAAAATGGGAACAAGCCAAAATCTCCACAAGTGTACCACAAAGACTGCCACAATGCAAGCATTCTCCCGAAGAATTTGGCGAAAAAGCCCGGCACGGTGTATACCGTGCCGGGCAGAGAAAACAGTCACTGGGCGTGCAGAGCGCCAAATACTATCAGTTTCTTAATTAAGGCGCACCAGGAGATGCGTTCCTTCGACCCATGGGCTTTGTTCGCTGTTTTTGGGGGCAGCATGAACTGCAAAGTCGTACTTCAAAGCGTACGTTCCGTCTGCAAGCCTGAGGAACTCTTCTTTGTTCAGCTCATAGGAAACGTTGTATTTGTCCTCGAGCGGCGCATAGATCTTCTCCAGCCGTTCATCCAGCCCTGCTTGGATATCATCCATGGTTTCCTGAGTCGGCAAAATGGCATCGCGCATACTGCCCAAGCTGCCAAAGGAATGTGTAATAACATCCCCGTACACTGTTACGCGAATTTTCGCCCTATCATAGGTTTCTACTCCATCAACAAGCCTTGAGAAAGTGAACAAATAAGAATCAGATGCTGTCGAATAGCTATCTGCGATAAGATCATATTGTGCGCTGTCTTCAATATAGTCGCCCAAATATGCCCGTGCAATGGTAAGACATTCTTCCCGGGTCAGTTCATCAGAGGGTACAGCATGCAAATAATCTCTGTCGTACCAGGAGTAAAAATCGACTCTACCGGTATACCTGTTCAACTCTATTTCAATTAATTTTTCTGTAGTCTGTATGCGATAAATATCTCTAGTGTCGTGGTAGAGATAACTACCTCTGGTTTGGTAATAAGGCAATTCATATTCTGTACCGTTGCGTATGATGTTTATCTTTTGCTTATCTGCAGGCCTCTTGGCTTCTTCATCATATGTCAGACGAAAGTCGTCAGAATGGTTTGCTCCGGAAATGTGATCGTATCCGCCAAGCTCCAGAATTTCAAATCGGGCAAGCTCCTGTGAGGACGGTTCTGTGGCGGCTGGCGTTTCAGAACAGGCAGACAAGGAAAGAACCACTATCAATATGGCCAAGAACAGGCATAATAGCTTTTTCATAAATACACCTCCATATCGTACACTTCATTGCGAAACTATGTAACAGAATGTTTCATGATCCAGTGCCGGGAAGCGATCTGATGCTGCTTCAGCAGCGACAGGAACATTTCTTGTCGCAAGGTTTTGAATAAAATACTCCACCCATTTAGATTCGAGGACGCAGCCCACCTCGGTTTTAAGCCCAATTGCATAGTCCGCTCCCGCGGCAACAGCGGCATCCGGTAGACTCCGGCCAGGCGTTGCCCCAGTATAGCACGCCCCAAACAACGCCAGATCGCAATTACTCAGATCCAATACCGCAGTATTGGTGGAGAAATTATATATGTGCCATGCGTTTAGACGAATGTCGTTAGCATTATCCAGCACAATATAGGTGTTGTCGCTCTCATTTTGCCCATGGGATCTGGATATGAAGATTCGGCAATTCTCCATGGCGTCTTGTATGGTAAAACGGGAAATAGAATCGGTGCAGTTGATATTAAAATCCTTATAGCCTAACGCTAACAGTTCATCACCAATATTGCCAAATACAGAGGAGTGGTCATGGCCGGAATCCAGAATTCCCAACAGGCATGCGTCATTACCTACCGGGAGAAGGGTCCATTCATCGGAATACACAGTATTGTCCGTGTAAGCTTTTCGGCATAAGTTGCGCCCAAACGGAAGATTTGCGCTGTCTGAATCTGCAGCCAAGACCAAATCAGCACCTGCGCCAGTTGTTCCGGATGCTCCGGGGAAAGATATGAGTTTATACGCGCCACTGGAGGTGGTAGCTATCTTCCATTTCACATTATCTGAAATCTGGCCGGTCCTTAATACAGCATCGGATCCAACATAGCCGTCAGAAGATGCAACCCCTAAATAGTATGCCGTTGAAGTATTAACACAGGAGATAGTGTAAACACCGGAGCCCAGATGCGTGATCTGCCATTTTTGGGACTCACCACCGTCAAAGGGCATTAATTCAATATTGGCATATTCTCCAAGGCCCTCGGTATCAAAATCCTCTATGTCCACAAAATACTGATAATCCTTATCCTCGATAATTATGTGATGAGAAACTCTGCCCCCAATATAATAAACGCCATCCGGAATTGTGACCACAACAGAGCAAGCCAGGGTCCCATAGTCGTAAACATAAACAAGGATGACAGCTGTGGCAACCTTGTGGCCTGTAACCACACCGCTGCTGCTGACACTGGCTATAGTGGGGTCGGTGGAACTCCAGGAAACGGTGCGGGTTGTGCCCTGGACAGTCAGGAGCGCAGTAGCGCCAATATCCAGATCCAAACTATGATAATTCAGATATGGTACGCTGTTGTCATAATTAACTACAACATAAGGCCGGTTGTCTGCGGTGCCGTGCTCCGAGGAGCAGAAGGTTTTATCCACAGAAGTCTCGTTGGTACTGACCAACATAAAACCGTATTCTGCCAAGTCCGCGGTGAGCCAGTCCCGCACAATATTGGTGATATCATAGCCTGCGTAGTTGCCGTTGCTGGGAGAAGCGCTGGCCTCCACATAGCTGTAATAGCTGCTGCTGTGGCTGTTCCAGGTGATGCTGCTCTCCGACCAATTGGAAGTCATAAGGTGCAGATTCACAGGGACGCCGGCAGTCCAACCAGCCTCCCGGACGTAAAAGGTGGCAGAGAGAATGTCATAGGCGCTGATGCTGCCGATGGAAGCA
>JAGBSG010000070.1 GCA_017632035.1 Oscillospiraceae bacterium | reverse complement strand
GTTGTGTAATTTCTTAAATTATAGTCGTATGTTTTAGTTTTTGGCTTATAACAATATTTTTTGTCAATTTTATTAAGCAACTCGTCGCAATAGCCCCATGAACACGAATCAATAAATGCTTCCAATCCAAAATTCAATTTAAGCCAACCGGCAAAAGCCTTAACTTTATGTATGTCTTTATGAGAATGGGATATAAATATATCCTTTTGAGAAATAGAAAACCAATGTTCTTTCAAGGCGGATCCGTTAATTATACCTTCCTCTGTAATGTATTCAGACAAACAGTCCTGCACTTCCTTCTGATGTTCAGAATACATTTGATTTCCCAGTGTTAAGCATGGATTTAGTTCATTATTATAAAAGGCATTTGATGGAATAAAATTGAATTTTGCAAACATCATTTATCTCCTTCGTATTTTATACCAACTTACATAACACAACTAATCCTATAATTATCGCACCATATAAGAGAATTTCAGTAGGTAAAAGCATAACTCTAAAAACAGAATACTTCCATCCCTTACATTTATTTATTGGAATTTCATATTCAGATATTTCTAGCGTTCCTTCTCCTGTCCCAATTACACTATTATAGATAGCGATGAGCTTTCTCTCTTTGGATAAATACAGCGAGTCCAATATCCAAAACAATATCGTTGATGCAACGGCTGCATAAATATATATTTTGTTTCCGGAATTCTCTTTTGTGATACTAGTAACAAAAACTGCAATCATCGCAGACGCTAATGTGATTGCCCATCCTTTCATATGGAATGAACATTGATTCATTCTACCTATGTTATTTTGTAAAAATTCAAGGTGCTTTTCATTCGGTTTCATTTTTGACTTCTTCTCCTGTTCTACTTTCTCTGTTAAAAAATACTTGCAGATTGTTCTGTGTAATGTATAAAAGTCATCGTTCGCAAACGAATCACGCGAAATGTTGTCGCCCTTTAAGTACGCCACATATCCAACAAATCCGCCAAAAACAACTTCTCGCAGTTCATAATTAGTGCAACCGTTTAGGCTTAATCGAAGATCACGTATCGTTTCAATATCTTTCTTGATTGCAGACTTAGTCTTTTTTCGTATTGTTTTTAAATGATATTTTTGAAGAGCGTTTATTACATGCTGACGCGTTTTTAACACTTTCTCTTCGTCTTCACTGATAATAATTCTATCCTCAAGCATTGTGATCTTGCTTTCCAACAACCTCAGTTCAAACTCTTCAACTTGATAGGCATAAGAGCCATCTTGCCCCCTTTTTACATATTTTAGCAGGATCACAATAAAGAAGGCAATAACTATGATTCCGATATTAATTACAACTTGCCATGAATTTCGTAAACCCGCCAAATCACAGAAGAACGAAGCGATTACCGATATTACCAACGAATAGAAATATGTAGTAAGATCATTAAACAGATCCTTTCTGACAGATAAGAAATCCTTTCTTGCATATAGTCTATCAATTTCTTTGTTATAAATTATTCTATCAACCTCTCCGTTTTCCTGATAATAATAATTAATAACACCTATCTTAGAAATATAGTCTGCCTGAGATACTACAGAATAACAATCAATATTCTCAAAAACCTTATCGTCGCATTTTCTCAGATTATGAAAACTAAGTTTTACAGAAATAATTCCTTTTGCAATCACAGCAATAGGTATGCCCAAAAGGCCTATAACAATAGCCCAAGACAAGATAATTTCTGCTATCTGAAAATGCTCAGAAGTAAAATTGCTTTTTAGTATATACAGCAGAAAATAACTCACAAAGCCTAAAACAAAGTCAAATACGAAGATTTTAATAACAAGCTTGTCTAATCTATGTGTAATCTTTTCGAGCCAATTAAATAATTTATCCATTAACTACACCTTTCTATATGCGCAACCTTTGCTCTTAATCCTCGTTCCTCTGGCGGTATATTTCTTTCAAATCCTCAATTGCCACTTCGGGGGCGAGGGTGTGGAAGATGAGCCAGTTGCGGTTCATGGTTTCAGCAGGGGCTTGCTTGTAGATCTCCTTGCTGTCCTCGCCGGTGGTAAAGTGCCAGAAGCGATACAGATAGCCGCTCCAATAGAGTGCCTCTCTATCAAACACATTGCCGGTCTTGGTCAACTCAACCGTCTCTGCAAGCTCGGCAAGAAGGTATTCTTCCCCCGCCCACTGCATACGGTTAAACTTGGAATCCAGTCCCTTGGCAACCTCAGAGGTCATAAACGCCTTGATAAAGGTGGAACTATCATAACCCTTCTTGCCGGATAGTTCAAACAGTCTGCCCTGAATATCACACAGTTTAAATTCCAGTTCATTCATACTCATTTCGCCTCATCCAAAATCTCATCAAAAAAGTTTCCTTCACGGCGGTAGTTCTTGCAAATATCGTTGGCAAGGGCGATACCCTTTTGACGGTTAGCGTCGCTCTCGTCCTGCAGGAAGCGGCGTTCCATCATAGACAGAGGAATTTCCCGCTCAATGCGAACAGCGGCGCAGGCCTTCTCTGTGGTCACCACATACTGCTTGCCCAGCTTCAGGGCAGATAGACTGTTCACCAGCGCCATATCCGTAATATTCCCCATAAAAAAGTTATCCAGCACATAGAACATTCTGTCGTTGGCGATGCTGCCGATCACAAGATCCTTGCCGGCATCGATACGGCTGTACTTCTCATAGAACGCTGTGCCCTTGATCTTATCCATTCTGCCTCTGTGGAAAGCGACCAGCATTGCCCAATCCAGGTCAGCCTTGATCTCCACGGTGTCGAGGGCATTTGTGTCGATAGACACGATGTAAAACTTGGACTTTTCAAAGTCGCAGATCAGCGTCAGCGGCTGACCCGGCTCGGTGCCCATATAGAAGCCCTTGCCGAAGTCGCACATTTCCCGGCTCTTGGGCGCAATATCTCCCACGATGCCGGACTTGGAGCCATGATACAGCAGAATCCGTCCGTCCTCCAAATTGACAGATGCGGCTTCGTTTGCGATTTTATCCAGCACAAACTGATAGACAGGAACACCCTGCTCCTTGCAATAGTCGTACAGCTTCGCCTGGGCAAGCTTGGTGGGGATGGCTCTGCCGTTCTCCCAACGGTTCACCGTGGCGAAGTTCACGCCCAGCTTTTCGGCAAAGTCTGCCTGACTCAGCCCCAGATAATCTCTTATATGTTTCACAAGTTTTTGCATAACGAACCTCCTCGTTATATAACAAGTATCATCATTTATATTATAGCCAATGTTATATGCTCCGTCAATGGGTTTTGCGTAAAAGTTTCAATTTGTTCAAGAATTTCGGAGTTTGGGATATACCAAGAACGCTAAAATTGGGATATCCCATATTCGGTACACTTTGGGATATCGCAAAACGGGCCATGTTGGGATATCCCAACTTTGGTATGAAAGGGCCGTTTTGCAGAGGGGAAACGTTTTTGAAACACGAGGTCCCCCTTAAGGATTCATTATTGATAACATACACAAAACGCTATCATTCGTACACAAACGATAACCATTCGAGCACATTACGTAAGATAAATCGTCCTAAATTGCTCTAAATCAGAATAATCTCTTCTAAATCAAAATCAATACATTTTCCTTAGAAAGGAATCTATCCTTTTGAAATGATAAAGTTTCGATAGTTTGAAGCGAAAAACTGTCTTTACGAAAGCGCCTTTCATTCGCTGAAAATCTATCCTTTTCATATGACAAGAAAAATGACTGTCTCTTCGATAGTAAACAGAGGGAGAAAAATCCCTTGTCGTCATATCGAAAAGGCAGTCATATCCTCATTTCGAAGAGAAAGCCATCCGTCATTTCAAAGAGATAGGGGCATCATTTCGAAACGACAGTTTCGCCTGTGATTAATCTAAAATAAATCTAAATGTCATTTCAAAATGACAAATCATCTATCATTTTGAAATGTGGTCTCATAGTCTGATCCCCATACGATGAGGGCAAGGCCCAAGCAGGCAGCGGGATAGAGAAAGGTATCGGGAGCCAGGGACTGCCCCAAATTTCGTCCGCAAAATATGCCCAGCAGGACGATGGCAATAATTGTGATGTATTTGTAAATCTTCATCGTTTTTTCTCCTTTTGAAAATTTTTTCGTCAGAGGGGGTTGTCTTTTTTCGCAAAAACGCATATATTATAAATAGAATATTTATTTGCGAAGGCGGAATTCAAAGAGAACGCAAACCTTGATACATTCGACGGTTTGTGCTTCCCTCAGGCGCTTTCGCCACGGGATGCACTTATCTTCGGATAGGTGCTATTTTTATTTGCACCAAACAACTAAATAGTGTTTGTAGCGGTAGAGTGCACCTATCCGGCCCACACACCGGGCTACATATCTCTTAATACCTTGCAAATCTCATCGGCAAGGGTACGAAGGAGCAATTCAAAGTAAACTCCAACAAAGGTATGTAGAAAGGTTGCAGAAATGCATATTCAAAGATTGTGGCAGGCAGGAAACAGGTATAGCGGACAACCATCCCCGCATATGGTAGGTACCAAGGGGAGGTACTCGGTATGAAGACATTTGCACCGATTAACATAGTTGTCCACTATCCCAAGACGGAAGAAGGATGGCGGGAACTGAGACGCCGTATGGCAATCGTTCACGCAGATGCGGTACTTAACAGCATATCCAAACTGAACTGTCCTGCGTCACAAAAGGAAAGACTGCTGCAGGCGATCATCGACGATACGAAAGCACAGATCAAAGCCGAAAAAGCAGCGAAATCAAACTAAGGCAATGCCGTCCCCTCAGGGACGGCATTCCTGTTTATGTAGAGATTCTGTCCTTAAAATACTTCTCCCAAGACTTCAAACTGACTACCTTCCTACCGCTCTCCCAATCCTGCAAAGAGCGGATGGGGATGCCCATCTGCCGGGCAAAGGGCTTCTGCCCCAAGCCGAAGGTTGCTCGGTATTCCTGAATTTGCCGGGCTTGTCCATCACAGAGGAAGCGGTTATAGCCGTCCAGTAAATCGCATACAGGAATTTCAAAGATCGTTGCCAGCTTGTCCGCGGTAGTCTTGTTGAAAGAGTTGAGATTGCCGGTCTCCAGATTTATATATGTATTGCGAGATATCCCTGCCATCCGTGCCACCTCCTTCTGCATCAGTCCCAAGCGGTGACGGCAGAAGCGCAGGCGGTCAGGGATGTTGTCGATGTCGTCGTAGCTCCCGTACTGCTTGTTGAAAAGCTGTGCCTCCAACAGCTTGCGAGGAGCCATCAGACGAAAAGTATGTATATAAAGGAGGGCGTGTCGGAGCTTACCATCCTCCCGGCAGGTCATAATGTACATGCCATCGCCCAAAGGGTGCGAGATATGCCACTTACACCTAACCTTTTGGTTCAAAAGCCCATCCGCGAGAGGGTTGCATTTTCCACGCAGCGGGCAGCGTAGGTGGCAAGCCGCGCACCCTTGGAGGCATCGAAGGTAGTGATGCCCTTGATCAGCCCGATGGTGCCAATGGAGATCAGGTCCTCCTGATCGGACACCACAGCGTAATATTTTTTCATAATATGGGCCACCAGGCGCAGGTTGCGCTCGATCAGGATATTCCGGGCCTCCAGGTCGCCCTGGGCTGTCAGGGCCAGGTAGTGGCGTTCCTCTTCTGCTGTCAGGGGCTTGGGAAAGCTGCCGGTCTGCAGCTGCAGGGAATACAAAAGGCCGCTCAGTATGAGCCATAACGCGGCGGTCAATGGCCTCACCTCCACGGCTACTGTATTCGCCACGGGCTGTCCTTTTTCCGGCAATTTTGAAGGCATAATACCGGGAGCGGTATGCTCCCGGTATTTTCAGGTTATCGAAAAAACTTCTTTTATACACTCGTAGGGGTCGATGCCTACATCGACCCGCAGCAAAAAGTTGCGTTTAGCTTTGCATTACGGCAGTGTTTGGGCGCATCTCTTATCTGCCAAAGGGATTGGGCTTTCTCACATAATTGGGGTTTGCCACAGGGATCTTGCCTTCCTTTTCGAAGAAGTCTGCAACATCTTCCAGATCGGCAGCTTCCCAGGCTTCCCTTGTGGGCCAGCCGGTTTCCAGATCCCAATTGTAGGCCTGATAGTACAGATCCACGAAATCGTTCCATTCGTCCCAGGTGACGGTCTGGCCCCAGGGATCTTCGTAGGTCATCCAGGGATAGACCTCAGCGACCTCCATATCACGGGTTCTGCCATGGTCACGCATAACGATGGCTCTTTCCAGAAGCTTGCCTCTGTCAGCGATGCGGTTGATCTCTTCTTTGGTCATATCCACACCCATGGCTGCCTTGATAAACTCAACCTCCAGATTGGGTCTGCCGGGATCGGGATCCTTATACTCGCACAGAACCAAGGTGTCTTTCATCTCGCTTCGGCGGTTATTCTGGATCGTAGCATCCACCAGCAGCGGAGAATGACAGGGATCATCCTTGTAAGTGAGATAGTTCTCGTAGCTGTCATGGGAGTGGCCGCCGCCGGCTTCATCCCGGGCACCGATCATGTTCACCAGGTTCATGGAAGCCCAGATATTCTTTTCGCAGCCCTGGAAGCCTCTGCCCTGCCAGTGAGAGGGCTCGCCCCAGCTGGCTTCCCAGCTAACCGGGGTCAGGCGTTCCTCACCGTCTCTGGTAAAGATGCCATGGCGGAGGGTATCGCCGTACTTTTCCTTGCCCAGGGCACGGATCATTCTGCCCACGCCTTCTGCCAGCAGATCGCCCATGGGGCCCTGCCGGTAGACCATGCAGTCAAGAATGTACTTGGCCCACTGGGGATCTTCAAAGTCGATGGGACGGCCGAAATCCACCTTGCCGTCATCGAAGAGGCCCTCCTCCTGGCACTGATAGATCCAGGTGAACAGCCAGAAGCCAATGTCCCACTTGTCCAGGCCGTACTCGTTGCAGCACCAGTTGATCATGGTGCCGAAGTTAAAGTCCGGGCCCCACATATTCAGCAGGTTGCCATCGTATTGCTGCAAATAAACATCCAGCAGCGGATCCTCCGGATCAGCGACCTGGGGGAACATCCACTTGTAGTTACCGGGCTTGTTCTGCCGGGGAAAATCAATATACGCGCCGAAGGCAAAGAAATTATCGGCTCTCATGATGCAGATCTGCTCGTCCAGACACTTACCCACCATAGAGACCTTGTCACCCTTGGGGTCAAGAGGATTGGTCAGGCCGCACCGGGTGATCATGCAGCGGTGGTTGCAGGCGGGGTTGCAGGAGTTGAACACCTGGCGGTAGGGCTCGGCAGGACCGGAGAATTCCAGAAAATCGATGGTGTTCATATAGTCGCCGGTTTCAGGCACGCCCTTCGGGGGGTTGTCTTCCCAGTCGTGAATCCGCATGACTGCCTCCACATCCGCAGGAGCGATGGTGCCTGTGCCTCTGGCAACGATTGCTTTGAGGTTCTTATAGCCCCACACAGCGCCGAAGCCGGGCTTTGCAAAAGCGCTGTCGGCATGGGTGACGATGGAGGCATGGCGGCAGCAATTTTCGCCTGCAGGGCCGATTACAAGAGAAGAAGACTTTCTGCCGTACTTATCAAACAGCTTTTCCTGGGTGGCCTGCACCAAGCAGCCTCTCAGCTCCGCGGCACTTTCAAAGCTGATCTTATCATCATCGATGACGATATAGGTCAGTTCATCCGCCTTGCCGGTGAGCACGAAGCCGTCGTAGCCGGCCCACTTCAGCACGGTACCAAAGTAGCCGCCGCAGCTGGAATGGGTATACTGCTCCGGAATGTTCTTGGCGGAAATACCGGTCATGACTGCACGGCCGGAATAAGGCAGGCCGGTACCGGACATAGGACCGGTCAAATAGATCAGGGTGTTTTCCGCGGACAGGGCCTCTACGCCCTTGCCGTTACATTCATCCCAGTAGAGTCTGTTGGCCATGGCTCTGCCGCCAATATAGTCGTTAGCATACTTCTCGGTGGGAATGATGGAGGTGGTCTTGGTGGTCAGGTCGATACGCAGGATCTTGCCTGCGTAACAGGCAGGAAGCTTGTCAAACAGTTTCTTCTTGGCCATTACTTTGCACCTCCTAAGGTTTCTGGGTCATAGGGCAGGGGCTGGGAGGCCAGACCCAGGCACACCACGGGGCAGCGCTGGATGCAAACCGGGCCGCCTTCTCTGGTGCGGCAAAGGTCACACTTATGGGCTTTGCGGTTCTTCTTGTCCATGGTGATACGGGCGGGGGTAAGCTTGCAGAATCTGGCGCACTTGCCGCAGCCGATGCATTCTTCTTCTACGATGTAAACTGTACCGTTCTCGTCTACGCACATGGCCTTATCCTTCTTGGGGCAGGCCTCATAGCAGGGATGATCCTCGCAATGCTCGCACACATAAACCTTATGTTCCAGAACGCTGAGTTTGCCAAGCTCCAGCTTGATGCCGCCGTGGCAGGGGCCTGTGACGCCGTCATGGGTAAGGGAACAGAAAAGCTCACAGCTTGCACAGCCTATACAATGGCTGTATGTATCGGGATGCTGAATAATGTGGTCGTTTTTCATAGTTCTCTGCTTACTCTCCTTCGCTTCATATTAGGTTATCGCATCCGGCTTTACTGAAAACTATTTTCCATTAGAAGTATATCATGCAAACAGTGTAAAAACAACACTTTTATTTTCAGAATTTGCAAATTTTGATTGCTTTTCTTTTTCAATCCCACAAAAAATCGCACACAAGGTTGACACAGCACCCAGTACAGGATAATATTAAACTGAGGGGGGTAGCCTGCATGAAAGTGACAGATCTTTTTGAAAACAGACCCGACGAGACCGAGCTTGTTCTTTCAGGCATTTCGGACGGGGCAAGCCGCCCCACTCCGGTGGTGCTCAATGAGGAGCATACCCTGAAGCTTTACAGCGGAAGCACCCTGCTGCACAGCTTTGTGTGCAGTCCTTGTGACCTGGGGGAGCTTTGCGCGGGATGGCTTTTATCCGAGGGATATGGTGCAGATTCTGTGGAAATATCCGGCGATGGGCATACTGCCGTTGCAGAAGGTGTCTCTGTCTTTCCCGCTGAGCCGGAAAAGCTTCTGCCGTGTGTCATCAGCACCTCCACCCATGAGATGCTGGAACTCTTTAACCGGGCTTCGGACAAGTATTCCCGCTCCCACGGCATCCATGAATGCGTGATCAAAGGCGATGGCTGGCACATCCTGCGCACCGATATCGGCCGCCACAACGCCATCGACAAGGCAGTGGGCGCGGCTACCCTGGCGGGGTATGATCTTCGGGGGGCTGTCCTGTTTTCCAGCGGCAGGATCAATGTGCAAACAGTCCAAAAAGCCGTGCGCTGCGGCATCGGCTGCCTTATGAGCAAGGCGGTCATCACCCACGATGCGCTCATGCTCGCCCAGAAACTGGGGTTAAAAGTCTTTTTTTCCGTAAAAGAAAACGGCTATATTACAAAATAAGAGTCGCCCGCCGATTAACCGCTGGCG
>JAGBSG010000069.1 GCA_017632035.1 Oscillospiraceae bacterium | reverse complement strand
CTTGTTCTTTTCGGATTTTAGTGCTACACTATTCATGGCGGTTGAGTTCCTTTCGTTAGTGTTGAGTGTGGTAGCTTTATTCTAACGAACTCAATCGCCTTTTTCTATACTCTTGGTCTCACATCAATTGTAACGCTACAAAAACCTGTAAGAACAAGACAGAAAAACTGTTGACATTATTCCCAAAAGCCGATATAATGTTGTGGCGCTGATGTCAGCATGCTAGTGTAGCACAGTCGGTAGTGCATCTCACTCGTAATGAGAAGGTCGCCTGTTCGAGTCAGGTCACTAGCTCCAAAGAGGCCACTCCTGGATTAGGAGTGGCCTCTTTGCTTACTCTTTAATTTCTGTATAATCTGTAAAATCAATCTTAATCTTATAATCCTTGTTAACAACATGGAGGCCAGGGGATGCATATGGATCCGTATTCTTTTCCTCATATCTGCTGACAGAACAATAAATCCAGCCGTTCTCAATACGATATAAGCTATTTACACCTGCAACATGCTCTTCTTCCGGAAATTCCATCATCAGCCGATCATTCCCCCTGAAGTCAACGGAATACAGTTGGCTATCTACAAAATACAGTCTGTTATCCCAAACAAAGAACGGTCCCTTATTCCCTACCTCTACAATGCGATCGTTGTCGTTCTCATAACAGATATAGTAAAAGGAACCCATTACCGTTTTATCCTCGAAAATATAGAACAAAGTAGGATCGTAGTATCTGTCATCCCATAATTCTGTATCTATTGTAACCGAATCGTCGGGAGGGAAAGAACTGACATTCTCTGCATTAAACAGCGAAGCGATATAACCCATACCACTGGTAAGCAGCATGAAGATTCCTACGCCAGCAGCTAACAACACGGCGGTAAGAAGGATTCCTGCCAGAAGTTTTGTTTTATTCATACCTGTTCTCCCCTGCATATTGTGTCAAAAGCATCCTTAGCGCCGCCTGCACAGCCTGCTCACGGACCTGTTCCCTGTCTCCTGAAAAATGAAATTTCTTTGATTGGACCGTGTTTGCATCTGCATAGCCTATAAATACAGTGCCAACTGAGTTGTCAAACTCGTCACCGCCTGGACCGGCAAGGCCGGTCACAGACACCGCTACATCAGCAGCAAGCTTTTGGCGCGCACCCAAAGCCATCGCCTCAGCAACAGACGCTGATACCGCCCCTTCGGTTTCCAGAAGGGTTTTGTCCACTCCAAGGACTTTCTCCTTAACCCAGTTGGTATAGCAGATCACACCGCCCTTGTAGACCCGAGAGCTGCCAGGTACAGCGGTCAACGCAGCACCGATGCCGCCGCCTGTACAACTTTCAGCTGTTACCAGGGTCTTCCCTTCCAACGCTTTCAGAACCTTAGAGCACAGGCTCATCATGGTACTTCACCGCGATCTTTTCAACAGAAGCCAGGGCTTCCTGAATCAGAGCTTCCCGATCCAGGCCCTTTTCTGCGTTTATGACCTGGCCAAGGGTAGGCTTCGTCTTGGGATGCTTAGGGGTAAAGACAGTGCAGCAATCCTCATAAGGCAAAATAGAGGTTTCCAGAGTACCGATCTTACGGGCTATGGTAACGATTTCTTCCTTGTCCATGCCAACCAGAGGCATAAAGATTGGGATGTCCACTACTGCCACAGTAACGGTCATGGCCTCCATAGTTTGGCTTGCGACCTGTCCCAGGTTTTCGCCGGTGATCAAAGCTCCGCAGCCATCGTCCTTAGCAATTCTCTGGGATATCTCCATCATGAACCGGCGCATGATCAGGGTAAAAAATTCCTCGGGGCAATTATCTCGGATCGCTTCCTGGATCTGGGTGAAGCTGACGATATTGACTGTCATTCTGCCACTGTAGCGAGTCACCAGCCTTGCCAGCTCTAAAACCTTGTCCTTAGCCAGCTGAGAGGTGTAGGGATAAGAGAAAAAATGGACGCACTCGATCTCAACGCCCCGCTTCGCCATCATATAGGCAGCCACCGGAGAGTCAATACCTCCAGAGAGCAGACACATTGCCCGACCACCAACACCGGTAGGCAGGCCGCCAGCGCCGGGCACTGCGGGACCGTGGACATAGGCTGCCAGATCCCGGATCTCTACATACACGGTATATTCAGGATGGTGGACATCCACAGCACAGTCCGGATGGGCTTCCGCCAGTCTGCCGCCAATTTCCTGGGAAATACCGATGGAGGTCAGTGGAAATGCTTTATCCGAACGCTTTGACTCCACCTTAAAGGACTTGGCGCAGTCAAGATCGTCGCCCAGATAGGCCTCTACAGCTTCGTAGATGGCATCCAGATTCTTTTCGCACGGGCGGCAGCGGCAAAGGCTGACTACGCCAAAAATGCTGCAGCAGGCCTCCCATGCTCCCTCGAGATCCACTTCATCATCCATCGGCTCAACGTAGACGGTGGACTGCAGGATATACACATCGAAATTGCCGTAGGGCTTCATTCTGCGGCGTACATTCTGCCGCAGCTTCGCCTCAAACTGGCGCTTGTTTGCACCCTTTAGGACGACCTCGCCCAGCTTCATCAAAAAAATCTCTTTCATAATATCTTAAGCCTTTCATTGATTTCCTAAATTCACAGCCCGGTACTGGATCGCTTCTGCTATGTGTTTAGCTTGGATACGATCACTGCCATCAAGATCCGCAACAGTCCGTGCCACCTTCAAAATGCGGTCATAACTTCTTGCGGTAAGACCCAACACATCAAAAGCACGGTGCATCAGATTAGCGCTCTGCTCGTCCAGCGCACAGTATCTGCGCATCTCGTCAGGCCCCATTCGGGCATTACACATACCGCTGTGCTCACCAAAACGCATATTCTGCTCTCTTCTTGCTGCGTCCACTCTGCGCTTGATCGCCGCAGACGGCTCGGCCTCTGCCCTTGCCCGCAGGTCCTCAAAGTGTACTGCCGGCACTTCCACAATAATATCAATACGGTCCAGCAGCGGACCGGATATCCTGTTCCTGTAGGAATCCACTGCCGCGCTGGAACAGGTGCATCTGCCCGAAGGATCTCCGTACCAACCACACTTACACGGATTCATTGCGCATACGAGCATAAATTCCGCTGGGTATGTCACAGATCCTGAGACACGGGAGATCGTGACCTGGGCATCCTCGAGAGGCTGACGCATGAGGTCCAGCGTATCCTTGCGGAATTCCGGCAGCTCATCCAAAAACAAAACACCCTTGTGGGCCATAGATATCTCACCGGGTCTGGGATTTGTACCGCCGCCTGTCAGTCCGGCATTGGATACTGTATGATGGGGCGAACGAAACGGTCTTTGCCGTATCAGAGGGTTTTTAGCAGTTAGCATACCCATCACTGAATAGAGCTGTGTGACCTCCAGAGATTCCTCCCAAGTCATATCCGGCAAGATGGACGGAAGACGCTTGCTCAGCATACTCTTACCAGAGCCTGGTGGGCCGATCAACAGCACATTGTGACTGCCCGCTGCAGCGACCTCCAAAGCACGCTTGACATTCTCCTGCCCCAGTACATCCTTAAAATCAAGCCCCAACACAGAGCGCTTCTCCGGAACCCAGATAGGCTCCTCTTCCAGAGTGGCTTCCCCATTCAAACCAGCTGCCAGTTCCCTCACAGACCGCACGGGAATAATTGCAGGACCTCTGGCCAGGGTGGCTTCCGCTGCGTTCTCTGCAGGAACAAAGATAGTCTTGATACCGTCCCGTTTTGCCGCCAGTGCCATAGACAGCACACCGTTCACGGGGCGGATCATGCCGTCGAGGCTCAACTCGCCAATGAACGCGCAACTGGAATTGGGTCTGCGAATAGCACCGCAAGCCGAAAGAACACTCAGCAAAATAGGCAGATCATAATGGGTACCCGCCTTTTTCAGGTTTGCGGGCGCAAGATTCACGGTGATGCGGCTGGTAGGAAAATGCAGGCCGCTGTTCTTTGCGGCCGCGCGCACCCGTTCCCGGGCTTCCTTCACCGCTGCATCCGGCAGCCCTACGATATCAAATCCGGGTAGACCGTTGGAAATATAGCATTCTGTCCGCACGCCGCTTCCGCGAATACCGTGAATGCCCATGGTGTTTACACTGCAGATCATACCCTCACTCCTTCATTTTTTGATATCATACCGCAAAACTTATCAAATTACAATCCCAAATTCCATGCATTAGCCAGCATTGTACTTTTCCACTTTCCAAATGTAAAATAATTCTTGACTTCATATATATATATAATTAATGCTGAACCACATCAAAGGAGTGTTACATATGCTTAAAAGGACAAGCTGTTTTATTGCATCTCTTTTGCTTCTTCTGTGCCTGGCAGGCTGTGAAAATGCCAGCATAACACCCAGCGTAACACCTAAGCTCAATGGCATCGCACTTTCTGAATACGCGATCATCTACGATCAGGATGATGTTGATTACAACCGGAGAGCCGCCCAGTATATTCAGGGGGAAATTCAATCACGCATCGGTCTTTCCTTGCCCATTCGTGATGATAATTCCGCTGAATCTACTTACGAGATCGTTGTCGGCGAAACTAACCGTGATATCTCCTCTCAGCTGGATGCCCAGACAGGTACCAATTTCGCCATCCTGGCAGATGACAACCGGATCGCGCTTGAGGGCGAATATTTCACAATCGCTGCAGCTGCGTATTATTTCGTTGAAACCTACATTACCGATACCGCCTGCGAGGCTGTGATCCCTAAGGAGACTATGGTTCACAGTCCTATTGTGAAAGAGGCAAAGAGTGTCATTTTTCTAATTGGCGACGGCATGGGCCAGTACCAAAGCCGATTGTTTGACTATCTTTCAGTACCTGCATATGCCGTATCTGATGGTGAAAATCAGTTCTATGGCTACATGCTTCCGGCAAAAGGCCTCTCCCGTACAGATTCACTCTCCGGCACAACAGACAGCGCAGCCGGAGGTACAGCCCTATCTACCGGCTTCAAGACCAATAACGGTTATATAGGCAAGGACCAATCCCACAAGGTACGACAGTCTTTAACAGATTTGGCTATCTCAATGGGCAAGGCAACGGCAATCATGTCAACCGAAGTACAGACCGGCGCAACGCCCGCCTCTTTTTCTGCACATGCAGACGACCGGAGTCATACAAATACAATTTATTCCAATCAGATGATGCTGAAAAATCGATACGGCACTATCTTCAGCGGCAATCTTAAAGACTATAACAACAGTGATCTCGAAAGGGAGATTGCAACTACCCTTTCGGCTATGGAGGATTCCGAGAACGGCTTCTTCCTAATGTACGAAGAGGCACATATCGACGGAGCCTGCCATAACCAGGATGTTGACCAGGCATTCGTAGCCTTGATCCGCTTTAACCAAGCCATAGGCTTGTTTATGGAATATGCGTTCTACCATCCTGATACCTTTGTTTTGATCACCGCAGATCACGAAACAGGATCAATGGGTCTTGATAGCAGCGGGAAGATTGTTTGTAATACAGGTGTACACTCCAGCAGCGATGTTCCCGTATTTGCTTATGGCCATATGAGCGAATGCTTTAACAACAAGGTCGTTGAAAATATTCAGATCCCTAAAACCATAGCAAAGCTTTGGGGTGTTGAAAAATTCGGATCAGAAAACGCAGAGTATCCGCCCCTTTTTTGAAAGTTGTTCCCTTAAGGTCTGGTGTAAGTTAGCTTCTTGCACCAGACCTTAAAACTTTAGCACTTTTTTCCACGAAACTCATCGTATAACGGCTTTACAAATCAAAAGAAAAGTGCTATGATATACAGGATGAAATTTGAATACTTTAGGAGGTATTTCATTTTGGCTAGAAAATTTAAGACAATGGACGGCAATACCGCTGCTGCCCATGTCAGCTATGCGTTTACCGAAGTAGCTGGCATTTACCCCATCACACCTTCCAGCCCCATGGCCGACTATGTTGATCAGTGGTCTGCCGCAGGTCGGAAGAACATCTTTGGCGACACTGTTAAGGTCGTTGAGATGCAGTCTGAGGCCGGAGCTGCCGGTACTGTTCACGGCTCTTTGGCCGCCGGTGCTCTGACCACCACCTACACTGCTTCTCAGGGTCTGCTGCTGATGATCCCCAACATGTACAAGATCGCCGGTGAGCTGCTCCCCTCTGTTTTCCATGTTTCTGCCCGTACCGTTGCTGCACAGGCTCTGAACATCTTCGGTGACCATTCCGACGTTTACGCCTGCCGTCAGACCGGTTTTGCTATGCTGGCTGAGACCAACGTTCAGGAAGTTATGGACCTGGGCGCTGTTGCTCACCTGGCATCCATCGAAGGCCGCGTGCCCTTCATCAACTTCTTCGACGGTTTCCGTACCTCTCACGAGATCCAGAAGGTCGCTATCTGGGACTACGAGGACCTGAAGGAAATGACCAACATGGAGGCTGTGGAAGCATTCCGCAAGCACTCCCTGAACCCCGAGCGTCCCGCAATGCGTGGCTCTCACGAAAACGACGATATCTTCTTCCAGCATCGCGAGTCCTGCAACAAGTACTATAACGCCTTGCCCGCAGTGGTCGAGAAGT
>JAGBSG010000068.1 GCA_017632035.1 Oscillospiraceae bacterium | reverse complement strand
TCCTCGGGGTGGATTGGTGGTACTTTTTATTCTAAGGATTTTGTTCTCTATGCTCAACTACTAAATTACGACTTTGGGGTCAGGCTCATCGCCTGACCCCAACATTTATTATAGAACCAATAAATGCAGGGCTTCGGGAATATCCCGAAGCCCTGAGCTTTTGTGCTTAATTCAGTTGTCTTTATTCTTACCGGCCTTTTTAGCAGCCTTGGCCTTGGCCTTCGCTTCTTCAGCCTTTTTTGCTTCTTCCTTCGCTGCCGCCACTGCGGTGTCATTGGAAGAGATTGCCCATTTATGGAACTCAATACGCACCTGATCGGCACTTGTCTCCATAACGAACTTGTCTTCCTTTACGTTGACCACGGTGCCAACAATGCCACCAATTGTGGTAACAGTATCGCCAACATTGATAGAATTGCGTGTATTCTCCGCTTCCTTCTTGCGCTTATTCTCGGGGCGGATGATCATAAAATAGAACACACCGAACATCAGCAGCAGCATCGGCAAAATTTCCATCAGACCACTTGTGGGGGCACCTTCTAAAAAATGAAACATGGATGTAGCTCCTTTGTAAATTATTCTGTTCTATTATAACACCGGATTTGGAAATTGCAAGTGTTAACTAAATTCTTCTTGCCAGTTTCTCCGAATTTTCCTTTCTGAAGGCCTCAAAAGTACCCGCATCCAGTGCATTCCGAATCTTTTCCATAAGCTTATTATAGAAGTACAGATTATGCATGACCGCAAGCCGCATGGCCAGCATTTCCTCCGCAACAAACAAGTGACGGACATATGCTCTGGAATATCGGCGGCATACGGGACAATCGCACAGGGGATCAATGGGGTTCATATCACTTGCATACTTTGCGTTTTTCAGATTGATCGCGCCCTCCCAGGTGAAGAGCCTTGCATGCCGCGCATTTCTGGCAGGCATGACGCAGTCAAAGAAATCCACCCCTCGCGCTACAGCCTCAATAATATTCGTAGGCGTACCTACACCCATCAGATAGCGGGTCTTGTGGGCAGGCATATGGGGTTCAACCGCCTCAATGATGTCATACATCTCTTCTGCAGTTTCGCCAACTGCAAGACCACCGATGGCATATCCAGGCAGATCCAACTCAGCGATCCGTTTCATATGGTCTACACGAATGTCCTTATAGATGCCGCCCTGATTGATACCCCACAGCATCTGCCGGGAATTCACTGCATCCGGCAAAGCGTTGAGTCTGGCGTTTTCCTCCTTGCAGCGAACGAGCCAGCGATATGTCCTGTCCACACTTTTCAGCACATAGTCACGCGGGGCGGGGTTTTCAATACATTCATCAAAGGCCATGCAGATATCTGAACCCAAATTTGATTGGATCTGCATGCTTTCCTCAGGCCCCATAAATATCTTATGCCCATCAATATGAGAGGCAAATGTAACCCCCTCCTCTTTGATCTTACGCAGAGAAGAAAGAGAAAATACCTGAAAGCCACCAGAATCCGTCAGAATCGGGCCGTCCCAGGTCATAAATTTGTGCAGGCCACCGCACTGTTTTACCAACTTATCTCCGGGACGCAGATGCAAATGATAAGTATTGGACAGCTCGACCTGACAGCCGATATCCTTCAGATCCTTTGCGCTCAGCGCACCTTTGATGGCACCTTGCGTGCCTACATTCATAAACACCGGCGTTTGCACAGTCCCATGGGCACAAGTGAATATCCCTCGTCGGGCCTTGCCCTCTTGCTTCAGTAATTCAAACATTATCTATGTGAATCCTTTCATCCAATAAACATAGCATCCCCAAAGGAGAAGAATCGGTACTGCTCACGAACCGCCTCATCATATGCTGCCAACACATTTTCCCGGCCGGCAAAGGCTGACACCAACATTACAAGCGTACTTTCTGGCAAATGAAAATTTGTGATCAATCCGTTCATGGCCTTGAATTGATAACCGGGATAAATAAAGATATCCGTCCACCGTGTCTTTTCGGCAAAGCTGCCGTCCTCGTTTACCAGCGACTCCAAGGTGCGGCAGGATGTGGTGCCAACACAGATGATCCGGCCACCGGTTTTTTGGGTTTCATTGAGCATATTGGCCGTTTCCGCATTCATCATACACAGCTCAGAATGCATATGGTGCTTGCTGATATCCTCGACCTTGACAGGACGGAATGTGCCTAAACCAACATGCAACGTAATAAACGCCAGCTGTACGCCCCGATCCCGCAGCTTACCCAGAAGCTCCTGTGTAAAATGCAGCCCGGCTGTTGGCGCAGCCGCAGAGCCAACTTCCCTGGAGTACACCGTTTGATACCGCTCCTGATCTGCCAGTTCCTCCTTGATATACGGCGGCAGCGGCATCTTTCCCAGCCGCTCAAGCACCTCCAGAAATATCCCATCGTAAGAGAAACGAACCACACGGTTGCCATCTTCACGCACCGCCGTTACCTGAGCGGTCAGTTCTCCGTTGCCGAATATGACCTCCTGACCGACCTGCATCTTTTTCCCGGGTTTGACCAAACACTCCCACTGCTTATCCCCTATATCGCGAAGTAACAGCACCTCCACTGCTCCTCCGGTGGGACGGTGGCCGAGAAGTCTGGCCGGCAGAACACGGGAATCATTCATCACCAGACAATCCCCGGGCTGCATGTAATCCAATATATCATAAAAACGCCTATGTGTAACACCGCCGGTCTTACGGTCAAGCACCATAAGCCGGGACGCATCTCTGCGCTCCAGCGGCGTTTGGGCGATCAATTCCTCGGGCAAGTGATACCAAAAATTCTGTGTCTTCAAATCATGCTCCTCCATTATAAACAGAAAACATAATTAGTATAGTCCATTTCTGCTTCTTTTGCAACAGACAAAATTACTGCCGCATGCATAGATTGTCAGGGAGGTATCAGCCTATGAAACAATCATTGTTTAGCGGTGTATGTACCGCTCTTGTAACCCCATTTTTAAACGGTCAGATCAATTTTCCAATGGCAGAACAGCTTTTGAAGCGACAGATCGACGCAGGGATAGAGGCTGTTGTTCTGGCAGGAACCACAGGCGAAGCATCCACATTATCCGATACGGAGAAAATCCAGCTGTTCCGCAGGTGCAAGGCATACGCCGGTGAGCGCTGCAAGATCCTTGCGGGAACCGGCTCCAACGCAACCTCACACGCCGTCTCCCTTAGTCGCGATGCTGAGGAAGCCGGAGTGGACGGCTTGCTGGTGGTCAGCCCATATTACAACAAAGCGACACCGGAGGGTTTGGTTGCACACTATTTATCCATTGCCCACGCGGTAAATATCCCGGTGATCGTCTACAATGTCCCCTCACGAACCGGCGTGGACATCCCCGTATCTGTGTACAAGCGGCTGAGCGCTGTGCCCAATATCATCGGTGTGAAAGAAGCCAGTACGGATATTACCAAGATCGCCAGGATCCTGGGGCAATGTCCCAAAGACTTTTTCGTATGGGCCGGTAATGACGATCAAACTGTACCGGTGGTTTCCCTTGGCGGCAAGGGTGTGATCTCGGTTCTGTCCAACATCTGTCCAAAGGAAACTGCCTTGATGACCAACGCCGCACTGGCAGGAAATTTTGACACCGCCGCGCAGCTGCAGTGCGATCTGCTCCCTCTTATTGATCTGCTGTTCTGCCAGGTAAATCCGATCCCGGTAAAAGAAGCGATGAATTTTATTGGCTACGACTGCGGATACTGCCGTCTTCCCCTGTGCGGTATGGATGCCGACAAGAAGGCTGCCCTGCACAAATATCTTCTGGAATCAGCAAATGTATAAATCCGTCTGTTTTACATCGAAATAGGTGGTTGAATTTATGAAATACGCAGATATAATTGTCGCATTGGCAAATAAGGCGGTGAATGAATGCAAATTCTCAATTTCGGTTCTTGTAACATTGATTTGGTCTATTCCGTTGATCATATTCTGCGGCCCGGTGAAACCATTGCTGCCTTGGGAGTAAATACCTTTTCCGGCGGCAAGGGATTAAACCAAAGTGTGGCGCTCGCCAGAGCCGGAGCAGCAGTTTTTCAGGCCGGCTGTATTGGCCAGGACGGTGGGATCCTGCTGCAGTGCATGCACGATTCCGGCATTAACACAAAATATCTTCGCACTGTTGACGACAAAACCGGCCATGCCATTATTCAAGTCGACAAGGAAACCTTCTGCAAGCAAAGCGCTTTCCGGGTGGACAGTGTGGATACTACCGGTGCCGGGGATACATTTACGGGTTATTTCATCAGCTGCATCGCAAAGGGCCGTTCTCCCAAATCGGCTATGCGTTATGCATCTGCTGCTTCTGCTATAACCGTGTCCAGAAAAGGCGCGTCTTCTTCCATTCCGTGGATACAGGAAGTGGAAGACAGGCTGCAAACCCTGGAACTAAGCGGCGGCAGCGCTCTGGACGATACAAAGAACAAAGTGATGCGCTTCTTTGATCAGCACTACTGCGATGCCACACTAAAAATGCTGTCCGTAGAATTGGGATACACCCCCCTCCTACACAAGCAACTGGATCAAAACAGTTATCCGCGATCGTATCGTCGTGGTCTGGCTGGGCGGTCATGCCCACCGCTGGCATGATACAGCTGAGTTTAATATGCGCCAGGATTACCCAGCCGCCCGTGTTGTCATGGGAAGCGGTGTGCCCTTTGTGCAGCTTCCCTGCAACGGCGTAGTCAGCGAGCTGCGCACCACCATTCCTGAGCTGCAGTACTGGCTTTTGGATAAAAAACCTCTTGCCAACTATCTCGCACGCAACACCATGGCTTACGGCGTATCCTTAGGCGCTGATCAAATGTGGTCTAAGGTCATTTGGGATGTAACTCCCATTGCCTGGTTTCTGAACGATGACAACAGGCTGCTGCGCACAAGAATCTCAAATGTGCGACTCCCCTCTCCGGATGGGCAGTATGAAGACCCCATCGACATTCCCATGTGCTATGTGTACGGTCTTTTCCGCGACCGGATCTTTCGGGATCTCTTTAATAAAATACTCTGATCAGCAAAACTGCCGGCTCCTGTTTGGAACCGGCAGTTTGATTCTCATATCAGGCCAGAACAGCCTTGTGGAACACTTTCTTGCCCTTACGGAGCTTCACACCGGACTTCAGATCATCGGCGGAGACAGAGAATGTATGGTCAGGCACTTTTTCATCGTTGACGAACACACCGCCCTGCTGTACCAACCGACGGGCTTCTCCGTTAGAAGCCGCCAGCTTGCAGGCTACCATCAGGTTCAGGATACCGAGCTTGCCATCTGTCAGCTTATCGGCAGTAATCTCAGTAGTCGGCATGGTGGCATCATCACCGCCGCCTGTAAAAAGTGCCTTGGCTGCCGCCTGGGCCTTATCGGCCTCTTCCTCTCCGTGGACAAGCTTTGTCAGCTCATAAGCAAGGATCTCCTTGGCGGTGTTCAGCTGGGCGTCCTTCCAGGAATCCATCTCATTGATCTGTTCCAGAGGCAGGAAGGTCAGCATACGGATGCACTTGAGAACATCGTTGTCCTCAACATTCCGCCAGTACTGATAGAATTCAAAGGGAGAAGTCTTATTGGGATCCAGCCACACAGCACCCTTAGCAGTCTTGCCCATCTTCTTACCCTCGGAATTGAGCAGAAGGGTGATGGTCATGGCATGGGCATCCTTGCCCAGCTTGCGGCGGATCAGCTCGGTACCACCCAGCATATTGCTCCACTGATCATTACCGCCAAACTGCATGTTGCAGCCATAGTTCTGATACAGGTAGTAGAAATCATAGGACTGCATGATCATGTAGTTAAATTCCAGGAAGCTAAGGCCCTTTTCCATTCTCTGCTTATAACATTCAGCGCGAAGCATATTGTTTACAGAGAAGCACGCGCCCACTTCACGAAGCACATCCACATAATTCAGGCCAAGCAGCCAATCCGCATTGTTGACCATTTGGGCCTTGTCCGGTCCAAATTCAATAAAGCGAGCCATCTGCTTCTTAAAGCATTCGCAGTTATGGTCAATGGTCTCCTTAGTCATCATAGAGCGCATATCCGTTCTGCCGGAAGGATCGCCGATCATGGCAGTACCGCCGCCGATCAGCGCAATGGGCCTATTGCCTGCCATCTGCAGGCGCTTCATCAGGCACAAGGCCATAAAATGGCCTACATGCAAGGAATCAGCTGTGGGGTCAAAGCCGATATAGAAGGTGGCCTTGCCGTTGTCGATCATTTCACGGATCTCTTCTTCATTGGTCACCTGGGCGATCAGGCCTCTGGCTACCAGTTCGTCATAGACTTTCATTTTACATTTCCTTTCTGATTGACTGCATCGCAGGTGATCACCGAGATCAGTGCTGCACGCAGAATATTTACATTGGTTTCTTCCAGGACCGTGTCTCTTTTCGTGTGGATCTTTCCAAGATACGATCCCAATTTACTCTTACACAAGGCACAGATTCCCACTCCGTAGGGGAAATTACTCTGATCGGAGGGATAGACTGCAAAACCCTTTCGACGCACCGTTACACTTTTTACACCGAATGTGCCGCAGCACTTATCCAGAACGGCCAGCTTCTGTGCGTTACGCTTTAGCTTTCCCGTAGGGTACAGAACGATCTCATCCCCATCGCCAACACAGTCCAGATTCAGCACGATTTGATTTTCGGCTGCCCCCCTATGACGCCGGGCATAGGACGCAGAGCCGATCAGCCCTGCTTCCTCCAGATCAAACAGCACAAAGCAGACCTTACTTCTCTGATTTTCCGGAATGGTAGCAGCAATGGACAGCAAAGTCACAACGCCGGAGGTGTTGTCGTTGGCATTGTGCTTATTGGCCGGGCCGAACAGCATCAGGAACAGGCTCAGGCACAAGGCCAAATATCCGGTATAATAACCCAAATCAAAGCTTTGCGTCAGAACTCCAACAAGCCATCCTAACAAAATACCCAGTGCCAGAATGACCGCTGTCAAAAACAGCTGATATGCCAAAAATGCCGGGAGATTATTGGGTGTGATCAAATTAGGTACCGGCAAGGCGGCACAGGTATCGTAATGAGCAGTTACAAGATACTGAGCGTTCTGCGGATCACCAACGATCACATTTTTGCTGCCGAGCATCCCCTTTTCCGTTGTTGGCGCATAACCAAGCCGGCGGGTGTATCCAATTACGGCATCCCGAAAGGCTGCCTTTTGCTTCTTGCTCTTCCGAACAGGAAAGAGGTGAAGCACATCCATCGGTTTATCTATCATTTCACATCTCCATAAGGAAACGCCCTCCGTCCCCTTGGGGACAGAGGGCGTAAAACTACGCGGTACCACCTCATGTTCAGCGCATACCTCACAGAATGCGCCCTTACAGCGTCTATCAACGCTTCTCGCTGTATCGGGCGAACCCGTCCTTCCCTACTGCTGTTTCAGGAAGGCCGCTCCGGGAGGTATTTCAGCGTGTTCCCCTGCTGCCTTGCACCGTCCGGCAGTTCTCTGTAGGAAAATTGGGCGCTTACTTCATCCCATCCATGCGTTTATGAAGTTGTATGTATCCTAGCAAAAAACAGGCGGTTTGTCAAGTGTCGAGCATCTCTTCTGCACTTTTCAGTGTATTTTCAGTAATAAGCGCACCGCCAATGATACGAGCCAGTTCCCGTTTTCTTCCCTCAATATCCAAAGGCGTCACAGTGGTGTAGGTTCGCCCGGCACGCTCCTCCTTGGCAATAAGCAAGTGCGTTGTGGCCAATGCTGCCAACTGCGGCAAGTGAGTTACACAGAGTACCTGCTTGCTTCGAGAAACGCTGCGCAGCTTTTCAGCAACCTTCTGGGCGGCACGCCCTGACACGCCCGTATCCACCTCATCAAAGATCAGAGTAGCTACCTGATCCTGCTCAGCGAGAACATTTTTCATAGCCAGCATGATCCGTGCCAATTCACCGCCGGAAGCGACCTTACTCATAGGCTTGAGCGCCTCACCCACATTTGCGGACATGTAAAACGCCACAGAGTCTGCGCCGTTGGCAGTCAACTCCAATTCCGTAAACTGACAGGAAAACTGCACCTTTGGCATATCCAGCTGCGCAAGCTCTGTAAGGATCCTCTCGGCCAGTTCATCGGCAGCAACCTTGCGGCTTTCACGCAGGGCCAGCGCAGACTCCCACGCAGCCTTTTCGGACTTAGCCAGCTTACTCTTCAATCGCTCCACATGATCATCCGCAAATTCGATCTCATCCAATTCCGCCTTCGCTTGCTCCAGATATACAAGGATATCCGCACAGGTAGCACCATACTTTCTGTGCAGCCGGTGGATCACATCCAGGCGGCCCTCTATCTGTTCCAGCTCGTCCGCAGAATAGGACAGGCCGTTTCTGGCATCGCGAACCTCTTCTGCCACATCCTGGACCTGATACATCAGGTCCGAAACACGCTCATGAAGGTGCTGAAATGCATCCGTAAATCTGGAAAGCCTGGTAAGCTCACGCTCTGCCTGCGCAAGTAAACTTGCCGCGCCATCGGTATCGTCGCCACCATAGAGACATTCCACCGCAGCATCCATTCCGTCGCTTAGCTTTTCGGCATTTTGCAAAAGCTTGCGCCGTTCCTCCAGGATATCATCCTCTCCAGTCTCCAGGTCAGCCTTGGATATCTCCTCGATCTGGTAGCGAAGGGTCTCCATCCTGCGAAGCTTCTCTGCTTCGTCCATGGTCATGCGATCGATCTCACGGCGCAGAGCCGCCACAGCCTCATATTTTTGCACATAATCCTGTTGCTGAATCTTATTGTCAGCAAAGTCATCCAAAAATTGCAGATGGTTATTCTCATCAAACAACGATGCCGAATCATGCTGACCGTGAATATTGATAAGTTGGATGCCCAGTTTTCGCAGAATGGATACTGTAACCAGCGCACCATTGACACGGCAGACATTCTTGCCATCCAGGTAGATCTCACGCTGAATGATCGTCTCAGGATCATACTCCACGCCGTTCTCCTGAAACCAGGGCAGTTCCGGTACATCCGTAAATACAGCCCGCACAGACGCCTTTGACGCACCGGTCCGGATCATGTCCCGGTAAGCCCGCTCACCAAGAATGGCCGATATGGCATCGATAACGATAGACTTACCCGCACCGGTTTCACCGGTGAGGACATTAAATCCCTTGTCGAAGGAAATATCCGACTGTTCAATTACCGCAATATTCTCTATGTGCAACAAACTCAGCACATTCAGCCCTCCGATCAGCTAATGAGATTCTTGATCTCCCCGCAAAACGCTGCAGCTGCATTATTATCCCGCATAACGACCATAACCGTATCGTCACCAGCCAAAGAGCCAACGACTGTGCTCAGGCTCATTGTATCGATGGCAGAACCTGCAGCAGATGCCAGCCCCGGCAATGTACGGATCACGATAATATTTTGGGCATAATCAAACCCTGTGACACATTCCCGGAAGATCGTATTCAGACGGGCAGAGAATGAACCGGACACCTCATTGGTTGAGGTCGTATAACGGTAGGTTCCCAGACTTGTCAATTCCTTAACGATCCGAAGTTCCTTGATATCTCTGGAAATCGTTGCCTGAGTGCCGCGAAAGCCTTCGGCTTGCAGCAGTGCTAAAAGTTGCTCTTGGGTCTCCACATTCCGGTTGGAGATGATCTCTATGATTTTTGCCTGTCTTTGACTTTTCACGTTATACACCCTCTCATCCGTTCTTAAATTTCATATTTACCACATCGTAGAAGCTGCGATCCTTCAGCCGGATCAATTTCGTGGTAAGATTTGATTTTTTGATCGTGGCCACATCGCCCATATTAAGACGCTGTGCCTTTCCTCCGTCAACAGAAACAAAAGCGTTTCTATGGGCATTCTTAATCACCCCAACAGTGATCACACGCTTTTCAGATGCCACCATACAACGGCTGCCCACATCATGGGAACAAATTGGGGTAATCAGAATATTGTGCGCCTCCGGCTCTACAATGGGACCACCGGCAGAGAGGCTGTATGCCGTGGAGCCTGTAGGTGTTGCTATGATCACACCGTCACCGCCGCATTCCATAGCTTGTACACCGTCGCACTGCACACCCAGATGCACGATCCTGGCAATTGCACCCTTGGTAATCGCCACATCGTTCAGGCAGATATCGTGGAAGATGATATCCCTACCTCTGTGAACTGTTACATCCAGCATCATCCGATTGTCAATGGTAAAATCATCATCTGCCAGTCTGGACAGCATGGAAAGCTCGCTGCTCTCCAGTTCTGCCATAAAGCCCATGGTGCCAATATTGACACCGAGGACGGGAATGCCATGCCGTGTAGCAGTCTTTGCCATATGCAGGATCGTACCGTCCCCGCCAAAACAGATGACTGCTGAGGCGCTTTGAATTTCCTTCTCCATTTTTGAAAAGCGCAGATCTTTTGGCAGCTCATAAGACCTGTCCACCTCAAAGGGCAGGCACAACAAAACCTGGATACCGCTATCCTTCAGCACCTCCATAGCCGTTCTTGTGGTTTGGAAATTTCTGTCACGGTAAGGATTGGGTGTCAAAATCACTTTTTTCATACGATCACCCTTTCAGTGTATTGTGGGCATCTTGGACCACCTGCAAAGTATCCGGCTGGATCCCCTGCTTGTTTTCCAGCGTCAGATGGCCTAAAAATTCAATGTTTCCTTCGGGCCCCTTGACCGGAGAAAATGTAAGACCCAAAACGGTAAACCCCAGATCATGTGCCAGCGCAACAAAATCATCCAGAACCTCTTTATGGGTCTGTGGCTCACGGACAACGCCCTTTTTGCCCACCTTATCACGCCCGGCCTCAAATTGAGGCTTAATCAGGCACAGCACCTGACCGGAAGACTTCAAGAGGGTCTTAATAACCGGCAGGACGATCTTCAGAGAAATGAAGCTGACATCCAGCACAGACAGGTCTAATGGCTCTCCAAGCTGCTCCGGTGTCACATAACGCACATTGGTACGCTCCATAACCACAACACGGGGGTCTGAACGGATCTTCCAGTCCAGCTGACCGTAGCCAACATCAATAGCAAATACCTTTTTGGCTCCCTGCTGAAGCAAGCAATCCGTAAAACCGCCCGTAGAGGCACCGGAATCACTGCAAACATAGCCCTCCGGCTTCACGCCAAAATCGCGCAATGCTTTCTCAAGCTTCAGTCCACCGCGGCTGACATAGGGACAGCCGCCGCTGCGCACCTCGATGGGCACATTCTCGTCATAGGAAACACCGGGCTTATCTGCCTTTTGGCCCTCAACATAGACCAGTCCGCTCATAATGATCGCCTGGGCCTTGGTTCGGGTGTCTGCATGTCCGCGCTCTGTAAGCAGAACATCCAGCCGCTTTTTAATTTTCATGCCGAACCACCTCCTGAATAAATTCACTGATAGACTGGGCATCCATTTTATAATGCTTGTACAGCGAAGCCATGTCGCCATGGGTCACATAGCCGTCGCCCAGGTCGATGCCGTCCACCCGGCACTCCGGAAGTATGCGCTGCAGCTTCCAAGCGAGAGCTTCCCGAATCCCTGAACCACTACAGACCTCTTCCACAACCACAACGCGCTTCCTCGCAGACATCTTTTCAACGATCTGCTTCGCATCCAGGGGCGAGACCGCAAGCAGGCGCAAAACCGAGGCTTGAATCCCCTGTGCCTCCAACAACTGCGCAGCTTCCATAGCATTTTGGAGAAGTGTTCCATAAGTAACTATGGTCACATCCTCACCAACGCGGTGGCAGCATACAGTTTCGCAAATGCCCTTCCAGGCAGATTCTGTATAGTCTCTGTCTCCGCCCCGCGGATACCGAATTGCTACAGGACCACTCTGCTCAGATACAGCCCAACGGAGCATATCCCGCAGCTCAGCCGTGCTGCCGGGGCATAGGATCTGCAGCCCGGGTGCCTGACGCAAAAAGCCTACATCGAAGATTCCGTGGTGGGTTTCTCCATCCTCACCGACCAGTCCCGCCCTGTCCACTGCCAGGACAACATGAAGCTTCAGCATGGTGATATCCTGCAGGATCATATCATAGGCTCTCTGCAAAAATGTGGAATACAGCGCTACAATGGGTACCATTCCCTGCTTAGCAAGACCCCCTGCCATAGACATAGCGTGTTCCTCGGCAATGCCCACATCAAACAGTCGCTTGGGATACTGCTGCTTGAACGGTAACAGCCCCGTCCCGCCGGGCATCGCCGCAGTAATGGCGCACACCCTGCTATTATCCTGGGCAAGCTGACACACAGTCTCGCCGAAAGCCTCCGAGAATGTCACTGCACCGCTCTTGTTTGTATTGCCCGTAGCCAGATCAAATTTGCCGATCCCATGAAACCGCGCCGGATCCTCCTCCGCAAAGCGGTAGCCATGGCCCTTATGGGTCATGACATGGACAAGCACAGGCTGTCTCATTTCCTTTGCACTGCGCAGCAGTGTTATTAATCCGTTTACATCATGGCCATCCACAGGACCCAGGTGGACCATGCCCATGTTTTCAAAAATAGTGGTAGGCAAAAGAACGCGCTTAAGCCAACCCTTTGCAGAATGGGAAAAACGATACAGAACCTTGCCGCCGGGAATCTTGCGCAAGATGCTTCTGTACTTCTTTTTCATACCCAGATAGCCTTCCTTTGTGCGAAGCCGGGACAGATGCCTTGCCATACCGCCCACATTCCGGTCGATCGACATGGCATTATCGTTCAGGATCACCACCATAGGCTCCTTACTCACGGCCGCGTCATTCAGCCCCTCATAGGCCATTCCTCCTGTGGCCGCACCGTCGCCAATCACTGCCACCACATCGTAGCTCTGGTCAGTAAGACTTCTGGCCCTGGCCATTCCCAATGCGATGGAAACGGAGCTGGACGCATGACCGGCAACAAAAGCATCCGTATTGCTTTCAGAGGGTTTTGGAAATCCGGCAATTCCCCCAAATTGGCGCAAGCCAGAAAAATCCGTCCGGCGTCCTGTCAGCAGCTTATGCACATAAGACTGATGACCAACATCAAACACCAGACGGTCTTCAGATGTATTGTATACTGTTTCAATGGCAACAGTCAGCTCCACAACGCCCAAATTGGAGGCCAGGTGGCCTCCGGTCTGAGAAATACTGGTAATCAAAAAATCCCGAATCTCCTGGCAAAGCTGCTGGCGTTGCTCATCGTTCAGGCGAAGCAGGTCCTCATGTTCATTGATGGTTTCTAATATGCACACACCGCACACAACCTATCTTTATGTTTTCTTTCTGCGGAACAAGTCCGGAATATGGTGCAGCCGGTAAATCATACGGCCTACACCATGTACAATCGCAGTACAGGAATTGATGGCAAAGGTCTTTCCAACGGCTTTTCCACCAACAGTCAATCCGGCAACAAAAGCGGACATAATGAGAGATACCGCTCTGGGCCAGGTAAATTCAAAATTATGCAGCACCTGTGCCGCAATGGTAGCAGAGGCACTTCCGGATACAACGCCGCAAATGTCGCCAACAACATCGTTGCAGATGGAGCTGACGCGTTCAGCATTGCGCAGCAGCGCGATCGCCTCCTGGGCGCCGGGCACCTTTCTTGCAGCCATAGAGTGGAAAGGCTTTTCATCGGCAGAAGCCACAGCCATACCGATAATATCAAAAATAATACCGATCAGCACGATGGCCAGCAGGATCAGAAATGCCACCGCCATATTGCTGTTTGCCATAAGCTCCTCAGAGCCCAGAGAAATCAAACCGGAAACAAAAATAGTTACTAAAAATATAGTGACGACCCATCGGACCGTCTTATTGCGCTCTCTTTTTGAGGCAGCCGGGTCAGATTTAGACACGACAGGTATCCCCTTACAAACAAATTTATAACGGTGGCAGGCAGGATAAATCTTACGGCTTAGGTCGGGTTGGTTTTCCCCAGACAGAACCTGCCGTTGCCGCACAGGCCGTTTCCGTTTGATCCGTCCGCTCAAGTGTTGCCAAATTGAATACCCGATTGCCACTGAGTCCGTACTGTAATCCCCTGCCTGCCCAGTTACGACAGCCTAGGTGTTTTCCACAACAAAACAAACCGACTCTTAGCCTCTTTTGCAAGCATGGTTTCCAGGAGCGATATCGGCATCCGTCTGGCCATAACGGACCGCCGCATGGTCCCCTTTCCCCACATGTTCACTCAAGGCAGGCTACACTGCACACAGCACACGATTCTGTGCACCGCCTTGCAGGTTCATACCTGGCTCGTACGCGAAGCGGCTTCCACCAATGGAGTTCTCAACTTCGTCGCACAACACCAGGTCTCCGCGGAAACCGGGTCGTATGCCCCATGCCATTGGAGCGCGCCCGGGATCCTTAACCCCCAGCATCCACCCTAAACTGGGCGTAAAAAGCAGACACCAGGGACTTCATCGATGTGCCCTTCATAGGATTTTTAGGCCCTACCTGGGAGTCGGCAGTTCCGACTAGGATACTGCACCGTCGTTTTACATCATAGCATAACTTTTATGAATATACAAGTATTATTTCATTTTTTGTATATTCTGTATATACCAATTCTATACAGAATCTTCTGTATTTTCTTTATCGGTTCAAGAACCAATCTTCTACAATATCGCTGTGAGTCACTACGATATCGATGTTTCGGACTTCTTCTTTTGTAAAGAATCTCAGTTCCCTAGATTCGGCGCTGATGGTCATTTCCGGTTGCTGTTCCAACTTCAGGCCAAACACAACGATCACCATCCGCCAGACGCTTCCGTCACGGTATGCGGCGATGCGGCCCGGCTCACCATATACAGCCAGCTTACGAAATTTCTCCTTGGGAACGCGAAGCCCCAATTCCTCATAAACCTCTCTGACTGCGGCCTGGACCTCTGTTTCATATTTCTTCACGCCACCGCCTACCAGGCCCCAAGTGTCGCTGTCCCTGCGTTTTTCCAGCAACAGCTTGCCGCCGCAGGTAACGATGACATTGGCACCCAGATGAGCAGGCATAGTGGTTTTCGGCGCATTGGGATCGCCCCGATAAAATTTCACGATGGACACGCTATCACTTCCCTTCTCCTGTCATTATAGCGCAAAGGGTTTCCTGTTTCTACCCTAAAATTCTTTTGGGATCGGCTTCGTGACACCGGTACGGCGTTCCTTGTCCAAGCCACCGGACATATGGTCCTCTGGGTTGTCAGTAAATCTTGCCCGGCGGATCACATTCTCTCCGTATTTATCCCGGAGCGCATCCACCGTTTCATCCAGCTTCAGTTTGCGTTCATACCGCTGGGGAGAAAGTTCGGAAAATAGGTCAAACTGCTGGTACGGCTCTTTTGCCAGACTGGTTATCTGGACGCCCAGCTGCCGCAGAGGCGTAACGCCATCCCAAGCTTCGTCAAACACTTTACAGGCAGCCCGAAACAGCTCTTCCGTAATGTTGGTAGCGCCATGGAGCTTAGACTGGTGAGAGAAATGTACAAAGCCATTGGTGCGCAGGTGAACAGCTATGCATCCGCCGCACATACCATCCTGGCGCATCCGGGTCGCCACAGTCTCACACAGGCTCAAAAGCACCTGACGCGCCTGCTCTGTACTGACAACATTCTTCGCCGTGGTCACAGAATTTCCGTACCCCTTGTTCTCTGCCGGCTCTGGAGTTACCGCATCGGCACTGCGTCCGTTGGCGAAATGCCAGATGGTCTGCCCATGCTTTCCAAGCCGCTTTTGCAGCAGCTTTACATCCGCTTTTGCCAGATCTCCAATGGTATAGATGCCCATCCGGTTCAGCTTAGCCTGTGTGGCCGCACCAACCAGGAAAAGATCCCGTACCGGCAGAGGCCACATTTTCTCCTCCATCTCCTCCGGAAACAAGGTATGGACCTTATTGGGCTTCTCCAGATCTCCCGCCATTTTCGCCAGCAGCTTGTTGGAGGAAATACCCACATTCACTGTAAAGCCAAGCTCCTCCCAAACTCTTTGACGCATGGTCTCTGCTGCCAGCCGGGGCGCACCGAACAAGCGCTCCGTGCCGGTCATATCTACCCACGCTTCGTCGATAGAATACTGTTCCACACAAGGGCTGAACTGACGCAGAAGCTCCACAAAATGCCGGCTTGCCTGCACATACAGGGCATAGTCCGGCTGTACCACCACAAGCTCAGGGCATTTTTCCAGTGCCAGAAACAGCGGCTCTCCTGTTTGTATCCCGAATTTCTTTGCCGGGGTGCTTTTGGCCAGAATGATGCTGTGCCGGGATTCCTTATCCCCGGCCACCACCGAGGGAATGTCCCGCAGGTCCACCTTTTCGCCCAGCACCTTCACCCGGTAAGCTGCCGACCAGGAAAGGAATGCACTGTTGGCATCTACATGAAAGATCACTCGCTCTGCCATATCAACACACCTTTCTCAGCAGGCACCAGGTATGGGTACGGATAGTATATCGAAGCTCCACAAGCCACTTACTTTCTTTGGCTGTAGCACGGCACAAAAAGATATATGCCTCGATCCCTACATACTGGATAGGCTTCATACTGACAATCTCATCAATATCCACGCGGAGAAGCTGATGGGATGCATCCTCCATTCGGAACCGAAGGGGACGAATCTGCCCATCGGCACTGCATATAGAGATCACATCGATGGGGCATATTTTCTGCTCCACTTCGGCTCACCTCCTGTCTTTGTTTACATTATAGTACATTTGTTCGTGTTTTGCAAGCAGTTTTTCAGTTGCCTTCCCTGCCAATTTTTGATATAATAATACAAAACGAGCAGGAGGTACACTATGACTAAATATCCTTGCCTGGTTCTGGATCACGATGATACAGTTGTGCAGAGCGAAAAGACCATAGGATATCCCTACTTCTGTCATATCCTCAGCCAATTCCGTCCCGGAAAAACGATCAGTCTGCACGATTATGTGGCAGGCTGTCACAACCTGGGCTTTGCAAGCATGTGCCGTGCCTACTGGCAGTTTACGGAGCAGGAACTCATAGACGAATATAATGGGTGGACGGAATATATCCGCACCCATATCCCCGATCCGTTTCCTGGCATCCGGGATGTTATTCTGAGACAAAAGGCCGCAGACGGCATGATCTGTGTTGTTTCCCACTCAGCTATCGAGAATATCTCCCGGGACTATATGACCCATTTTGGTGTGCTGCCCGATGCCATCTACGGCTGGGATCTGCCGGAGCATCAGAGAAAGCCTTCCCCCTATCCCCTGCTAGACATTATGGAGCGGTACGGATTCTCAGCGCAGGAGCTTTTGGTCATCGATGATCTGAAGCTGGCGCACACCATGGCAAGAGCCGCAGGGGTCGAGATCGGCTTTGCCGCATGGAGCAAGGAAGAATTTCCGGAACTGTCAACTGAAATGACACAATTGTGCGATTACACCTTCCATTCGACAAAAGAACTGGAAACATTCCTGTTTGAGTAGCTTGACAGCTATGGTATAATACCATGAGAAAACCCTTGCAGGAGGTGAGACATCTGGAAAAGCAAAGCATCAAAGTCATGGCCCGAAACCGGGAGGCCTATCACGAATATTTTGTAGAAGAGGAAATGGAAGCCGGCATTGAGCTGTGCGGAACGGAAGTCAAATCCATCCGTCAGGGCACCCTGAACCTAAAGGACGCATGGTGCGGCATCAAAAACGGAGAAATGCTCCTGAACCAGATGCACATCTCGCCCTACGATCATGGCAACCGCTTTAATCCAGACCCCCGCAGACCACGAAGGCTCTTAATGCACCGCCGGGAGATCATGCGTCTGCTGGGTAAGGTCAAGCAGGACGGCTATTCCCTGATCCCTCTGTCTGTCTACTTAAAAGGCAGCCGGGTAAAGGTCAATGTAGGCCTGTGCAAGGGCAAAAAACTGTACGACAAGAGACAAGCCGCGGCCGAGCGGGACGCCAAGCGTCAGATCGACCGGGCCATGAAAGAGAGGTATTGATATGAATCCTACATTCAAGATCACTATGGAAAACGGCGGCGTTATTGAAGGCGAGCTGTACCCTGACAAGGCTCCCCAGAGCGTGTATAATTTCATCGACCTGTGCAACCATAATTACTATGACGGCCTGATCTTCCACCGTGTGATCCCCGGCTTTATGATTCAGGGCGGCTGTCCCGAGGGCACCGGCATGGGTGGCCCCGGCTACTGCATCAAGGGTGAATTCTTCTTTAACGGCTTCAAGAACGAGCTTCGCCATAAGCGTGGCGTCTTGAGCATGGCTCGCTCCTCCAGCCCTAACAGCGCCGGCAGCCAGTTCTTTATTATGCACGAGGATGCCAAGCATCTGGACGGCCAGTATGCCGCCTTCGGCAAGGTCACCTCCGGCATGGATGTGGTGGATGCCATTGCCGCAACCAGAACCGGTATGCAGGACCGCCCCGTGGAGGAGCAGAAGATCGCATCCATCTCTGTAGATACCAAGGGCGAGACTTATCCCGAGCCCAACAAGCTGCCCGATCCTTACGGCAGATTCTAAAAACAACAAACTGCATGGGTCCCAGCGCCCATGCAGCTTCCACGGGGCCGTACTGGTTTCGACGGGGGTAGTGAGGCTGGAATAGCGGGTCGTGGCGCCTGACCACGATAAAACGGGTACTTTTAAATTTAACTGACAACAAGACTGTTGCCTACGCTGCCTAATTAGGCGGCCATCCGCCCCGGAAGGTCCACGAGCCGGGCTCGGGTGTCATCTGAGTGGAGACCGTGCGTATGCAAAGCTTTGCGCATACCACGCATTATGAAGCTACTGATTCCCGTAGGGTGTTTGTTCCCGCCGGGATGAGGGAATGTAAAAAACAAACTGCACCCGGAGAAGTTCCTAACAAGTTGCTTTCGGACAGGGGTTCGATTCCCCTCGGCTCCACCAATAGTAAAGGGTCACCCTACAGGGTGACCCTTTACTATTGGTGGAATTAAGTTCGGGGAATCGAACCCATATAACTGCAACAGCCCAGTGGGCTGTTGCTGCAACCAGTGCAACCACTGGGGAGCG
>JAGBSG010000067.1 GCA_017632035.1 Oscillospiraceae bacterium | reverse complement strand
GAGTCGAAGGATCTTAGCACGAAATTGATGGAAACCGTCAACAAAGATGCGTAGATTCTTCGTCGCCTGCGGCTCCTCAGAATGACAGGGTTTTTAACTGAATGACATTGGTCGGTTCGGGCGCCCAACATATTCAGTATAACAGATACAAAGTGCCGACGTCAACGGTTTTTCAGTCCGCAAAAAACAAATCTGTGTTTTGCACAAGTTGCACCCCTATATTTTATATAGTATACCATATTGCAATCTCAGTAAATTCATGTTATCTTATAGACACAAAGAGGTGATACCAATGTACAGGTAAAAAGCCCCGAATACAGGTAGTCCATCCGGCCAAAGGATGAGTTCCGGCACAGAGCAGGAAGCTCTGGGAAAGATCTACGAAATCTTGAGGGCGCGGAACGATAGCAGTCGGAGTGACGCAGTCCTGAATCTGAGAAAGAGAGGTTAACCAATGATGTTAGATACTAAGAGTGAACAGAAATGACCCTTGACTGTAAACGCGAAAGCAACAGTCAAGGGTCATTTCTTTTTTATAGATGTTTGAGCGGGAGGGTCAAGACTCTCCCCTACGGGGGCGCAGAGTTGGGGAACGGATTGCCAGGTTGGCAAGGCCGCCTCGCAATGACACGGAGCACAGGGGCTTGTGCTGTCATTCTGAGCGCAGGGCGTAAGCCCGGAGTCGAAGATTCTTCGCAGTCAGTGTGCTGCAAGGGTATAATCGGTGCGGAGATCCTTCGACGCGCTGACACTTGCTCAGGATGACAAGGTTAGCGCTAACTTGTCATTTGCGGCTTAATTTAATGACATTGGCCCCTACACAGGGGCGGTTTTGGGAGGTTATGGGTCCATTTTATAGGGAGGGTCTGCCGGGTGCAGGCCCTGTAATTTTTCCATGCCCCGGGATACCGCATCCTTGGAGCTCTTCCAGCCCCGGCCAGCCCGGCGGTAATCAAACATACCCACGAACCAGTCGATATCCTCCTTGACCCGGGCCATGTTTTCCCGCATCAGCCGGATCACCGTGGGATAAAACCACTCCCTCTGGGCGTTGGGAAGCTGATCGTGGGCCGTTTCCATGAGCTGCACGAAATGGCGCATACAGAAGCCCTTGCCTGACTCTACCCGGGCGCGAAATTCCTCTTCTTTCAGCAACGCAAAGAAGGTAGTAAAGTAGCGGTCCATATTATACGCCAGCTTATCGCACAGGTAGCAGCTGCTTTGGCGCTCTTTGGCCCAAGCAAGGATGGGTTCATCGGACGCATCCTTCCGGCGGCCCAGCAAAGGCCGCTTGTCCGGCAGCTGAAAGGCCCGGGCCTCCAGCTCCAGCTCCTCCAGCAGGCCGGCGTAGTAGGTCTGCATGATCAGGGCATTGCCCAGGGCATTTCCGTAGTCGTACATCTTCTGAAAATGGTGGCCGCAGAAGCCTTTCCGGTCTGTCACGCCCCGGACATCCGGCTCCATGTAGCTGGCACCGGGACCCAAAACGTAGCGGATGGCCTTTTGCTCCGCCATGCGCTCCAAATAACAAAAGGGGCACTCATCCCCGGATAAAAAGGCTTCGTTTACCGGAATCGTATCGATCTGTTCCCGCATGGCTGCACGCTCCTTGGTTTTTTCTTGATTATAACGGAGCGAAAGACAAATTACAAGGGGGTCGGTGGGAGCACGGATTGCCACACTCGCAAGCGCCCTCGCAATGACGCCCAAATTACGGATGTCATTCTGAGCGCAGGGCGTAAGCCCGGAGTCGAAGAATCTTCGCAGTCAGTGTACTGCAAGGGTGCAATCGATGCCAAGATCCTTCGACTCCCCTTCCCCTTCGACTGCGCTCAGGGTCCGGGTCGCTCAGGATGACACAGAATTGGGGGCATGGGCAAATAAAAAATGGGGTGCCGCTGCGGCACCCCATAGGGCAGCCTGGCCGCCCAACAAAGAGGAAAGAAAAATGAAGAAAGCGAATTGATTGGATGCGCAAACGCATCTGTGTCATTCTGAGGAGCTATGCGACGAAGAATCTCTTTCTCTAACCCACGAGATCCTTCGCTGCGCTCAGGATGACATAGAAACAGAATTTGCGCTCAGGATGACACAGAAACAGGATTTGCGCTCAGGATGACAGGTGTTTTGTGCATCATTCCTGGGACAGAAAATCTGCCGGGTCCATGGGTGTATCCTCGCAGCTGACACTGAAATGCACATGGTGGCCAATGGCTGATTCCAGCAGGGCAGTCTGCCCCACACAGCCGATCTGCTGCCCCATCGTTACGGCATCTCCAGCCTTGACAGACACTTCCTCTGCAAGGCAGGCGTACTGGGTGGTATAGCCGTCGTCATGACGGATGACCACAGTCGTGCCCAGAGTTTCATCCGCATAGACCGTATACACCGTACCGGCCGCCGCACTGACTACCTTCGTCCCCTCTTCGGCAGCGATGTCCACGCCGTTGTGGACCCGCCAATCCCGGGTGGTGGGATTATAGCTCAGGCTGTCCATGGCGTACACCCCCACGATCTCCCCCTCTACGGGCATGACCGTCTGCAGAGGCTTCCGGGTCACAGGCGTGGAGGGTTGGGTAGGACCATTGCCCTCCGTGCCCTCTGTGCCGGGCTGGGTGGCCCCCGCCTGCACATCATCCCCGGGATTAGTCGCCACGGCGGACACATCCGGGTTACCCGCCTGGGGCTCGCCGCCGTCTTGATAGCTGTAATACAAATAGCCAGAGATCCCGATGGCAACAGCACACAGGATCAGGGCTATGTAGTAGCCCTTACCGTTGCTGAAGCCTTTGAATTTTCTTTTGCTCATTTTCAAGCACCTCCGAAAAGCAGTATTCCCAGTATGCAGGAAATTAAACCTGCTTCTGGAATTTTTTCTTTTTTCTTCCGTTTTCAATGGGAATTATCACCCGTTCCGGCGGGAATTATACCTGCGCAGAGTTCTTTTCGGCATTTGGGGGTTCGTGTCGTATTTTTCCGTTGACAAACCGGGTTTTTTAGGATATACCTATACTAAGGTTATTGTTGCCTTATTCTAGAAAAAGAAACGGGGGAGGATAATGTCCAAGGAACTCATTCGGCTCCAGGACCTCGTAATGGAGTTCGACGGGGAGCGTATACTCGACGGCATCAATCTCTACATTAAAGACCATGAATTCCTCACTTTGCTGGGTCCCTCCGGCTGCGGCAAAACCACCACACTGCGTATTATAGGCGGCTTCTTAAGCGCCACCTCCGGCAGTGTGCTTTTTGACGGCAAAAGCATCGGTGATGTGCCACCCTATAAACGGCAGGTCAACACCGTGTTTCAGCGCTATGCCCTGTTCCCGCATCTGGATGTGTTTGACAACATCGCCTTCGGTCTGAAGGTGGCCAAACTGCCCAAAGCGGAGATCACAGAGCGGGTACAGGAGATGCTGGCCATCGTGGGCTTACGCGGCTACGAAAATCGGCGCATCGACTCTCTTTCCGGCGGTCAGCAGCAGCGGGTGGCCATCGCCCGGGCGCTGGTGAACCGGCCCAAGGTGCTGCTTCTGGACGAGCCTCTGGCCGCTCTGGACCTGCGGCTGCGCAAGGATATGCAGAACGAGCTCAAGCGCATCCAGCAGACTCTGGGCATCACCTTTGTATATGTGACCCACGATCAGGAAGAGGCGCTTTCCATGTCTGACACCGTGGTGGTCATGGACAAGGGCCGCATCCAGCAGATCGGCAAGCCTGAGGATATCTATAATGAGCCGAAGAATGCTTTCGTTGCCGACTTTATCGGCGAAAGTAACATTCTCGACGGCATCATGCTGGCGGACTACAAGGTCAAGTTCTTCGGCCGCACCTTCAAGTGCCTGGACGCAGGTTTTGAGGCCAATGAACCTGTGGATGTGGTCATCCGCCCCGAGGACATTGACTTTGTCCCCGTGGAAGAGGGGCACCTCACCGGCACTGTGACCTCTGTGACCTTCAAAGGCCTGAACTACGATATCATCGTGGACTTCAAGGGCTTCAAATGGCTGATCCAGACTACGGACTTCCAGCCCGTGGGTGCTACTGTGGGCATCCGCCTGAATCCCGAGGATATCCACATTATGAAAAAGAGCGAATATTCCGGCATGTTTGGTGACTACAGCTCCTACTCTGCCGAGTACGATGAGCTTGTGGAGGACGCCGGGGATGAAGAAGAATAACTCTCTGCTGCTCAGCACGCCATACATCATTTGGATGCTGCTGTTTACCCTGATCCCTCTGGGCGTGGTGGCCTTCTACGCCTTCACCGATCCGGCTACCGGGGAATTTACCCTGGAGAACATGAACGCCCTGTCAGCTTATCTGCCGGTGCTTTGGGAATCCATTTATTACGCCCTGATCTCCGCGCTGATCTGCCTGCTGTTGGGCTACCCTGTGGCCTACTATATTGCCCACCGCACCCCCGCCGTACAGAAGTTCCTTCACATGCTGGTGATGCTGCCCATGTGCATGAGCTTTTTGCTGCGGACCCTGGCCTGGGTGGGCCTGCTGCAGGACACCGGCCTCATCAACCGCTTTCTGGACTGGATCGGCATTGGCGCTCTGCCCCTGATCCGTACCCCCGGCGCGGTGATCCTGGGCATGGTCTACAACTACCTGCCCTACATGATCCTGCCCCTGTACAGCACCATCGTCAAGATCGATGGCCGCCTCATTGAGGCCGCCGAGGATCTGGGCTGCAACGGCGTACAGACCTTTGGCCGGGTCGTGCTGCCTCTGTCCACGCCCGGTATCTTCACCGGCATCACCATGGTTTTTGTGCCCGCGGTGTCCACCTTCTACATCTCTCAGAAGCTGGGCGGTACGGACACCGTGCTCATCGGCGATGTGATCGAGCGGCTGTTCAAACAGGGCCAGAACCAGAATCTGGGTGCCGCCCTGAGCCTGGTGCTCATGGCGCTGGTATTTGTGTGCACTGACATTATGAACCGCTTCGGCGGCAGCAGCGACGAGGAAGGCGGTGTGATCGTATGAAAAGAACCACCCGCATCCTGACGATCCTGATGTTCGTGTTCCTCTATATCCCCATGGCGGTGCTGATCGTTGCCTCCTTCAACACCGGCAAGGATCTGACTAAATTTGAAGGCTTCACGCTGGGCCAGTACGCGGCTCTGTTCCGGGATCCGGACCTGTTGCGGCTGCTTGGCAATTCCCTGCTGATCGCCATTCTCTCCACGGCCTTCTCCGTGGTATTCGGCACAGTGGCTGCCGTCGGCGTGCACAACCTGAAGCCCAAGCTGCGCAAGGCTGCCCTGAGCCTGACCAACATTCCCATGACCAACCCGGACATCGTCACCGGCGTATCCCTTTCCCTGCTGTTCATCTTTGTTGGCGGGCAGCTGCTGCGCCAAAGGGAAAGCCTGACCTTCTGGACTCTGCTGATCGCCCACATCACCTTCAGTCTGCCCTATGTGATCCTGAATGTGATGCCCAAGCTCCATCAGATGGACAATTCTCTGACCGATGCGGCCATGGATCTGGGCTGCACCCCCATCCAGTCCTTCTTCAAGGTGACCTTGCCCGAGATCATGCCCGGCATTGCTGCCGGCGGCATCATGGCCTTCACCATGAGCCTGGATGACTTTGTGATCAGCTATTTCGTCACCGGCATGGATTTTGTGACCTTGCCTGTGGAGATCTACACCTACACCAAAAAGCCCATCCACCCGAAGATCTACGCCATGTTCACCCTGCTGTTTTTGCTGATCTTTGTGCTGATGGTGACCATGAATCTGCTCCAGCTGCGCTCCGACAAGAAAAAGAAGGAGACTCGGGTGAAGGCAGTCAAGCCTGCCGTGCGAGTTTTGCGCAGAGTTTGCGCCGTGGTGCTGATCCTTTGCATCGTGGGCGGCTGCTGCTTCCTGCTTCTGCAGCCCAAGGGTGACACCATCACGCTGAATGTGTACAACTGGGGCATGAACATTGCCGACGGCACCGATGGCACGCTGGACATCATTGCAGCCTTTGAAGAGAAGTACCCCAACATCCGTGTCCAGTATGCCACCTACGAATCCAACGAGGTCATGTACTCCAAGCTGAAAAACGGCGGCATCACCGTGGATGTGATCATCCCTTCGGACTATATGATCGCCCGGATGATCGACGAGGATATGCTGTTGGAGCTGAATTTCGACAACATCCCCAACTTCCGCCACATTGATGAGGAGTTCCGGAACAACGACTTCGACCCGGAGAACAAATACTCCGTACCCTACACCTGGGGCACTGTGGGCATCCTCTACAACACCAAGTATGTGGACCAGGCCGATGTGACCGGCTGGGAGCTGCTGTGGAACGAAAAGTATGCCGATAAGATCCTGATGATCGACAACTCCCGGGATGCCTTCGGTATCGCCCAATATCTGTTGGGCTACGATGTGAACACCACCGACAAGGCCGAGCTGCAGGCCTGTGCCGATAAGCTGGCCGAGCAAAAGCCTGTGCTTCAGCAGTATGTGATGGACCAGATCTACTCCATCATGCAAAACGAAGAGGCATGGATCGCCCCCTACTATGCAGGCGACAGCATGCTGATGATGGAGGAAAACGAGGATCTGGCCTTCTACCTGCCGGTGGATCAGGGCTTTAACCTGTTCATCGATGCCATGTGTATCCCCACCTGCTGCCGGGAAAAGGAAGCTGCGGAGCTGTTCATCGACTTTTTGTGCGATCCGGAGATCTCCGGTGCCAACATGGACTATATCTGCTACGCCTCTCCCATTTCTGAAGCCAGAGAGTATATGGAAGAGTACCTTGCCGAAAGTGAGGTCATCTATCCCAGCAGTGAGATCCTGGCAGCCGGCACCAACTATCAGTTCCTGCCCGGCGAGACCTCCCGGTATGTAGAGAATCTGTTCATGGGTGTCCGGGGCTCCGTCAGCGAAGGAAGCGATAACTTCGGCCTGATATTGACCCTGGTGATCGTCGCCGTGGTCGTCGTACCACCGGTGCTGCGTGTGGGCAAGAAGCTCCGCAAACGGGCAAAGAAAAAATCCGCATAGCTTTCCAAGGGCCTGCTCCAACGAGCAGGCCCTGTTTTTATAGGATTTTTCTGGACTTTTTGACATGGACAGGGTATAATGTTTATATTCTCTATACCCGGAAAACATATAAACGGAGGAACCGCTATGAAGCTTAATTACAAACGCACCATCCTGGTCGGCTTCGCCTTTTTCCTGATCAGTGCATTCTGGCAGGCATACGATGCCACCATCCCGGTGATCCTGACCAACAAGTTTGGCATGTCTCAGACCGCGTCGGGCATCATCATGGCTCTGGACAACATCCTGGCCGTGTTTATGCTGCCCATTTTTGGTGCTATTTCCGACAAGTGCCGGGCCAAAACCGGCAAGCGTACTCCTTTTATCACCGTTGGTACCATCATTGCAGCCGTTGCACTGGTGGGTCTTTCTCTGGTGGACAGCGTGCAGCTGCACAACATCTCCGATGTGGCTCAGATCGACGATCCCGCCGCTTTGTCCGTCATTTACGACCAGCAAGCTGACACCACTCTAAAGACCCCCGAGGGCGAAGAATTTGTTCTGAGCCAGACCATGAGCAAAGAGGATTTCACGGCTATCACCAGCAAGATCACCCATCCCGACGGCAGCGAGCAGGCTAACCCCATGTACGCCAACTATGTAGCCCCTGCCCGCCAAGCCTGTGCTGCGGCAGCTACGGCGCAGCAGCCGGTGATCCTGATCCTGTTCATTGTACTGCTGCTGGCTGTGCTGATCGCTATGGCTACCTTCCGCTCCCCTGCTGTGGCACTGATGCCTGACGTCACCGTCAAGCCCCTGCGCAGCAAGGCCAATGCCATCATCAATCTGATGGGTACCGCCGGCGGCATTCTGGTTCTGGTGCTGGGCATGGTCTTTGCCACCTCGGCTGTGAAAAACTCCATGATGAACTACACTCTGTATTACGGCATCATTGCTGCCATCATGCTCGGCGCACTGGCGATCTTCCGCCTCACTGTCCGTGAGCCTCTGTGGGCCGCTGAAATGCAGGCAGACAGCATCCGTCTGGGTATCGACGAATCCGAAGCTGAGGATGCCGGCGAAAAGCGCCGCCTGACCGGTCCGGAAAAGTGCAGTCTGGTTCTGATCCTGGCCTCCATCGCCCTGTGGTATATCGGCTACAACGCCGTGACCTCCAAGTATTCCCTCTACGCCAACAGCGTACTGGGTATGGACTATAACTCCACCTTGCTGCTGGCACAGGCTGCCGCCATCATCTCTTACCTGCCTGCCGGTATCGTGGCCTCCAAGATCGGCCGCAAGAAGACCATCCTGGCAGGCGTTGTGATACTGTCCTCCGCCTTTGCCCTGGCCTCCTTTATGCGGGCCGGCAGCTCCACCGCACTGATGAATGTGCTGTTTGCCCTGGCCGGTATCGGTTGGGCAACCATCAATGTCAATTCCTTCCCCATGGTGGTAGAGATGTGCTCCGGCGCTAACATTGGCAAGTACACCGGCTACTACTACACCGCCTCCATGGCCGCCCAGATCGTAACGCCCATGTTCTCCGGCTACCTGATGGACCAAATGGGCATGGTCGTCCTGTTCCCCTACGCTGCCATCTTTGCAGGCCTGGCCTTTGTGACCATGTTCTTTGTCCGGCACGGCGATGCCAAGCCTGAAAGCAAGAAAGGCCTGGAGGCCCTTGATAACGACAACTGATAAGGAGTCACTATGACTGCACTTTACTGCTTTGCAGGTATTTTGCTGGCGCTGTGCATCCTGTATATTCTGGCGCTGCGGTGCCGCCGGGGGCATAAAACCCTGGCGGCCCTGCAGGGCTGGAGCTACGCCCACCGGGGCCTCCACGGCAACGGCGTGCCCGAAAACTCCATGGAAGCCTTTCGGTTGGCGTTGGAGGGCGGCTATGGCATTGAATTGGATGTACACCTGATGAAGGATGGACAATTGGCCGTGATCCACGACCCCTCTTTGAAGCGCACCGCCGGTGCGGATGTGCTGATCGAGGATCTGACGGCGGAGGATCTGCCAAAATATCCTCTGGAAGGCACCCAGGAGCAGATCCCATTGTTTTCTGATGTGCTGGCATTGTACGACGGCAAAGCACCCATCATCGTTGAACTGAAGGCCGAACGGGGCAACCATGCTGCCCTGGCCGAAGCTGTCTGCAACCTTCTGGGGGATTACAAGGGTGTCTACTGTCTGGAATCCTTTGATCCCCGTGTGGTGCACTGGTTGCGAAAAAACCGCCGATGCCTGTGCCGGGGCCAGCTGGCAGAAAACTTTTTGAACAACAAAAAAAGCAAACTGCCCATGTTCCTTAAATTTGTCCTGACCCATCAGCTTGAAAACTTTCTGGTTTTTCCGGACTTCGTTGCCTACAAATTTGCGGACCGGAAGAATCTGGGCGTCTGGCTGGCACGAAACATTTGGGGTGTGCAGGGCGTGACCTGGACCGTTACCTCGCAGGCAGACTACGATGTTGCGGTTGCTGAGGGATGGATCCCCATTTTTGAAGGCTTCCGACCCTAATGTATAGAAATAATCAAACGCGCTGCGGTTTACCGCAGCGCGTCTGAGTTTATACACCGTTCATTCCGAGCACAGCACCAAAGGTCTTGAAAATGATCTTCCAATCGGTCAGGAAGCTGCTCTCTTGGATATACTGAATATCCAGCTCCACCCATTCATCAAAGCTCAGGTCATTTCTCCGGGGCTGGACCTGCCAGTAGCAGGTCAGGCCGGGGGTCACCAGCAGGCGCTGCATTTCATACTCACCGTATACCTCCACCTCACGGGGCAGGGGTGGCCGGGGACCTACGATGCTCATATCGCCCTTCAGAATATTCCAAAGCTGGGGCAGCTCGTCCAAGCTGGTCTTTCGAATGAATTTGCCCACCTTGGTGATTCGGGGATCTTCCTTGATCTTAAAGGCAGGGCCCTCCATTTCGTTCTGATCCAGCAGCTCCTCCAGCTTGGCCTCTGCATTGGGAATCATGGAGCGGAACTTGTAAAACCGGAACACCTTGCCGTCCCGGCCCACCCGATCCTGGGCAAAAATCGGACCGGCCTGAGGGCTGTCGATATACACAGCCAGAGCTACGATCAACATGACCGGCCACAGCACCAGCAGTGCTATCGCAGAAAGCAGAATATCCTGCCCGCGGCGAAGCAGCCAGTAGCATTTTCTGGAGCGCAGGACCGTCTCTCTGTCGAGCACGATCTTGTGAGGCATTCCTTCTGTAGGAGTTGCCATATCTGCCACCTTCCTCTGCTAAAAATTCTAAAGCAATGTGTTTTATTATATGCTGTAAATTGCTGAAACTTGTCTGTACAAGAAATATTATATCACATAACAGATATACAATCAAGTTATCATTTATTTATTTCTGTTCTCCTTGTGTAGCGTTACAATTGATGTGAGACCAAGAGTATAGAAAAAGGCGATTGAGTTCGTTAGAATAAAGCTACCACACTCAACACTAACGAAAGGAACTCAACCGCCATGAATAGTGTAGCACTAAAATCCGAAAAGAACAAG
>JAGBSG010000066.1 GCA_017632035.1 Oscillospiraceae bacterium | reverse complement strand
TTTTCTTTGGTCTTCCACTGTTCTACACTCCCACGGCATCTGTTAACACTCCTTTTGTGCCTTTTTAGATGCCTTTATTGTACTACAAAAGTGGATACCATGTCATTGCACTACCTGTATACTATGTTATTACACTGTACATTTACTCCCGCCGGAATATTATTTTTTAGATTCTCCGTGTATAAGGTCGTATTGTTTAAGCCCCTTTGTTAGAAATCAGCTCTTGATGGCAGGTAATTGCAGCAAACAAAAAAGGAAGATCAAATATTCACCTGCCACCAGCCAAAGCGTTTGCCGCCCATGCGTTTAACATGCCCTTTTTCTTCCAAAGATGCGGTAATTCTCTTGACGGTTCGTTCGGATTTTCCTATCATTTCGCTGAGCCTTTTTTGTGTCACTTTGCCGTCCTTTTTTAGTATGCTTAAAACCTGCATTTCATCCAACGTGACATCCAAAGTGCCATTTGCGTTTTGTTTTTGGCACTTTGGAGCATTCAATGTGCCACTGATATGCATGCTGCGATTTTTCAGCTCGTTATTCTCATCCAGCAGAAGATTGCGCAAAAACAGCTCTAAAAACTCCGTTGTTTCGTGAACACCCTTTTGCAGATTGGTATAATTGGCCCGAACCAGTGCGTTTCTGAAATACCAGGCATTTTCCGCAAAAATATCGTTGGTCACATCAAAGCCCAAGGTTCGCAGGTATTTAATAAAAAATACCGCTGTGGTCCTTGTATTGCCTTCAAAAAAAACATGGATCTGCCACAGCCGGGAAACAAAAACTGCCAAATGTTTTATGACCTGCTCCATAGAAAGGCCTTTGTAGCTGAACTCCCTTTCGGCAGAAAAATCGTAATCCAAGGTCGCGCGCAGCTCCCGGGCACCGCCATACATGACTGTGTCCCCATTCAGGACCCACTCGGCCTTTGTAATGTTGTAATCCCGAATTTTTCCGGCATGCTTATAAATGCCTGAAAAGAGTTTTTGGTGAACAGCAAGATACTGCGCCGGAGAAAAAACAAACGCCTTCTCGGAAAGAAGCTGCGCGATCCGTACAGAAACTTTATCCGCTTCCTCTGTTCGATCGTTACTTGTATAGACAGCGTTTTCCCTATAGTAGCTATGGATCAGGGCATCCGCTTCTTCAAAGGTGATGTCACCTTCAATATTTTTCCTCGCTGTATCGATCAGATACTGGCTGGTTTCCAAACCGTCCACCGCCTGCAATCCAATAGCGGTATGCCATGCATAACCCTTTTCTTTCTTTTGAGGTTCTTTTTCCCGTAAATACTCTTCAAAAAAATCGTCCATTTACGCAACCTCCTCCGTTTATCACGCTAATTATATCATGTTTCGGAATAAAAATAAATACACATTATAGGAAATCCGCCGGTGTTTCCACCGGCGGACATTTTCGCTGGAAATTAGCTCTTAATGGGGAGCGAGCCCACTGCCGTCGGTGGCGGGAGAAAGGAGGCGAGCGGGTGGCAGATAAAGCGGAGCATAAGTGAGTGCCGGGGTTGACAGCTGACGCAGCCGATTGATCGGCAACGAAGCTGCCGGGCACCGCAGCAGGAGGCCTGTGCCGCAATACGCAATCAAGCCAAACGCATGCGGCTCTGCCGTTGCCCTCCCGGAAGTGGTGGGCAATTACTTCTTATCAGGCGGTGCAAAGGCAGGTATCAAACTTGTGTACTTATCCAGGGACGAAGCGGAGTTCCAGGTCATATACCCACCGGTACAGCCGGCATCCCGCAAGCCCTTGATCTGGGCGGCGATCTCGTCGGGTCCGTAGGTGTTGAAGGGCTCCCGGATGGCGTTGTAGGCCTGGATCCATGTGCGCACCCCGGCGGGTGTTGCCGTTTCGCCCTGACGGCGCATCACATTCTGACCCCAGTTGTAAAGGGTCTCGTAGGGGTGCTCCCAGGGCCGCCATGTGCCCGATGCGCTGAAGTGGTCGGGATAGGGCATACCGCTTATAACATCCACAACATTGCTGATAGCGGGCCAGTACTGGCCGTAGGCCGTCACATAGGTGTAGGCGCTCTCCCCGTAAACATCGGCACTGACATAGGCGCCGTGCTCATGGATAATATCCGTGGCATACATCAAAAAGCGCTGTATGGCCTGGGCCTTTGTCTCGCCGTAGGTATTGTGAAAATCGATAGTTCCCTCGTTTTCATAGCGCCGTGTGCTGTCCGGGAAGCGGACATAGTCAAACTGGATCTCATGGAAGCCCATCAGCTCCACCGCCTCAACGGCCAGATCCACCTTATACTGCCAGGCTGTCCTGTTATAGGGCGTGGGCCAGTATACGCTGGAAAGCTTCAGAGGATTCCCCTTGGTATCCGTAATGGCGTATTCCGGGTGATCCTTCACAAAATAGGTATCATTGAAGGTGGTAATGCGCCCAATGACATAATAGCCTGCGTCCTTGATCTTCTGTATGGCAGCCTGATAGGCCGCAACGGAGTTCTTTGCCGCCGCTGCCGTGGAGGGGCTGTATGTTTTCATAACATCGGAAGCGTAGCCAATGGCGCCGCCGTCGGTGATATCCACGACAAAGGCGTTTATGCCGCTGTTGTTGGCGATTTGAATGTACTTGTCCACCTCGCCCAGACGCCAGGTGGCGATGTAAAGGGCGCGGCATTCCTCAGGCATGACATTGCCCTCGATGGGATTCTTTTCCCGGGGGTAGTAGTCCAGATTCGCAGCGCCGCCGCCACCGTAGCGATCCCCACGGTCTGCATGGGTCGCATACTTTCCGTTGTCATAGTTGACCAGGGCATCCGCCTCGTTACCGGCCAGATACCAGGGCATGATATAGCCCTCCTGGTCGCCCAGGCTTACGCGGTACATATGCACATCGCCGTCTTCGAGCAGATAGTCACATCCCTTTACCGCAACAGACTGGCCCTTGTCCGCCAAAGCCGGGAGCAGCTTGCCGTCTGCGTCTCTTAAATTGACCCCAGTCCTTACATAAAGGGTATGTTCGGGGATAACATCTGCTTTGTCGGAGACGATATATGCTCCCTCCTGCAGATACCCGGTCATGCCGTTTGCGCGGACCTCGGTCTTTCCCTCGGGGGTCATGGCGTATTCTACCTGCGCTCCCCGCAGGAGCGTGCCCAAGGGCGTGCCTTCCGCATCGCAGTACGAGGCGTTCAGGCTGACTGTAGCCACAAAGCCCGTTTCCCATTTCTTCGGGGGCTCTGTGTCCTCGGTGACTGTCTCATCCGTATTTTCTGTTGTGGAATCGGCCGTACTGCTATCGCTGCTGTCTGCAGTGTAGGCCTGACGGCATCCTGCTGCCAGCACCGCCATCGCCAGAATGCATACGATGGCCGTTATATAGATGGCAATTTTGCCACTTAAATGCTTTTTAGCTGTTGAACTGTTATTTGCTGTCTTCATAAAAATCGCTCCAAGATTCCTGTTTGCTCCCATTTTACAACAGATATCGACACTTTTCAACAGGTTTTTTCTTCTTCCGAAGCGAACATATCCCACCGGACATACCAGCCAAAAGCCGCCGCTCATTTGAGCGGCGGCTTTTCGATTGGGAATCAGCCCCTGACCGCAACCTGCGCTGGGGACAGCAAAATTGGCTATTTAGGAATTTTCCTTGGGATCTTCTTTTTCCGGTTTCTTTTTCTTTTTGCGGTTTTTGAGCCGAATGATCAATACGATCCCCAAAGGAATCACCGCGATCATCGCGATATAGGGAAGCGACACGATCACGAACACAAACAGCTCCACAAAGAAGTTGCCCACGCTCTTCAGGCTCTTCTTGAAGCCTGTGCCGATTCGCTCCCATATATTTTCCGGCTCGGTAACCTCGGTAAATTCCTTTACTTCCTCAATGCTCAGATGAACAGTGGCAAAATCCACCTGATTATCAAACACTCTCAGGGCAGAGGTCACTTTCTCCAGCTCCGTGCGCACCTCGGTCAGACGCTTTTCCACAGTCAGCAGCTCATCCAAAGTTCCTGCCTTGGCCATAAGCTCCAGCAAGCGGGCCTCCTCTGCCTGCAAAGCCTTCATGCGGCTTTCCGTTGCCACATAACCGAGGGTCACATCCTCCACCGTTTTCCGGGAGGAAACAATGTTGGAGATCTCACCGACCCGATCTATGAAGGATTCCAGATCCTTAGCGGGAATCCGCACGGTAATGTTCGCGCTGCGGTAGCGCCTGCCGCTGTAGGCACTGCCGTTTTGCACATTGGATTTTTCCACATAGCCGCCCAGCTGCGCAATGCGGCTGTCGATCTGCTGCAGCACAGTATCCAGATTTTCCGTTTCAACATTCATATTTACAGTTTGAATGAGCTTACGGTTTTCCGGCAGAGCGGCGGAGCTTTCTGCGTCCAAGGTGCCTTCCTCTTTGGCAATATAGTCGTTGGATGTCCCGCTGCCGGCAGCCTTGTCCACAGCCACGCCGCAGCCGGCCATCCCAAGCAGGATCAGCGCACAGAGCATCCCTGCGATCAATTTCCGAATTTTCATGCCGTTTCCTCCTTTTCGTTATCTCAAATTGAATGTAGCATATGCGCAATGGCTGCGCAGTCCTTTTTCGGCAATCAGCAAAAGCAGAAATCAGGCCTGCAAAATGGACAGGTATAGATCCAGTCGTTCATTAACATATCTGGCAAACAGCTTTTCCATAGCGGATAGATTGTGTTTTACATGGTATTCATCGAAAGCATTGTAATAAGCCAGCCGGTCCGTAAACTTGATATCGATGGGCGGATAACCTGCCTTCATGAGCTCCAGGTTTACAAGTAACCGTCCTGTACGGCCATTGCCATCGATAAAGGGGTGAATACCCTCAAATTCAATATGAAACCTTGCCAGTTTTGTTATCATGCGTTCTGTACTGCCTTTGTAGCTCTCCAGCAGCTGCTCCATTTGCGGTGCAATCAGATAAGGCTGCACCGGCTCGTGCTGCGCACCCATGATTCGGACCGGAACGCGGCGGTAGACGCCACGGTCATCCTTTTTATCTGCCAGCACCAAATAATGGATCTGCCGGATCACACGCTCCGTAATGGGGTTTTTTTCTTTGACCAGCTCCCGAACAAAATCAAAAGCTTCCTTATGTCCGACAGCCTCCATATGATCCTTCAGCGGCTTTTGATCGATGGTCAGACCACGCAGAACCATATCTGTTTCCCGGAGGGTTAATGTATTACCCTCAATGGCATTGGAGTTGTAGGTATATTCCACAGTAAATTCTTCCGTCAACCGGGCAACTTCGCCTTCGGTCAGCGGACGGCGATTATCCAACTCCCCTTTCTTACGGTCGATCATATCCAGCAAACTTTCCGTAGATTTAAATCGCCTGTCTGCCGGCTTTACGGCATCATAGGGAATCTTCCAACCCCGTCCCTGCTGATATGCGCCCGGAATCTTACCCTCTGCGCAGAGAATGCGGACGCGTCGATCCGACAATCCCCAGTTTTCCGCCGCCTGCTTTACGGTCATGAACATAAGATCACTCCCTTCTGATAAAAGTATACCACTTTATCGGAATAATATCAACCTTATCGGAACAATATTTTGCATTTTATCGGAATAATGCAAGAATCCGCCGCTCGTTTGAGCGGCGGACATTTTATTGGAAATTAGCCCTTGATGGCAGCCTGTGGTGCTACTATCAAGGGCAGGAGAAAAATCCTGCGTCACCACAACTTTCGTAGTAGATCTGCGTTTTCCTTCCAATTTACAGTGCAGAGGCTTGTCCGGATCGCCATTGATGCGAATATACCAGTCAAATCCGTCTTTCTTGACCACGATTTTGCTAAAGTAAGCTTCGATGACAGATTCCGGAACATCCTCGCCTTCTTTCGGGCAGGTATACTGAGAGAGGGCATATTGCAGAATCGTGAGCTTCTCCTTGTAATGTTCGATCACCTTGGGTTCGCGTTTTTGGGAAAGCTCCTCGATCTCTTTTTGAAGCTTCTGCATTTTCGGTTCCAGCTCTTCGGACTTCATCCGGAACATATCCTTGCTCAAGTCCCCATCGGCTCGCATCTCAATCAGATTGTCCATCCGCTTCTGCAAACGGTTCAATTCCCGCTGCTTCATTTCCAAAGCTGCTTCGTTTCTGCGGTCTTCATCGGTGTTTTCGTTGTAGTTTTCTAAGATGGAGTTGGCCAGCGCCAGCACTTTATCCTTCTGCGACAGATACTTACGGAAAATCAAATTTGCCATCATCTGCAAGCGCCATTCCGGGATCATGGGAGATTGACAGATACCCTCCAAAGGAAGGCCCTTTTTCTTTCGGCTTTCGTAGGAGCCTGTGTGGACAGAACTATAACACTGATAGGCATTTCCCGGCTGCCGGTCGGGGCGATCCCACCGCCGGGTGTTAAAGGTATGTCCGCACTCACAGATCAGTAGCTTACCCCATACTGTTGTCCTGGCATGCTTACCTCTGCGGCTGCCCTTGTTAAGGTATGGCATATTGTTTGTTTTACTCTCCATAATTCTCTGTACCCTTTCATATTCTTCGACCGTAACGATCGGTTCATGCTTGCCTTCTACTTGCGTAAATTCCAGTTCACCGTAGTTCTTGACTTTCTTCTGCTTCAAGTAATCGGGGACATACTCCTTGTGGTAGGTGATGATACCGCAATAGAAGGAATTTTTCAGCACATGGGAAATGACTGTGGGAAACCACTTGTCCTTGCCTTGGGAAGTCTTGCGCCCATGCAATTCCAGTTCATCCTTGATTTTCACCAAACCATAGCCATCCAAATACAAATCGAAGATCATCCGGACCGTTTCCGCCTGCTCTGGATCGATTACATAGTCAACCAATTTTGTCTTGTCCGGTAAAAGGGTTTCAACCCGGGTATAGCCAAGAATGTTACCGTTTCCGTAATAAACACCATTGTTCATGGATGTCTGCTGACCGCTTTTTACACGGATGGATGTCTTGCGGCTTTCATCCTGAGCAAGGGTTGCCATGATGGTGAGCCGAAGCTCACCATCACCGTCAAAGGTCTTAATACCGTCATTGATGAAGTACACCTCTACGCCATGCTCTTTCAGCATACGGGTGTACTGCAAGGTGTCCACGGTGTTTCTGGCAAAGCGGGACACCTCACGGGTCAGAATCATGTCAAACTTATGCTTCTTCGCATCCTCGATCATCCGCATGAATTCGCCACGCTTTTCTGCGGATGTGCCGGTGATGCCTTCATCAATATATCGCTCAACCAGTGTCCACTCCGGATGGTAATCCAATAGCGGCTTGTACCAATCAAGCTGATTTTCCAATGCAGAAATCTGGGCCTCATGCTCGGTTGACACGCGGGCATAGATACAAACCCGCAACTGCCGCCGCATATAGTCCATCGAATAGGGAATCATGATGCTTCCTCCTTTTCCTC
>JAGBSG010000065.1 GCA_017632035.1 Oscillospiraceae bacterium | reverse complement strand
GCCTTTGCCTTGTTGGCGGAGAAACGCTGGATGAACAGCTGCAGCTCTTCAATCTTCTCCTGGTTGCGCTTGTTCTTACTGCGGATCATAGCCTGCACCAGCTGGGAGGACTCGTACCAGAAGTCGTAGTTACCCACATACATCTTGATCTTGCCGTAGTCGATATCCACAGTGTGGGTACACACAGTATTCAGGAAGTGACGGTCGTGGGAAACGGCGATGACCATGCCGGGGAAGTCCAGCAGGAAATCCTCCAGCCAGTTAATGGCTTCAATATCCAGGTTGTTGGTGGGCTCGTCCAGCATGACGATATCGGGGTTGCCGAAGAGCGCCTGAGCCAGCAGGATCTTCACCTTCAGCCGGGGATCGGTGCTGCTCATCATATCATAGTGCATCTCTGTGCCGATGCCCAGACCCTGCAGCAGGCGGGAGGCGTCGGACTCAGCTTCCCAACCGCCTAATTCTGCAAACTCTGCTTCCAGGTCTGCGGCGCGGATGCCGTCCTCGTCGGAAAAGTCCTCCTTCTCGTAGATGGCGTCCTTTTCCTTCATTACCTCATACAGGTGGGCGTTGCCCATGATGACGGTGTCCATAACGGTGTATTCGTCGTAGGCGTTCTGGTTCTGCTTCAGAACAGACACACGCAGCTCGGGAGCTACAGTGACAGAACCAGCGGTGGAATCCAGCTCGCCGGTGAGGATACGCAGGAAGGTGGATTTGCCTGCGCCGTTGGCGCCGATGATGCCGTAGCAGTTGCCGGGCAGGAACTGCAGGTCCACATGCTGGAACAGCCATTGGCCGCCAAATTGCATACCTAAATTGCTGACAGTAATCATTACGATCTCCTTACCATATTCCAATTACTTTCCAGAGTCCAAATTCCGGAAGCGCATATTTTTACCGGATAATCTTACCACAAAAATATGAATATTCAAAGAACTTTTTTATGGGGCTTGCATTTTTTGAAAACCGCGCTATAATGTGTTTAGCACTCTGCGATAAGGAGTGCTAAACACAAAGGAGCGTGACCTGTCATTATGGAGAAACAGCAATTCAAAGCCGAGTCCAAGCGTCTGCTGGACCTGATGATCAATTCTATTTATACCCACCGGGAGATCTTCCTGCGTGAGATCATTTCCAATGCCTCCGATGCTATGGACAAGCTGGCCTACACGGCCTTGACTGATGATCAGGTGGGCATTTCCCGTGAGGATCTGGCTATCACCATCACCCGAGATGAGAAAAACCGTACCATCACGGTATCCGACAACGGCATTGGTATGAGCCGGGAAGAGATGGAAGAAAATCTGGGCACCATCTGCAAGTCCGGTTCTCTGAACTTTAAGCAGAATATGGAGAAGAAGGAAGAGATCGACATCATCGGTCAGTTTGGTGTTGGCTTCTATTCTGCGTTTATGGTGGCTTCTTCCGTAACGGTGATCTCCAAAAAATATGGCGAGGATACGGCCTGGAAGTGGGTGTCCGACGGGGCTGACGGCTATACCGTCGAGCAGGCCCAGCGGGATGCAGCGGGCACGGATGTCATTATGACCCTGAAGGAAGACACGGAGGATGAAGAGAATTCCCGTTTCCTGCAGGAGTATGAGCTGCGGAATTTGATCCGCAAGTATTCCGATTATATCCGTTACCCCATCCGTATGGAGGTCAGCAAGTCCCGGAAAAAGGCAGATTCTTCCGAGGATCAGCCGGAATATGAGAACTATACCGAGCTGGAGACTTTAAACTCTATGGTGCCTCTGTGGCAGCGCAACAAGAAGGATGTGGCCGAAGAGGCGTATCACAGCTTCTATCGGGAGAAATTCTTTGATTACAACAAGCCTGCCCGGACTATTCATTTCAGTGCCGAGGGCACAGTGTCCTTCAAGGCACTGCTGTATATTCCCGGCAAAGCCCCTTATGATTTTTACACCAAGGAGGCCAAAAGAGGGCTGCAGCTGTATTCTTCCGGTGTGATGATCATGGAAACTTGCGAGGATCTGCTCAGCGAGCATTTCCGGTTCGTCCGGGGCGTGGTGGACAGCCAGGACTTGTCCCTGAACATCAGTCGGGAAATGCTCCAGCATGACCGACAGCTGACCATCATTGCCAAGAACATCGAGAAAAAGATCAAGGCGGAATTGACCGCCATGCTGGAAAATGACCGGGAAAGCTACGAGACCTTCTACGAAGCCTTTGGCCGGCAGCTGAAGTACGGCGCTGTGGCCAACTATGGCGCCCACAAGGCCTCCGTGCAGGATCTTCTGCTGTTCTGGTCTCATACCCAGGGCAAGCTGATCTCCCTGAAGGAATATGTGGAAGCCATGGCTGAGGACCAGGAGAAGATCTACTTTGTCCCCGGCGAAAGCAGAGAGCGTCTTGCCAAGCTGCCTCAGGTGGAGACCCTGAAAAAGCGGGGCTTTGATGTGCTGCTGTTTACCGACGATGTGGATGAGTTCGTTCCCCAGTCTTTGATGACTTATATGGAAAAGAGCTTCTGCAACGCCACCAGTGAAGATCTGGGCCTGCGCTCTGAGGAGGAAAAGAGGGAGCTGGATGCCAAGACCGAAGAGCTGAAGGGTTTCCTGACCTTTGTGAAGGAGACTCTGGGCGAGCAGGTCAAGGAGGTGCGGCTCTCTGCCGATCTGGGCAGCTATCCTGTTGCTATGGTTCCCGATGCCGGCATGAGCTTTGAAATGGAGAAGTATATGAAGCGGGTCGATCCCCAGTTTGCCTTCCCTGTGGGCCGTATCTTGGAGCTGAATCCGGAGCATGAGGCGGTCAAGGCTTTGCAAAATGCCATGACCGAGGATCCCCTGAAGGCAAAGGATTATGCCCAGCTGCTGTGCTGCCAGGCCCAGCTGATGGCCGATCTTCCTCTGGAAGACCCTGCCGCTTACACGGAGCTTGTCTGCAAGCTGATGAAATAAATAAAACACATCCACAGACCTTCGGTGAATGAAGTGGTCTGTGGATGCGTTTTTTTATTTGCCGAACAGAGGTCGGGCTACACGCTTATACAGCAGTAATGTCAGCACGGAAACGCTGATTCCCTTGATCAGATTCAGGGGAGCAACAGCCAGAAGTACAAAGGTGGAAACAGAGGAAATGCCGCTGTTGACCGCGTTGCCCATGGCGATGATGGTATCCAGGGGCATTCCATAGAGTTGGGCAAATTTGGGCAGCAGATAGATGCCGTTAAAGGCACTGCCGAAAACGGTCAGGATCACAGTGCCGGCAGCCAAACCGATCAATGCGCTGCGGCGGGATCTGCGGATGTGATAGAGAATAGAGGCCGGAAGCACCAGACTGCAGCCGATGACGAAATTGGCGAAGTCACCGACGAAGGCGGTGGAGGTACCCTTAAGCAGTAGTTTCAGCAGGATCTTGACGGCCTCGCAGGCCACAGCAGCCGTGGGTCCCAGATAGAAACTGCACAGCATCACCGGCAGCTCCGAAAAGTCCAGCTTATAAAATTCCGGGGCAAGGAAGACCAGGGGAAAATCCAGAATGTGCAGTATAGTGGCAATGGCTGCGCAGATGGCCACGATGGTGATGCGCCGGGCAGGGGAGACCCTCCGTCTGTCGGGCAGATAACGCTCAGATAGCCGGGCAAGGCCCGCCAGCAAAGCGATGATCACGATGCACATGCCAATGAAGGATAGATTGTCCTGCACCTGCTTCCAAAGTTCGTTCATTTGCGCCACCTCGTTGTAAGAAAATACGCTCTGAGTATACACCCAGAGCGTCAAAAGATGCCAAAAGCATCGTGGATCTTCTTCCATCCAGACTGTACTGTCGGTATCGGAATCGCACCGATTCAGCGCAATGCGCTCGCGGACTTTACCGCCGGTCGGGAATTTCACCCTGCCCTGAAGATGATGTTCGGCTTGTCTATAACATAGCATGGGGCGGCGGCCTTGTCAAGGCTGTTTTTTCATGGTAGAATACAATCGGTCAAGATGCATTGCCGGCGGCTTCCGGCATTTTGAAGCCCCGGATCGCGCCCTTTGCCGCAGTGTCGGTCACATCACCGCCGATGACCTGGTCTTTGTAGATGAGCAGTGTGGCGTATACCGGTTCAGTGGCGTTGGGGTAGTTTTTGATTTTGTAAACATAGCGCATAACGGTCTTGCCTGCGAACTGGCTCAGGTCGTAGCCCTGGCTTTTTTGCAAGGCGTTATAACGCTCAAGGACCTCGGTGGATTCCGCGGGGATCTTTACCTGCCCGGATTCTACGGGAGAGGCGGCCACCTCCCAGCCGAAATCCGTCAGAAATTTCACCCGGCCATCGTTGCTGGAAAGCGATGGAGCAGCGGTAGCTGCGGCTTCGTTTCCGCCGCTGAACAGCATGATCAGGGCTGCGATCAGTACAGCTGCGCCACCCAGTATCAGCATGATCTTTTTCTTATCGACCTTTGCGGTCATTACCAACATGACAATCCCTCCTGTTGCAAATTGACAGTACAAACTATGCGTCATCGGTGGGGGATAGAACGGAGAAGCTATGGAACGATTGGACAAAATTCTGTGCGACAGCGGCCTGGGCACCAGAAGCCAGGTGAAGGCTATTTTGAAGGCCGGCAGGGTTACGGTAGATGGCGCTGTGGAGCGTGATAACGGCAGAAAGGTGGATCTGGCTCAGCAGAGGGTCTGCTGCAATGGAGAGCCTGTGGGTGGCTTGCGCCGGGTGGTGCTTATGCTCAATAAGCCTGCCGGTTATGTAACAGCACGGACCGATGCCAGGGACAGGACCGTTATGGAACTGCTGCCGCCACAGTATGCGGCGATGGATGTAAATCCGGTTGGACGGTTGGATAAGGATACGGAGGGGCTGTTGCTTTTTACTAACGACGGAGACCTGCTGCATCGCCTGATCTCTCCCAAAAAGCAGGTGCCTAAGGTCTATTATGCCCGGCATGAGGGAACTGCAACGGGGGAGGACACGGCAGCTTTTGCAAAGGGCCTTGTGCTGCGGGATGGGACACAATGCCTGAGTGCGGTGCTGGAGCCGTTGGGTCCGGGAGAGAGCTTGATCACCGTGTGTGAGGGCAAGTACCACCAGGTGCGCCGGATGATGGCCAGCCGGGCAATGACGGTGACCTATCTGGAGCGCCGACGGGAGGGCACCCTTGCTTTGGGTGATCTGCCCAGAGGGCAGACACGGGAGCTGACAGAAGGAGAGATCCTGACACTGGAGATGGCGGGGCGTTGAGCAAATTGCCGGAATAACAGTCATTTTGCCGGAGTTTTGGGACGCAAAGCAGACCTTGTCTTGGACAAAAACTGGTATTTTGTATAAAAATTGCCACGTATTTTGCAGTAAAATGTCAAAAGGTACTTGCAAAGTGCGCAAAAGGATTGTATAATAATAGGGCAATTTTGTTAAATAAGCCTTTATGCAAATTTCTAAGGAGGTCTGCAAAGTGTCCAACAGTGTTTTTCAGAGCGTGATCCTACAGCTCAAGGAAGTCTCAAACCGGATCTTCGGCGTGATGGACAGCGACGGCTGTGTGGTTTCCTGCACAGATGCGTCCTATATTGGTGAGCGTTGGACGGATGCTGTACAGAAGATTGCAGTGTCCGGTGAATCTATGGTCACCTTTGGCCAAAAAACCTTTAAGATGATCCAAGGCGGCTCCAATTATTTTGAATATGCAGTGTTCTGCGGCGGCGACGATGAGACTGCCAGGGCCTATTGCTCCATGGCGTACATTGCGCTGAACGACGCAAAGATATTTTACGAAGAAAAGCATGACCGGGGAACCTTCGTTAAGAACATTATTATGGACAACATACTCCCCGGCGATATCTACATCCGTGCCAAAGAGCTTCATTTTGCTACGGATGCGCCCAGAGCCGTGTTCCTTGTTCGGCAGGTGAGCCATGGAGATGTATCGGCGGTGGATGTACTGTCCGGCCTGTTTCCGGACAAGCTGCAGGATTTCGTCCTGAGCATCAATGAATCCGACATTGCTGTGGTCAAGCAGCTCAGCGGTGCCCCCGGCGAGGGTGAGCTGGAGAGGATCGCCACTTCCATTGAGGATACGCTGAGAAACGAGCTGTTCGTCAAGACCGTCATTGGTATCGGCACTGTAGCGGAGCACCTGCGGGAGCTGGCGGATTCCTATAAGGAAGCCCAGACTGCTATCGATGTGGGCAAGGTGTTCGATACAGAGAAGACGATCATCCACTATGAGAATCTGGGTATTGGCCGGCTGATCTATCAGCTGCCTACCACCCTTTGTGAGATATTCCTTTTTGAGGTGTTCAAGAAGAGCGCCATTGATGCGCTGGATCAGGAGACCCTGTTTACCATCAATAAGTTTTTCGAGAACAATCTGAATGTTTCTGAAACCTCCCGAAAGCTGTTCGTCCACCGCAACACACTGGTGTACCGCCTGGAGAAGATCAGGAAGCTCACGGGTCTGGACCTGCGGCAGTTTGACCACGCCATCGTGTTCAAGGTCGCGCTGATGGTACGCAAGTACCTCTCTTCCAGAGAGCCCAGGTAAGGATGAATCAGGAGGCCGCACAACTGTGCGGTCTTCTTTTGCGGCAGAGAACGGGAAAAACTCGTATTTTCCCAAGTTCTTGCGTTGACAATAGTTTTGCAATGTGTTACAATTTGGTTACACTATTTTGGAGCAGGATATATATGATTGAATTTATAGATGTTGTAAAGTCTTATTCCGTGGGAAATAAGGCGTTGCGGGGCGTATCCATGCAGATCGAGGACGGAGAGTTTGTTTTCCTGGTTGGCCCCTCCGGGTCCGGCAAATCTACGATCATTAAGCTGATCACCGGTGAGCTGAGGCCTACCTCCGGCAGCGTACATGTAAATGGCTATTCCCTGGAGCGAATCCGTAAGCGTGAAGTTCCCTATCTGCGCCGTACTGTCGGCGTTGTGTTCCAGGATTTCCGGCTGATCGATACGAAGACCGTGTATGAGAATGTGGCTTTTGCCATGCGTGTGATCGGCGCGGGCGAGCGGGAAATCCGGGAGCGGGTGCCCTATGTTCTGGACCTTGTGGGCCTGGACACCAAGAGCCGCCGTCATCCCAATGAGCTTTCCGGCGGTGAGCAGCAGCGTCTTGCGATTGCCAGAGCGTTGGTGAATAACCCCTCTATGATCATTGCGGATGAGCCTACCGGAAACCTGGACCCGGCTCGATCCCTTGAGATCATGACACTGCTGCAGGAGATCAACAACCTGGGGACTACTGTGCTGGTGGTCACCCATGAAATGGACCTGGTGCAGCGGTTTGCCAAGCGTGTCATTGCCATTGACGAGGGCTTGGTCATCAGCGATGGAATGGATGGGCGATACTATGAGAATGAATAATTTTGGATATTTGCTCAAGGAGGGCATCCGCGGAATCTTCCTCCACGGGTTTATGTCCTTTGCGGCTGTGTGTGTGACGGTGGCCTGTCTTCTGATCGTGGGAAGCTTCTCCTGTCTGATTTACAATGTAAACCTGATGGTGGAGGACTTAAACAAGACCAACGAGATCCTTGTGTATGTAGACAGCTCTTTATCCGATGCCGAAGCAAAAAGCGTGGGCACGAAGCTAAACCAGCTTGAAAATGTGCATCAGGCTAAGTTTGTATCCCGGGAGCAAGCACTGGAGGACTTTATTAAGGACCATCAGGACGATGAGGCCTTCAGCGGTGTGGAAGCAGCGGATCTGCGCCACCGCTTTGTGGTGGTACTGGAGGATAACAGCCTGATGGAACAGACGGACGAACAGATCCGTCAGATTCCCGGTGTGGCGAAGACCCGGGCGGAATATGAGCTGGCTGAGGGCTTTACAACCATACAGAATGTGCTGCATATCGCATCCATTGCGATCATTGCGGTGCTGCTGGTAGTCTCTCTGCTGATCATCTCCAATACGGTCAAGCTGGCATTGTATGACCGGAAGGATGAGATCGCCATTATGAAGATGGTGGGTGCCACCGATGGCTTTATCCGGCTGCCCTTTGTTGTAGAGGGCTTTGCTCTGGGTATGATGGGCGCTGCCGTTGCCTTCGGCCTGGAGTGGGTGCTGTATGACACGCTGGTGCTCAAGATCGAGGAGCTTGACTCCTTGCGCCTGTTTACCTTTGTGCCCTTTGATGAACTGCTGGTGCCGATGGTCATTACCTTCTGTGCCGCGGGCTTGTTTGTGGGTGTCGTGGGAAGCTGGACTTCTATTCGTAAATTCTTGGATGTATAAAAACACTGTTTAAGGAGATTTTGGTTATGAAGAACAAGAAGCAGATGATTTCTTTCCTGGCGGGCGTTATGGCCGCTGTGCTGGCTCTTTCTTTGATTATTGGATTTCTGCAGTTCTAAAAGTTTGCCCCTAAGGAGATACTATGAAAGATAAAAAATTAAGGCTGTCAGCTGTGGCCTTTTTGTTGGCTGCGGTGATGCTGATCTCCATGGCTGGCGGGCAGCTTCCTGCTGAGGTCAAGGCCGCTTCCTCCGGCGAGATTAAGAACGAGATCAATTCGCTGGAAAAGGAAAACGACAAGCTTCAGGACGAGATCGACAAGCTCAAGGACCAGATCAACGATAATTTTACTGAGATGGAGAAGATCTCTGCGGAAAAGACTCTGATCGACAAGGAGATCTTCCTGCTGAACCAGAAAGTCATCAATGTCAATCAGCAGATCACCGCCTATGGGCTTTTGATTGCTGATAAGCAGGATGAACTGGACGCGGCCCAGGCTCGGCTGCGGGAGCTTAGCGAAAAGAACAAAGAGCGCATCCGGGCTATGGAAGAGGACGGCAACCTGTCCTATTGGTCGGTGCTGTTCAAGGCAAACAGTTTCTCTGATTTGTTGGACCGGCTGAATATGATCGAGGAGATCGCTGCGGCAGACCGCCGCCGTCTGGAGGAAATGAGCAAAGCGGCAGAGGCAGTGGCCACAGCCCGTGCGGAATTGGAATCCGAAAAGGCTGCCCTGGAAAAGACCAAGGTAGAGCTGGGGGAGATGAAAACTTCTCTGGAGACCAAGCGTGTGGAAGCAGACAAGCTGCTTGCGCAGCTGCATGCTAAGGGTCAGAAATTTGACGACCTGATGGACGATGCTGAGGCTGAGGCTGAAAAGCTGCAGCAGGAGATCGCCCAGAAGGAAAAGGAATATAACGAGCAAAAGAAGAAAGAGGAAGAAGCCAGCAGACCCCCGGATCCCAACTATGGGCCCGGTGAGCGTCCCGGCAGCAATGTGACAAACGGTATCACCTGGTACATTCCTACCAGGTATACCTACCTGTCCAGCCCCTACGGTTGGCGTGTCCATCCTGTCCATGGTGATTGGCGCTTCCATAGCGGTGTGGACCTGGCTGCCCCTGGCGGTACGCCCATCTATGCTACCCGTGCAGGCACAGTTACGATTGCTACATATAGCGATTCTGCCGGTTACTATGTGACTGTGAACCATGGTGACGGATTCTCCAGCAGTTACATGCATATGACCCACTACATCGTCAAGCCTGGGCAGTATGTGACAGCAGGTCAGGTTATCGGCTATGTGGGAACCACCGGTACCTCTACCGGTAACCACCTGCATTTTTCGATCTATTATAACGGTAACTCTGTAAACCCTGCCAGCTATGTGAAATTTTATTGATGGTTATATGAGGCTCCCACAGCCCTGTTGGGCTGTGGGAAACCTTTAATTGAGGAGGTTTTATGCAGAAATTCAGCAAGTGGCTTTCCTATGTTTTGGTGGCGGTGATCGCCAGCTGTGTTACGCTTTTTCTGTGTACCTGTCTGGGGGTGCCCGGCAGTACAAAGCTGCAGCAGCTGGAAAACCTGATCCTGGACCGGTATATTGGAGAGGCAGAGCGGGATGCTATGGAGGACGCGGCAGCAGAGGCCATGGTCAATGCCATCGGTGATCGCTGGAGCTTTTATATGACTGCGGCGGAATATCAGGACTATCAGGAGCAGATGGCCAATGCTTATGTGGGCGTCGGCGTGACTATCTCTGTGCGTGAAGACGGCCACGGCTTCGATGTAATGCAGGTGACGAAGAACGGTCCGGCCCAAGAGGCTGGCGTACAGGCCGGCGACATCATTACGGGAATCGACGGTAAGGTCGTTTCTCAAATCGGCACAGATGCGGCCCGAGAGATGATCCGAGGCGAAGCGGGCACTCAGGTAAAGCTGACTGTAGTGCGGGGCGAGGATACCCATACCCTGACGGTGACCAGAAGAAGCATCCAGATGCCTGTAGCCACGGCAACGCTGCTTCCGGACCGGATCGGACTGGTGACCATCGAGAATTTTGACAGCCGCTGCGCGGAGGAGACTACCGCGGCCATTGAGGACCTGCGCAAGCAGGGCGCAGAGGCGCTGATCTTCGACGTACGCTATAACCCCGGCGGTTATGTGGATGAGCTGGTGAAGGTCCTGGATTATTTGCTGCCGGAGGGAGATCTGTTCCGCAGCGAGGATTACAAGGGCCGCACAGAGGTCCGTAAGTCCGATGCCGATCATCTGGATATGCCTATGGCTGTGTTGGTCAATGGAAGCTCCTATTCCGCTGCAGAGTTTTTCGCGGCGGCGCTGAAGGAGTATGACGCGGCGATGATCGTGGGCGAGCCTACGACCGGCAAGGGCTACTTTCAGCAGACCTACAGGCTCTCTGATGGGTCTGCGGTGAACCTGTCCGTGGGCAAATATTATACCCCCAAAGGGGTAAGCCTGGCGGATGTGGGCGGTCTGATACCGGATATGGGAGAAAAGCTGAATGAAGAGATGGACGCCAAGCTCTATGCGGATATATTGGACCCTGCTGAGGACCCTCACATACAGGCGGCGGCGAATGCGTTGAAATCCAAGTAAAAAGTAAGGAAATTTACCTTGACTGTGGAGGAAATATCCACTATAATTGTGAGAGTTTTAGAAATTAATATGGAAGGAAGGACTTCCCATTATGGCAAAGGAATATAAAATTACCAGTCTGCGTCTGGCAGATCTGGAAAAGGAACTGAACTACCTGAAGACGACCCGTGAGCGTGAGATCGCAGCTATGATCGCTGAGGCTCGCTCCTACGGTGACTTGTCTGAGAACTCTGAGTACGATGCCGCTAAGAACGAACAGGCGAAGCTCTACGGCCGTATTGCGGAGATCGAGGACATCCTGTCCCATGCGGTGATCATCGAGGATGAAAACCAGGCTACCGGTCGCGTGGGTCTGGGATGCACCGTTACCGTGAAGGATCTGGCTAACGGCGAAGTGACTGCTTACCGCATCACCGGCTCTCAGGAGGCCAATCCCATGGAATACAAGCTTTCTGACGATTCTCCCTTTGGCCGTGCCGTGGTTGGCAAGGCTGTGGGCGAGACTTTCACTGTGAACGCTCCTACCGGCGCTTACCGGATGGAGGTTATTGATGTAACACGCGAGGGATAAGCTATGGCAAAGTTTGAATCCCAGGCTGAACTGCCTGTTTCTGAGCAGGCTCAGATCCGTCGTGAGAAGCTGGCAGCACTGCAGGCGGAGGGCCGTGATCCCTTCGTGCAGACCAAGTTTGATTTTAATGCAGATTCTGCCGCCATTAAGGCTGACTATGCGGGCTATGAGGGCAAGACTGTCCGTATTGCCGGCCGTCTTATGAGCAAGCGCGGTCAGGGTAAGGTCATGTTCTGCGATCTGCAGGATTCTACCGGCCGTATCCAGCTGTTCGTAAAGATCGATGAGCTGGGTGAGGAAGAGTATACCCGCTTCAAAAAGAACGATATCGGCGATATCGTCGGCGTTGAGGGTGAGGTCTTTAAGACTAAGACCGAGGAGATCTCCGTCCGTGCCAAGACAGTCACACTTTTGAGCAAGTCTCTGCTGCCGTTGCCTGAGAAGTACCACGGCCTGACCGATAAGGAGATCCGCTTCCGTCAGCGCTATGTGGACCTGATGGTCAACCCCGAGGTTAAGCAGAACTTCATTATCCGCAGCAAGTTCATCAAGTTCATGCGCCAGTATCTCGACAATATGAACTATATTGAGGTAGAGACCCCGGTGCTGAATACCATCGCCGGCGGTGCTTCTGCCCGTCCCTTTATTACCCACCATAACACCCTCGATATCGATATGTACATGCGAATCGCCACAGAGCTGCCCCTGAAGCGGTTGATCATCGGCGGCATGGACCGGGTGTATGAGATCGGCCGTATTTTCCGGAATGAGGGCATGGACCCCAAACACAACCCGGAGTTTACCTCTGTGGAGCTGTATCAGGCCTATGCGGACTTCCATGACATGATGGATATTGCCGAGGGCATCCTCTCCGGCGCCGCCAAGGAGATTCTGGGCACTTACGAAGTGGAGTGGATGGGCGAGAAGATTGACCTGACTCCCGGCTGGCGCCGTATGACCATGGTGGAGGCTGTCAGGGAGTATGTGGGTATCGATTTTGACGCCATCACCGATGATGCCGAGGCTGTGGCTGCTGCCAAGGCCAAGGGTGTAGAGCTGGCAGACGCTGCTGAAAAGACCTGGGGCAATGCCTTGTACGCTTGCTTTGACCAGCGGGTGGAGGAGCACTTGATCCAGCCCACTTTCATCACCATGTATCCTGTGGAGGTCAGTCCTCTGACCAAGCGCAGCCCTCTGGACTCCCGGCTGACCGAGCGCTTTGAGTTGTTCATCTGCCACAGTGAGCTGGCCAACGCCTACTCCGAGTTGAATGATCCCATCGACCAGAGAGCCCGGTTCATGAAGCAGGTCGAGCAGCGCGAGCGCGGCGATGATGAAACCGAAATGCTGGATGAGGACTTCCTGAATGCCATGGAGTACGGTATGCCTCCCACGGGCGGCATGGGCATCGGCATCGACCGCAGTGTGATGCTGCTCACCGGCTCCGATACCATCAGAGAAGTGATCCTTTTCCCCACGATGAAGCCCCTGGACTAACAATAAGTTATAAGAACTTATAAGAAGATATAAGCACTTATCAAAAATTGCTCACCAGAGTTATACCAATCAAAAAACGGACTATGGATTTTCCATAGTCCGTTTTCTCTTGCAAAGCATGTTGATTTGTTCGTTTTGATGGAAAGATCCGGAGGCGAGTGATCTAAAGCTCAGAAATACAGCTGAGGAAAGGAATGCGAATAGCAGCTGGGCGAAAGGGATTGTCTAGTTCTTGGGCAACAGGTATCGACAAAAAGCACCTTCCTTACAGGCCGGGCATATATTGACCATGAGAGGTGAAATTTTTGTCATTGGTTACTTGCAATTGCCGCTGCAGATGCGCATTGGCAGCGATCATCGTGAGCGCTGTTCTGGGTATCGTTACAGCATTTCTCCAGATTGCGGGCGTTGTGACGGCAACTCCTGCATTCGTTGGTGGGGTTCTTGCCGTCGCAGTCGTGTATCTTGGAGTGCTGGTAGTTGCTACTGCGCTGGCCAGGAGGAGAGAGGCGGACGGTTGCCTTTGCGATACCTTGAATACGCTGCTGGCAGGGATCCTGGGCGCGATCCTGTTTGCGGTGGTGCTGCTTGCTGTAGGTATCGTTGCGACCAGCATCCTCAGCGCCGTTCTGGTAGGCATTCTGGTGTTCTTCTTCGCACTGCTGCTCACGAGCACAGCTTGCTTGGTAAGGGCGCTGGCAAACTGCGCGGACTAAGGCTGCTGCACAAATGATTTTCCTGTGTTGGATAATAAATTCCGGCCATATTCCTAATTGGGAGTACGGCCGGATAGTTTGTCAAATGCACTGTACAGCTGGACGGCATGAAACAATATACGACTACGGGACTCGATTTGCATTTTGCCCCAAATGGGCAAAATTATTGTAGCCACCAGTGTTTGCACTGGTGTCAGCAAGGCTCCACTGGAGCCTTGCATTGAAATGGGTTCGAGTCCCTTGTCTGAATACTATACCCAAAAGAAAACCCACACCAAATGGTGTGGGTTTCTTTTTGGTGGAGACTACGGGACTCGAACCTGTGACCTCATGCGTGTGAAGCATGCGCTCTAACCAGCTGAGCTAAGCCTCCATGTGGAACAGGTTAGATTATAGCACAAATAGAAAAAATGTCAATACCTTTCCTGCGTCGGCGGGACAAAAAATGTAGCGTTACAATTGATGTGAGACCAAGAGTATAGAAAAAGGCGATTGAGTTCGTTAGAATAAAGCTACCACACTCAACACTAACGAAAGGAACTCAACCGCCATGAATAGTGTAGCACTAAAATCCGAAAAGAACAAG
>JAGBSG010000064.1 GCA_017632035.1 Oscillospiraceae bacterium | reverse complement strand
TGGCCCATCCTCCAAGGATCAGGGTATCCCCCGCGACACCCTGACACTGGATGTGCTGGTAGGATTCCTTGGTTCTGGTAGGATCGCCGGTAACAGTAAATGCCTGGCCGCCCATTTGCGGGGACGGGCTGGAGCTTTGGTTGGTGACTGTAAAGCCGTCCCCGGTGGACCAGCCGTGGGAACCCACGCTGAAGTCACAATTATCAATAATATTATACCGGCTGGCTGTGGGACTTGCTTCAAGCTGCACACAGTCCATATAGGCAGTGCCGTTGACATAGGCCCGGGCTTCCAGTGTTTGGGTCATGCCGGTCGTGTTGGTATAGGATGCCTGCAGCCGCTCCCAGCCGGTCTCGCTTGCGCCGCCGGTAAGGTATTCGCTGATATAGGAAGCGCCCCCACTGTCTATTAAGGCCAACCACGCGCTGGTATTGGCAGACGCTTTCATATAAGCGGAGAATGTGCACGATTTGCCAGCGGGAACCGTTATGCAAAAATCGGACACATATTCCCCCGGTCCGCTGATCTGCAAAGAGCTAAGGCCGGAATAACGCTGCGCGCCTGTGGCAACATTGCTCATGCCGCTGGCATTGTTCCAGGTGGAATAGCCTTCAAAGCTCATGTCCCAAACCCAGTTTGTTACTGTGTACTGCAGGTTGGATGCCTGCCGCAGCTGATTGGTCTTTCGGGTGGCATCTGTATTGTTTTTTTCGTCCTCTGCATCCGTAAAGGCGTACTGCGCCAGCTGTGCCCGACCCTCACCGTCATAGACGGCTACAGTATTGCCCCAGTTGTTGAACTGGTAGATCTGCTTATTGCCGTTATAGTCGGTAATGACTGTCTGGTTGTTGCCGTAGGAAAAATCAAGCTCACTGCCTGGCTTTGCGCCGTCAAACTCGCAGAGCTTCCTTACCCGGCTGGGCTTGCCGGGAGTATGGGTGGTATATTCGTAGGTCAGCTTGTAGCTGTCGATATCCTGGGCGGAGGCAAGCAGATTCCCGTTGGCGTAGGTATAGGAAGTACTCTTCCCATCCTGATCGGTCACTGTGGTTAGCTGTGTGCCGCTGTAGCCATAGGATACATAGCTCAGCTCTGTGCTTCCCTTGCCCCGGTAGCTGATGCGGGAAAGCAGACCGCTGCCGTTATAGCTGTAGGCATACACCCGGCCTACGCCATCAGTGACGGTGTTGATCAGGAAGCCCGTGTCGGTGGTGTAAGTGATGTTGATACTGCTCTTGGTCTGCTGGTTGTTCTCCTGCTTGGTCAGGCGGCCGTAGGCATCGAAATAGGAGCGGTTTTCGTACTGATCGGCAATATAACATTCCAGTGTGGAGGTGTTTGTCACCGTCAGGGTCAGCTCCAGGCCGTCCTCGTCCTTATAGGTATTGCCGGACTCGTTATAGAAGTAGTGCTTGGTGCCGTCAGAATCCTCCCAGACATAGTAGGTGCTGTTTCTGTTGTTCCAGATACTGACTCTCTGGTTGAAGGTAGTACGCCAGCCGCTGCCTGTGCCAAAGGCGTTATTGGCTGCGTCGTTGGCATTATACACATGGCTGATAGCTACGGGCATCCGGGTGCCGCCGAAGCCAAGGTCACTGCGCACCCACACCAGATTGCCGGTGTAGTTGTTCACATAGCCTGTGCCTGCACGGCCCGCGGAAGATGCGGTATAATCCCAATAGCTTTCCAGACCGTTATTGTTGCGGAACAGGATCTGCAGGTAGGGCTTCTGGTCGTGCTGATAGATGGAATAGTCCGAGGAATAGAACTGCTTGCGGTAGGAGGTGGTGGAGGTGGTATTCTCTATCTCGTCCGATGCCCGGATCAGAAGTCCGGTATTCTCCCCCTCGTACCAGCCACGGACGATATCCGTCACATCGAACCCGTAGTAGTCTATATTCTGTACGGTTGCAAAATCCTCAACGATGGGGCTGTGGCCCGGCTGATTCCCCCAATTCATGGCGGAGGACTCCCAGGTCGTATTGACCTTATGGATCTGGGCTACAGTTGCGTTGCTGGAATTATTGGGCTTATACACCCGGAACATAGCTCCCACCACCACATCCGCAGAGGTCCGGGTGGGAAGGGAATTATATTTCACAAAGGAGCGCATGATGCCAAAGCTGGTGTTATGACCCCAGTCCAGAACGCCGCTCTGATAGTCCAGCGGTGTGCTGAGCTCATACACAGTCACATCGCTGATGTTGTTCACATCCACATTGGCGTCCACGATGGGATCCAATATCACCGGCCACTGGCGGCTGCTGTCTGCCAGCCAGCTCTGGGGCAGGATGTAACACAGGGTATAGGTACTGCCGCTGCCCTCCAGGGTCACGGTGACATCGTGGAAATACGCCCCGGCGCTGTCCACCATATAGGGTGCGGGCAGGGTCATAATGATGCTTTCCCGGTTTTCGTCGTACAGGTCGATCCTGCCGCTGCTGTCCAGCACAGGGATCAGCCTGCCCACATTCAGGGTATACCGGTAGCCCCGCAGGTCCGCGCTGTAGCTGCTGAGCACTACGGATTCCTTTACCTGGTTGGATTGCAGGTCATAGATGATATCCGTATTGCTATATACCCCGGTATACTGCAGCCGGGAGTAGAGCTTATCCGGCACGGTCTCGGGGTACTCTGCTTCTGCCTTTGCAGCGCTCAGGTCGATCTTCTGCACCTGGGCGGCAGAGAGCTTAGCGGATTCCACAGAGAAGCTGGCATTTTCAGACCCGATGGCCATAGTCGAAAGGCCGCCGGTGGGCGCGCTAAGCTGGCCGGCCATGGCAAAGCGCAGGGTATAGCCGTCCTTAGTAATCGTGACGGCGCTGCCGTCACGCAGGCTCTGAGGGAACGACACATCCCACACACCGGCGGTGTTGGTATAGGCCGCCTTTGTTCCTGCGCCGGAGGCTCTTAGGGTGTTGTCGATCTCCTTCCACTGGCCATCCTCTTCATAGTGGACAGCCTCCGGATACACCACGGCCATATGCAGGCCGCCGGAGAGCTTAAATTCCTTAGAAAATTTGGTTCTGTTTTCGATGATTTCTTCTGCGGTTTTGACTGTGGATGATACAACAGTTGATTCTGCCGCAGCTGTAGTCTCGGTTTCAGCAGCCCGCGCCTGAAGCTCTGCCGCGAAGGTGCTTAGGGGAAGCATATTCGCAAGCAGGACAACTACCAGCAGGACGCTGCAAAAACGGAGCATGGTTTTACACATACAAGTCTCCTCCTTTTCTGTTTCTAATATAGGGATTCCTTACGAACCGGACAGGCTGCCTACACCCATGGCAGCCATCTACTTATTTATGTAGAGACTTGCACAATTGGTGACATTTATTTTTCCGTTTTTTACATAAAATGTATATCTCAAGAAAAAGCAAGACCCCGGGTAGGCTTTAGTCGCCTACCCGGGGTTGCGCATATTCTCTTGTGCGTGGATTTTAAAAAATCAAGTTGCCAGTTTCGTGCTTGTCCAGAAGTAGCGGGTATCGCCGTCTCCATCTTTGCCACCCCAGATGCAGACATAGGCCTTGTAATACCGGCCTGCCACACCCTGGTATTCCACATGGCCGCTGTGATAAATGTCATCGTAACTCAACATACCCGAGGTTCTATCATGGGTGTAGGCATCAACCCATTCCCATGTGCTATTGTCTGTAGATTCGTAAAGCTGGATGGTCAGTGCCCCAAGCTCATCCATATAATTGACGCCGGTCACCGAAAACCAAACCTGTACCTTTCCACTTCCCGCAGGGTACACAAAAGCATTATAGGAATCCAAATAGTAACTGGCACAGGGCTGTACTGGTTCAATCACCGCCGCGCTGACGCTCATAGGCATAGCCAGCACCAGTACCATGACGATTGCCACAAGGCGAAAAATTTTGAAGCGATTTCTCATATTCATAAAGTGCTTATCCTTTCCCGATAGAATCGATCATCAATTTTATTTCTTCGACAGTCAATTCACCGGAAATATAGCACTCATAGGAACCCTTGATCCAAACAGCCCGCAGCTGCTGATGGTTGGCGAGAATATAATAATCCACACCGGACGATTGGTAAACTTCAAGCAGATCCTCATTGGCCTCCACTCTCTCAGGATCAGCCATCAAATGCGCCTGTACATGGATTTTTAAAATTGTTTCTCCATGACTATACAAGGCAACATATACTTTTTGCATTGGATTTTCTTCAATAATAATCTCATTGAATATATATCCTTCCGGGATCCATGTGGGCACAATATCTGTTTCTCTCTTTTCTGCAGCCAACGCCTCCTGCAAAGCTGTGTAGCAATTGATATTGTCAGGACTCGGCCCAGTCTGCTCCGTCTGGTCCGGGCTCACGAAGGAGAAGGTCTCCTTTGCCCATTTGGCAACGGTGTTCCAAATCTCTTCCCAACGCAACGCCCCAGCCGCCACAGAGAGGCCAACCAACAGTGCCACCACTGCCGCTGCCGCAATCAGCCGGCGCAGCCCGGAACTGAATGACTTATTGATCTTCTTGGATTTCAAAGGCTTTTCAGCAATCTCTTCCTCCTGGGGAAGATAGTGCTGCTGAAAGGATTCCCATGCTTGCTGTGCTGTCTTTCCGGTGCTGCTTAGTTTTTTTCTCTTCGCCAACACCTCCATTATGTACAGAATCAACTCTGTATCCGATTCCTGCCCCTCTGGGGCTTCAGAATCCAACCGCAGAATTTCCTCAAGTGTTTCTGTGTCCATGGTATCATATTTCGAGTGATTCCGAATTCCACAGTCCTGATTCTCGGACATTCTGTTTCCTCCCTTCATCTATATATGTAGCAAAACCGTCACATGGTGACATCAATCGTTAATTTTCTTCTGCAAAGCTTCCTTTGCGCGCTGCACGCGCTTCTTGCATGCACTGACCGTAATACCCCGGGCCTCCGCCATTTCCTGATGAGATTTTCCCTCTATCACCATTTCTGACAGGAGTTTGAACTCGTCCATCTCTGTCACATCCTCATAGAGAATGTTAAACTGGATCTTGTCTTCCGTATAAGAACACTCCGAGATCCGCGTCAGCATATACCTCTCGACCAGCTTCTTCATAGCTGCCCGGTGGCTCTGCATATTCCGAATGGTATTCTTCAGTGTCAGAACAAGCCAACCCTGAGGGTTGGAGCTGCAGCATAACTGCATCGATTTCTTGCAAGCAATATGGAAGGTCTCCTGCACCGCTTCTTCCGCCAAGGCTTCACTGGCCAAGCAACTACAGGCATAAGCCATCAGCTTATCGTACATCTCCATATACAGCTCTTCAATTTGTTTTCTCTGTGCCATATCCATCCCTGTTCATCACCTACCTTCCCCTGTTTCCCACATGTTATCAAAAAATTATACAGTTTTCAACAATTTTTCCATTTAATCTGTCACTTTTTATCTCTGTCAATACATAATACACTGTAGAGGAGGTGCAGTTTTGGAGAAAACAGCATTGGGTCAAAGGATTCGGGAAGCCAGGCTGAAGAAGAGCTATACCCAGCAAGCATTAGCGGAGCAGGCAGGCATTGGCAATGTGTATCTTGGTGAGATTGAAAGAGGTCTCAAAATGCCCAGCCTGAACAGCTTTATTAAAATCATCGAAGCGCTGGATATCTCTGCAGATTATGTTCTGAGAAATGAATTGCGTTCCGGCGAGGCATACATATTCGATGAAATTACAAACAAACTGAAAGATCTTACGCCGCAGCAAAGAAAAACTGCCGCAGATATTCTCGATGCATATGTAAGAAATCTTGACTGATACCCCAGGAGACACGAAAAAGTGTCTCCTTTTTTCATATTCGGAGACCTTACGGCAACTTTCGGCAGTTTTCGCGGGACAGAGCCTGTAAAATAAGCTTATAGTATGTAATCAATGCTATAAGCTTATTTGAAAGGATGTAATTCTATGAAAGCACAAACAATTTTAGAGGTCCTAACTGGAACACACCTTGTTGACGCAGTGGCAAAAATTATGTCAGATAATTTTGAGGAATTTGTGATCACGCAAAAACAATGCGAAAAGGCAACGCAACAGCTTCAGGGGTCCCTTGGAGAAAGTGCGCTAAAAGCAGAATGGGATGCGATTCAACAACAGTTCGCCTCTGATTTATTCTTCTCCGGGATTCTCGGCTTTAAAGCAAATCTGGATAACTTCATCAACCCCATAGCACGAAATTTCCTGGATGTAGACTACAATACATATCTTCGGGAGACCACTGCCCACCGGCTTCCTGCATATGTACATGCCCAGGTTGCCCGAGACCATTTTTATTCACAGTTATCGCCCGCCCAAGAGATATTGTCAGATTCCTTATTGCTGCACAAAATGATAGTTTACATTGTCAAGATACAGCTTTTTCTCAAGCTGCTTTTGATACGCTCAGAAAAGAGTATTCAAAGAATAGCCTTACCGAAATACGACAGGAGTTGCAATCCCTCTATACAAGCGAAGAAATAGAAATTGTAATGAGATTATTGCGCGGTGGAACTAGAATCATTACCCCAGAACAGATTCGCAGAAATACTACGAAGGGAAGTAAGGCTCGTGCTTTTTGGGATGAAAGAAAGGATGATATCCTTGAAGATTTTTATCGAGTCGGTTTTTGGGGAAATGTAAACAGAATGGGCGGTCAGTATGCTTGGCGGTGGAATCACAAGGGTGACACCGGAGTTTTAACAGGAAATGGCTGGGAACTTGCAATACACAATGCTCTTTGCAGTGAGTTATCCATTGTCCTATAGTGTAAAATAGCATTAGAAACTTTGGAAACAATCATTCTTGCGTACCTGCTAGGCAGCGGTTTAAAAAGTTTTCCCTTATTTTTCCCCTTATTGGGGAGGTTGTGGGTGGTTAACCATTGTGTTTAGTGGGGGTTAAATGTTCGGAAAACCCGCAGAAATGGTACTAAATGGTTAACAAAAGTTAATCAAATGCAAAATCTATGGCAATTCAAGTCCTTGTGCCCCTGCCAAAATCGACAAGTTTCGAAAGAAGCTTGTCGATTTTACTTTTTCACTCTTCACTATTCACACTTCACTTTTCACTCTTTTTTCTCGAAACTTGTCGATTAGGCAATAAGTAATAGTGAATAGTGAAGAAGTAAAGGGATCCGCTTCGCGGATGATTTTAGTATACATGTGATATATGCGCGAGTTCAAATTCATACACAAAAACGGCAAAACATCTTTTTTGTAGCCCATAGACAGAAAACTCCGACACCTTTTTGGTGTCGGAGTTTTCTGCATGCTCAAGGACTTGAACGGCCGGCACCAGTGCGCACACTGGGGTAAAACATGCTGGGCAGAGCATGTTTTTAGGCCGTGGGAAAGTCCATGGATTTATGACGGCAGCCTTTACGGCTGTTGGCATAAATCCGTTTTTGTCAGCCATTTTTTACAACGCCTGCAAGGGCTTGAAAGAACGGCAAACCATCTTCAATCTTAAAAAAGTCTTAGGATTTGATCAGTTGAGATCATCGTCAAATTGTGATAAAATTGTAAAGAAAATATTAACATAAAGGGGGATACTATGGTACTCTGGACTTCGGAACATACCCAAACGCTCCTTCCCGCGGTCATTGTTTTTCTGATCCTCGGTGTTATTCTCAAGCTGACCATCGGCAAGCAACGCTTTGCTATCCGCATGATACCGTTTCAGATTCTGGCTTGTCTGCTGGTCCTCATTGAAATCGGCAAACAAACTTATTCTCTGACCCACGGGTATGATCTATATCATCTGCCTTTTCATTTTTGCTCCCTGTTCATTTTCATGCTGCCTATAATGGCTTTCTACAGGGGAAAATATCAACAAACCGTTTTCACCATTGCCACCAGCATTTGCGCTGCTATGACGCTGCTGCTGCTCATCTACCCCGCACTTATCTACAGCGACGGCAACATCAAAGAATTTTTCACCAACTATCTTAGCTTCCACGCCGTTGCCTTCCATAACATAGTGGTTCTGGAATTTATCCTGATCCTGGCTCTTCGGCTCTACGATCCCGGTGATGTCAAAGAAGTAAAAGCACCCCTGCTCTTCACCTGCGGCTTCTGCGCTATTTCTGCCACAATGGCACAGCTGCTCCAAACCAATTTTGCCAACTTCTATAGATGCAATATTGCCCCCCTTGAAGCTGTCCGCCTGAGTCTGCAGCCGGTTCTTGGCTACACCGTAACCCAGATCCTCTACGTTCTTATCAACGCATCCTTAAATGTACTTTTTGTCTTCCTCTCTTTCTGGTTCGTCCGGCTTGTTTCCCGGATCACGGCAGGCAAAAAGCTTCCAGCATAAGCAAAACAGCCAGTCAGCATTGCTGACTGGCGATTTCTTATGCTTTATTCTCCGTCGGCGGCAGCTTGCTTCTGCGGCGGCGACGGCGGGAAGTGCCTCTGCGCTCCTCTGGATCAGCCTTCTCTGCCCGGCGGGCATAGGCCTCCGCTGCCTCCGAGGTAGCCTCGTAGGTCAGTCTGCTGACTCGCACAGTACCGTCTGCCTGGTCTGACAGCCGAACACGGATCAAAAACTTGCCGTGTTCCGGGCAGGTAGCCAGGTCCATATACCGGTGACCCGGCTGGGCAAACCAGCGGGAGCCCAGCATCTGCCGCCCACAGGTGGGGCACTGATTTTCTGCACCGGCCATGGCACTGAGGGCCGCACGCTTATCCGCATAGTCATGGAATACCTTACGGCTGATACAACCCGGCAGCTCTGCCCCATGGAAGCCGTTCTCATGGTCCTTCAGGGCCTGTCCATACTCTTGCGCACCCCGGGCAAGATCCAGTCTGGCGCAGATCAGCGCCGTATGGTAGGCATCACCCAAGGCATCATGGGCGGGCCTGGTGGCCTCTATGCCAAATATCTCCATGGCGGTTTTCAGCGCCTTTTGCGCAGTAGAACCGTCCGTCTGCTTATTGAAGATCATCTGTGCATTGAACCAACGGCTGGTCCAATCTTCACCGATCCCAAACAGCCTCAGATTCTCCCGCAGGATGGTAATGTCATCGAAGCCCCATGTGAGGAAGATTACCTCCCCACCGCACCAGGAACGGAACTTCTCCATGGCTTCCGGGAACGGGATCCCCTCTTCTTTCAGACGGGCATCTCTAATTCCCGTAAGCTTACTGACCCGGCGGTTGAGGCGGCGGTAATACTTGGGCCGCACCAGCACCTGAAATTCGTCCGCCACCTGCTGGTCTTCCGTGATACGCACAGCACCGATCTGGATGATCTCTCCGCGGATCTGCACCGGCAGCACCTTTTTGGCCGATGGCGAGCCGGGCCAGGGCTGATTCCATTCCATATCCAATACGATATAATCCATTGCTGCAACCTCTGTTCCTGATAATCCTTTTTATATCATATCACACGATCAGGGGTTGTGTAAACAGAAAGTTACTGATTCTGCTACTTTTTCGATATCAATTTCTTTTGATCCAGCTCACCCATTTGCCAGCCCTTACCCTTTTCGCACACGGGGCAAGGGTCACAGGCCCGAACACCCTCGTAAGTGTAGCCGCAATTTGCGCAGCGCCAGAGGATAGGTTTCTTCTTTTCCGTCAGCGTGCCCTTCTCCATCTGCTCCAGAAGCTGCTGGAAGGTATTGTGATGGACACCCTCGATGCGGGAAATCTGAAACCACAGTCTTGCCGCTTCGTTGCAGCCTTCCCGTCTGGCCATTTCCGCAAAGGCGGGGTATGCTTCATCATGCTCTTGCAGTTCACCCTTAGCCGCATACGCCAGATTCTCAAGGGTAGTGCCTAGCTGGAACGGATATCCTGCAGAAAGATCAATAGTTTCTGCACAGCCGCCCAGTTTTTTCAGCTCCTCCAAAAATTCCTCCCCGTGGACTGCCTCGTTATCGGCTGTTTCCTCGAAGATGCGTGCGATCCACTCCCAACCCTCTTCTCTTGCCACCTGGGCATAAACCGTATAGCGCGTACGGGCCTGAGATTCTCCGGCAAAGGATCGGGCAAGATTTCTAATCGTTTCCTGATGATTCTGTTCCATGGCAAAGCCTCCTTTATATGGAAAGCTTCCCCCAAAAGCAGTGTGCATATACAGAGAACGCTCCGCGTGCAATCTGGCCTTGTTATTTGCTCGTAATTTGGCACTGTATTTATAGCCAGCCAGTGTTATAATGGTAGCAACAAGCCCAAGGAGGTACCAAAAATGAATAGAAAAGCAAAACTTACAACCAAAAAGATCGTCTTGGTGGGGCTCATGGCGGCCCTGACCGTGGCAGGCTCCTCGTTGCGGATCAAAGTACCGGCGGATCTTGTAGGCACATCCGCTTTCCACTTGGGCAACATCCTGTGTGCTCTGTCCGGTATCCTGTTGGGGCCCTGGCTGGGCGGTCTGGCAGCTGGTCTTGGCTCTGCCATTTACGATATGTTCGACCCGATGTACATTTCTGAATGCTGGCTGACCTTCCTGATGAAGGGTGCTTACGGTCTGGTCGCCGGTCTTATCGTCCACGCAGGCCATAAGGAATGGGGCTACAGCAAGGCACTGCTGGGTACCATCACAGGCGCAGTGATCTACGCAGTGCTGTATCTGGCAAAGAGCTGGCTCACCGCCGTTCTGATAAGTGGCGTTGCCCCCTATGCCGCACTGGCAGCGGTCCTGAGCGGCAAGCTGCTCGCCACCACATTTAACGCAGCCGTAGCCATCGTCGGTGCTCCCCTGCTGGCAGTGACCATCCGCACTGCTTTAAAAAAGAGTCACCTGACTCTGGAATAAAAAAACAAACGCCGGGAGGCATCCAATGGACGCCTCCCGGCAAATTTCGTTATACCAGAATTACACACCAGAGTAGGCGGCGAAGCCTGCATCAACAGGCAGCACAACACCGGTGATGGCACTGGCGGACTTGTCGTCACACAGGAACAGAGTCGCGCCCAGCAGCTCGGCAGCATCCACAAAGCGGCCGGTGGGAGTGCCGTTCAGGATCTTTGCGGAGCGGGCTGTGGGAGTGCCGTCCTCATTGAACAGCAGGGCCTTGTTCTGAGCAGATACCAGGAAGCCAGGGGCAATGGCGTTGCAGCGGATGCCGGTGCCGGCAAAGTGGGTAGCCAGCCACTGGGTAAAGTTGGAGATGCCAGCCTTTGCTGCGGAGTAAGCAGGGATCTTGGTCAGGGGGGTATAGGCATTCATGGAGGAGATGTTCAGGATCACGCCGGCCTTCTTGGCGACCATGTCCTTAGCGAATGCCTGTGTGGGCAGCAGGGTACCCTGGAAGTTCAGCTTGAACACGAAGTCCACGCCGCCTGCATCCAGGTCGAAGAAGGACTTGCCGCCCTCCTTGGCCTCATGCTGATACTCATTGTCGGTGGTTGCACGAGGGTTGTTGCCGCCGGCACCGTTGACCAGAATGTCACAGGGACCCAGATCGGCAAGAACTGCCTGATGGACCGCCTCCAGAGCCTCGGGATCCAGAACGTTGGCCTTGTAGCCCTCGCAGATAAAGCCTTCGGCCTTCAGCTCCTCAGCCAGCTTCTTCACGGCATCTTCGTTCAGGTCCAGAGCCGCAACCTTAGCGCCGCTCTGGGCAAAAGCCCGGGCCATAGCACCGCAGATCAGACCACCGGCGCCGGTCACAACGGCTACTTTGCCGGAATAATCGATATTCAAGGGAAGATTGATCATATTACATTACCTCCAAGTGTAAATTACTTACTGTTCTTCTGGTTCTCGAGCAGATCCCAAACGCCCAGCATGTACATAATACCCAGAGCGCGGTCATACAAACCGTAACCGGGGCGGACATTGCCGGGGCCTTCGGTCCACAGGTGACGGCCATGGTCGGGGCGGATGTAGCCCTCGTAGCCACACGCGTGGTATGCCTTCAGGATCTCCACAATGCCGGTATCGCCGTCGCAATCCCGGTGGGAGGCCTCAGAGAAGTCGCCGTTGGGGAAATGCTTGACATTACGGATGTGGGCAAAAGCGATGCGGTCGCAGTGCTTGCGGACGATCTCGGCAACATTGTTGTTGGGATCGGCATTCAGGCTGCCGGAGCACAGGGTCAGGCAGTTGCAGGGGTGGTCTACCATCTTCAGGAAGCGGTCGATATTGGCCTCGTTGATCAGCAGTCTGGGCAGGCCGAAGATATCCCATGGGGGATCGTCCATATGGATGGCCATTTTAATGCCGGTCTCCTCGCAGGTAGGCATCAAAGCCTCCAGGAAGTATTTCAGGTTGGCCCACAGCTTCTCATGGTCCACATCGGCATAGTCTTTAAACAGCTGGTCCAGCTTGGCCATACGCTCAGGCTCCCACCCGGGGAAGGACATATTGTACTTCTCGGTAAAGTCCAGAATGTACTTTGCCATAGCATTGTAATCATCCTGGATCATACCCTTTTCATAGAACAGGGCAGTAGAGCCGTCTCCAACCTCGTGGAACAGATTGGACCGTGTCCAGTCGAAAATCGGCATAAAGTTATAGCAGATGACCTTGACACCGAACTTGGCAAGATTGCGCATAGTGATCTTGTAGTTCTCAATGTACTGATCCCGTGTAGGCTTGCCGATCTTGATGTCGTCATGGACATTGACGGATTCCACCACATCGATATTGAAGCCGTACTTGTCACACTGGGCCTTGACCTCAGCGATCTCGCTTTCCTCCCAGATCTCGCCGGGCATCTTGTGATGCAGGGCCCAGACAATGCTGGTCACGCCGGGGATCTGCTTGATGTCAGACAGGCTGATCTTGTCATTGCCCTCACCGTACCAACGGAAACCCATTTGCATTGGCATAAGTAATCCTCCATGTAATCAATTCCGCCCGTTCTCAATTAGAGATCAGACTATGTTAAAATGATTATAGCACAAAGCTTTCCACCTGACAATCCACAGCCGTTAAAATAATCCACAAAATTTGCAAACATTTTTTGTGAAATTATCCATTCCCCCCACCTTATGTCGTTGTATTTACATTTTTGGAAATTATGCTATAATGGCAGCATCCACCAACGAGGAGTTTTTTGTATGTTCGACTTTCATCTGCACAGCAGCATATCCTTTGATAGCTCCTCCCCTGCCCCTGACATGTGCCGGGCAGCACAGGAACTGGGGCTGAAAGAGATCTGCTTCACAGACCATTACGATTATAAGACCGACCCGGCGGACACGCCGGACCTGTTCAGCCTGGAGCGTTACCGCCTTGCGTACGACGCACTGGAGTTTTCGGGGCTGTCCATCCGCAAGGGCGTGGAGTTTGGCATGACCGTCTGGAACGCGCCCCAGCTGGATTCCCTTTTGAAGGCCTGCAGCTTTGATTTCGTGATAGGCAGCGTACACTATGTCGCCGGCCACGACCCCTACGAAGCTGCCTACTGGGAGGGCATCAACATATATGAAGCCTTTCGCAAATACCTGCAGGGCGTACTGGACTGTGTGAAGGTACACAGCAGCTTTGATGTGCTGGGCCATCTGACCTATGTATGCAAATCCCCGCACAACCCCTCCCACAGCGGTGTCCCCTTCGATGATTTCCGGGATCTGACCGACGAGATCATGAAGCTTCTGATCACCAAGGGTATCGGAATGGAGCTCAATACCAGCGGCGTAGATCGGGCACACACCTTCCTGCCCTCCAGAGAATACCTGCAGCGGTTCAAAGAGCTGGGCGGCGAGATCGTGACGGTCGGCTCCGATGCCCACAATGCCACCCGTGTGGGTCAGTATGTACCGGAAGCACTGGCCCTGCTGAAAGATATCTTCGGCCATGTGTGCACCTTTGAAAACCGCAAGCCCGTATTTCACAAGCTATAAAATTGCAACTAAAAGGCCTGCTGCGATTTGTCGCAGCAGGCCGTCAATCTGTATTTACCCCTCCAGCAGGGTCACATTCAGTTTGACCGGATTGTGGTCGGAATGCGCAAAGCCCAGGTCCACCGCCTCAACAGCGTCGATCTGCACATTGGGCGATACGATAAAGCCGTCCAGCACATAAAGCTGGCTGTTCTTGTCATAGGGCCGGTCCAGCAAACGGCATGTGGCCGTATCGCCGTCGTAAGCGTACTGCCATCCTTCGGGCAAGGCTGTGTTCTCCATGACACCTGGTGTCCAATAACGGTCATTACGGATCGGGAAGGTATCCAGAGTTCCCGGGAAGGTTTGATTAAAATCTCCGCCGGCGATCACATAATTCCCTTTCTCATATTCGGCCTGAAGAAGCTCCAGCAGCCGCTTGGTCTGGGCCAGCTTTCCCTCTCCATCGTCATAAGCCTCCAAATGGAGATTGACCAGCACCAGCTCCCGATCTGTTCCGCTGACAGCCAGCCGAGTCACCAGCAGACACCTTTTTAGGTTAGCCGTCCTCACAGGCCAGGAGAATGGGCACGGCAGCGCAACACGCTCCGCATTCCCATCCATCTGCACTTTCGTCATGGTGGCGATTCCACTCTCCACCCGACCGATGGGCGGAACAGGAATCGGCACAAAGGCGCACTTGTAGTTGTAGGCAAAGGCCAGATTTCCGGTATAAACCTCAGCAAGCCGCTTCAGCTGATCCATTCCTTTGGTACGCGCGGAGTTCAGGTCCACCTCCTGCAGCATCCAGGCATCTGCCTTATGGGCAGCTATAAAGTCCTTCACCCCGGAAAAATTCTTCTCAACTGCCTCCTGGCTGGGCGGGTTCACCATAGTTCCGCCATCCATAAAGCTGTCAGATTCCTTACCCAGACCGGCATAACCAATATTCCAGCTGTATACCGTCAGGCTCTTCCCTGCGGGGGCAGTATCGTCATCCAGCTCGATCCGCTCAGCCGTCTGGCGTTCCTCCGGCCTATACTCCGTAACTGTCAAAAAAACGATCAGTGCGATCAGGGCCAAGAGAATCACTCCCACGACCCCACCCAATATAATCAACAGTTTCCGGAAGATTCGCTTTTTCATACAATCCATCCTTTTAGGGCTCTTTTTTTGATTCCACAGCCTGTTTTCATTATAGCAAAGCCCCGATCTGTTTACAAGCAAGAGTTTTCGGCAGACATTTGAAGCCCAATCGAACAGGCTGCACCTTTCGGTACAGCCTGCTATTTTGCGTTATTCATACACGGATTGGGCGTAATAATCGGTTTCCAGGAGCAGGTTGTTGATGTGCACAAAGTCATTGACCAGCCGCGCCATCTCCTCCATGCGCTGCTCTGACACATCTGCCCCTTCTTCCAGACGCAGCACCCTTTCACTGGCAGCGGAATACGCTGCGCCCTGACTGACCCAGCTTCCGTCGGAAAAGACCGCATAGCCCGGATATGCAGGGTCAAAAGCATCCTGACCCAAATATTGATAGGGCGATGATATACCCATCAGATTCAGCACCGTAGGCAGCAGATCCGCTGTATTCAGCGTTTTATCCACCTCCATGGAAAAACCATCCACACTCCAAATGAAACAGGGAGTTTTCTCCAGCAAAAGACTGTCTTCCACACCGGAGCGTTCCATGAGCAGCTGCGTATCCTGGATGCCATAGGTATAGTGATCCGTAAAGGCCACGATCACCGTATCCTGCAGTTCTCCATGGGCTTCCAGGTCCTCCAGCAGCCGGGCAAACATATCATCCACGAGTCTGGCCTTGAGGTACATACAATCCTCTTCCTCATGGCCCGTCAGTCCCCGGTATTGGGGGTACTTCTGCAATCCCCAGGCACTGAGACTCTCATTGTAACGGTAGCTCATATGGGCAGCATGGGTAATGATAAAATTCAGCTTCCTGCCTTCCCGGAAAAAGCTTTCGGATACAGCCCCCTGATCAAACAGAAACTGATCGTCATACAGCGCAGCCCTGTTATCGGCGGTTATATAGCTTTCATAGGATACATACTCCTCATACCCCATAGCCCGGGAGAACGTTCCCCTGCTGTAAAAAGACGGGCTGTTATAATGATAGACCTTGGCAGAATACCCCTGTTGGGACAGCTGGCTGGCCAGAGAGTGCCCATAGTTGTTGGTCACATAGTCAAAGGCATATCCGCCGCCGCTGGACAGAAAACTGCCGGTATTGACACAAAATTCTGTATTGAAGGTTCGAACACCCCCATAGGGCGGGGTATAAAAATTGCTGAATCGGATTCCTTCTGCCATCAGCCGGTTAATGGTAGGCGTGTGCTCTCCCAATGCCCAGTCGTCCATGGATTCCATTAGCACCAGAACAATGTTTTTTCCGGCAAACACGCCGGTCATGGCATTTTCTGACCGTTCCCCCCGGGCATTAAAATAAGCCTCGATCTCCGCCCTCGCCTGCCGCCGAATCTGGGCATAGCCGGGACTCAAAGGATAGATCCAATGCTGGTGGATATCTTTCATCCCAGTCTGATAGATACCGCAGACCTGATACAGGCCGTGAGCGTGATACATGTTGGTATACACAGCCTCTGCGGACCTGGCTCTTCTATAATCCGTTCCGGCATATTGGGTCTGGCGGTCATACAAAAAAATGCACCGGGGCAGAAAAAACGCCCCCACCGCACAAGCTGCCGCACACCCGGCCAAGATGGCAGTACGCCGCCGGTGTACCCGGTACATAGGAAACCTCCACACCAGCATGACCCCCAGACCCAAAAGCGCCGCCAAAAGCACCCACCACCGCAAAGGGTATTCCTGCAGCACCGAAATGAACCGGGCACCCTCGGAGGCATACCGAAATTCCGAAAGCCACACCATCTCCCGAAAAAAGTGAAAGTACCCTGTCTGGACCGCAGCATAGAGCGCGGCAGGAAAGTAGAGCAAGCCGAAAACTACCCGTCCAACCGACCTTGGGGCAGCAAGAACGATCCCCGACAGGATCCCTGCCCACAGACTCCCAAATACCAAAGGCCACAGGTTGGTCTTCATGCCTCCGGAGGCTGAAAGAAATACATACGCAAATACCTCTACCAGGAAAAAAGCACCCGGCACTGCCCAAACAGGCATACGCCAGGCCGTGTTTCCTCCTTGCGTTGACTCCAGGTCACGATTCCCTCTCGGCTGCTTCATTCATAAACACACTCCCGCAAAACAGATACCTTAGTATACCCCATTTGTATCAAACTTTTTGCCGGTTCATTGCGAAGCTTCTGTCTTTCTGATATCTCAACACCGCCGTATCCGGTCTGCTGTGGTGATTTGGCGGCTTTATGGCCGGTTTTCTGCCTATCAGATCGGTAATTTTTTGATAAAATGTCCAAAATGCAAACTTTCCTCTTGTAAATTTCCCTGACTTGGCGTATACTTTTCATATTATTATCCAACAGCAAGAGAGGTTATTGATCATGGAACTGATTTCTGTTCGTGAGCTGTTTAAGAATACCGCCGCCTATGCCGGCAAGCAGATCGAGATCGGCGGCTGGGTGCGCAATCGCCGGCCCAGTAAGCAGTTTGGCTTCATCGTGCTTAACGACGGCACTTATTTTACCCCTGTGCAGGTCGTTTACAATGATACCATCGAGAATTTCCAGGAGATCTCCAAGATCAACATTGGTGCCGCACTGATCGTCAAGGGCACTCTGGTGGAGACCCCTGACTCCAAGCAGCCCTTTGAGATCCAGGCTGCCTCCATCCAGATTGAAGGTCCCTCTACCGGAGACTATCCCCTGCAGCCCAAGCGCCATTCTATGGAATTTTTGCGCACCATCACCCATCTGCGTCCCAGGACCAACACCTTCCAGGCCGTGTTCCGCGTACGCAGCCTGGCTGCTATGGCCATCCACCAATTTTTCCAGGACCGGGACTTTGTATACGTCCATACGCCCCTGATCACCGGCTCTGACTGTGAGGGCGCAGGCGAGATGTTCCAGGTCACTACACTGGATCTGAACAATGTACCCCTGACCGAGGACGGCAAGGTAGACTTCTCTCAGGACTTCTACGGCAAGCCCACCAACCTGACCGTTTCCGGCCAGCTCAACGGCGAGACCTTCGCCATGGCTTTCCGCAACATCTACACCTTTGGTCCTACCTTCCGGGCCGAGAATTCCAACACCACCCGGCACGCAGCTGAGTTCTGGATGATCGAGCCTGAGATCGCCTTTGCCGACCTGTCCGACGATATGCGTCTGGCTGAAGATATGATCAAGTATATCATCTCCTATGTGCTGGAGCACGCCTCCGAGGAAATGAACTTCTTCAACCAATTTGTGGATAAGGGGTTGCTGGACCGGCTGAACAACGTTCTTAACAACGATTTCGGCCACATTACCTACACCGACGCTGTGAAGCTGCTGGAAGAGCACAACGCAGAATTTGAGTACCCTGTCCATTGGGGCAGCGACCTGCAGACGGAGCACGAGCGCTACCTGACTGAGGTGGTATTCAAGAAGCCTGTGTTTGTCACCGACTATCCTAAGCAGATCAAGGCCTTCTATATGAAGCTCAATCCTGACGGAAAGACCGTTGCCGCTATGGACTGCCTGGTCCCCGGCATCGGCGAGATCATTGGCGGCAGCCAGCGTGAGGATAACTACGAGATCCTGAAGAACCGGATCGAAGAGCTCGGCATGAACCCCGAGGACTACGGCTTCTACATGGATCTGCGCAAGTACGGCTCTGCCCGTCACGCAGGCTTTGGTCTGGGCTTTGAACGCTGCGTCATGTACCTGACCGGCATGGCCAATATCCGTGATGTGCTTCCCTTCCCCAGAACTGTAGGCAACTGCGAGCTGTAATATCCCAAAACCTGCGCCTTTACCGGCGCAGGTTTTTTGACATTTTTATCGGAAATCCTCAATTTTTCTGCATTTTTCCGGCCATATTCAAACGCTTCAGGCATATGCTAATGTCAAGGAGGCGATGGATATGGACAGGCGAAAATTTATCATTTTTCTTACGGTGGTTTTGTGTATGCTGACAGGCTGCCGCAAAAAAGAACTATCGGAATCTGTTTCCCGGATAGTCACCCAGGTATCTGTGATATCCACCAACGAGGGGCAGCTCTATGAAAAAATTTATACTGCCCCCGAAAAAATGAAGGTCATGCTAAACTATCTGCGGCTGCTTGACCCCTATACTACAACAGATATTACACCCGATACCTTCCGCACCGATGCCTACGAGATCACCGTCTCCTATTCAGACGGTACAAACACCATCTACCGCCAGATCTATAACCAATACCTGCAGGAAGGTGACGGCGCATGGAAACGAATCGACCCCGTCCACGGCTCAGCTTTGCTGCCGATCGTCAGCAGTATGCCCAGCGACAGAGCCTAAGATACCCTTGCAATTTGCCGCGGCTTCCTCTATAATGGTCTGCAGAATTGCATGCGAGGTACAGTATATGAAGCCTTGGAAACATTTTAAAACCATAACCCACCACCGATTTTTGGTGATGACAGGTTGCTTTCGGGTTGGCCTGATCTGGCAGGGACTTACTCACGATCTGTCCAAGTACTCCCCCACCGAATTTTGGAACGGCGCCAAATATTATCAGGGCAATCGCAGTCCCAACGCCGCTGAACGGGAAGACAAAAGCTACAGCGAGGCCTGGATGCATCACAAAGGCCGCAACCGCCACCACTACGAATACTGGACGGATATGAATCTGCAGACCCGGAGCTACGAATCTGTAGCCATGCCCCGAAAATACCTGGCTGAGATGGTCATGGACCGCATTGCTGCCTGCAAGACCTACCAAGGCAAGGCATATACCGATGGCGCAGCCCTTGCGTATTTTATGAAAAGTCGGGAGCGGGAGCTGATGCACCCCGTCACCAAGCGGCAGCTGGAGCATATCCTGGTCATGCTCCGGGACAACGGCGAAAAGCAAACCTTCCAATATCTGCGCCGGCAGGTCCTTTCAGGCAAGCCCTTCCCCTGGGAAACAGACGCTGAATAAGAACTCTTGCACTTGGGCAATATAGTTTTTGCCGGGGAAGAAAAAATTCCAACATAAATAGAAAAAAGTTCTTGACTTTTTCCCTGAAATCGATATAATAATATCCGTGCTTGCCACACAGAGGATTAGTGTAACGGTAGCACACCGGACTCTGACTCCGTTTGCGGGGGTTCGAATCCCTCATCCTCTGCCAATAACACCACCGATTTTCGGTGGTGTTATTTCTTTATTTGCCACAAAAGCCGGAGCTTTTCGAACTTTTGAAATATATATGTGTGTTAATCCAGCACACAAAATGACAATGCCACACCGCAAAAAGGCAACAAAAACAACCCGCAGACACCAAAAATGGCAAGCTCTTGTACGCCTCCATAACGAACTTGTTCTTCTTTCTGATTCCCTGCTCAAACTTCTTGAACAGTTTCAGAAGAGAGGAGTTTTGATTGTAGCCAGACATTCTCTCCACATTTCGGACAGGAGACAGGCCAAGATTATCGATTTTATCCCAGGTCTTCTGTATTGCGTTCCTCTTGCCGTTCTTCTTGAACTTGGCGGGACTCCACTGCCGGATGTAATGGGTCAGCTCATGAGCCACGGTGTACAGCATAGTCCCTCTGCCGCCGGTACCGGCATTCAAGTCAATGTAGATATCCCTGCCGTTGGTATACCTGCCGTTGGGCGCAGGCTTCTCTGTACCGTTCTCATCCACATAAAGCCGCTTACCGTCTTTCACATAGGATTCGTACACATAGAAATTCACGCCCAGAATCGCCGACAGCTTCTCCATGGTGGTGATTGCCGTTTCCTGCTGCCGGGAAAGCTGCTTGCCGCTTTGCTTCACATACTCCCGCAGATCACTGCGCTTGCTGCCTTCCATGAACTGCACCTTGCCGGATCCTTTCGTCTGACCCTTCTTGTCCGCCTTGCTTTCCGTCTGGGCAGCCTTCTGGTAATTCCGTGCAAACCGCGCTCTGCGCGCCTTGGCCTCTGCCGTCGCCACCTGCTTGCCGCCGTAGCGCTGTCCCAAAGCATAGGCTGTGTTGCGCTGCAGCGCTGTCAGCTTAGCGGTAAAGCTGTTGCTCTCCAGCTCCGCTTTGGGAATGTTGTAAGTGCCGTACCGGAAAGCCTCCACCATGCCCAGAGCATAATCCCCGGCAGCCACACCCTCCGCGTGATCCCGGTAGGTGTTCACCAGCAGATTGGAAACCTCCGGATCCGCGCCCAGTGTGGCAACACCCTCATACAGAAGCGCCTCTCCCTCAGAGCCGTAGGCAATCTCGTCGGCATCCACTGTGCGCCCATCCTCCAGCCGCAGGGTCAGCTTTCCGTCCGCAGCTTTGACGATCTCCCTGATCGCCACCTCCTGCCCAGTCTCCTGCAGAGTCGTCTTCCCACTCTCAGCAACCTGTAAGGCTTCCTTACCGGTTGCCGCTTCTACCTCCTGCCCGTAGGGGAGGGTCTTGACCCTCCCGCCCTGACCGGAAGTTTCCTCCGCACCAAGGCTCCCTTGCCTAAAGGGGGCTGTCGCGGCGCCAGCCGTGACTGGGGGATTCTCAGCCGATTGCTCCCCCGCACCCTCCTGCTCCAGCTGCGCAGCCTCCACCATCCGGCTGTACTCCTGTGCATTGATCCTCTGGGTATCGATATTCTCCGCCCATGCAGAAGCATACTCGCCGGAGCGAATATTCTCGCTATTCAGCTCATTGGCAACCCACTGCCCATATCGGCTGTTGGAGATAGCCTGTTGCTCTGCCCGGGTCAGCTTCTGTCCTGCAGCCCGCTTTGTCAGGGCTGCCGCAACGGTGCTTACATCTCCGGTCTCCCCCAGCTCCACAAGTCTGCCTTCCGCCGCGCTCTGGATAGAGACCATATCCTCGGCCACAAACTGCTTCTCATTGGCTTCCACAAGGTTTGCCAGCTGGCCTCCGGTAAGTGCCTTGCCTCTATCCAACCGTTTTTTTAACCCCGGATTTTGAAGGGGTGGAAGGACTTAGTATCCGGAACTCAAATCATCAATCATAACCACCGGCCTCACCTCAGCCGGCGGTTATGATTTCTAATATAGATCGCCTGCATGCCGTTCTATAAAAACACTTCCTCTATAATACCCAGATCCCACATCAGGCGAGAAAGCACATATTTGTCCCGGATATCCTTCGTAGCGCCAAAAACAGTTGGCAATAGTGCTTCGCTGACTCCCAATTCTTCAAGTGTCTTGGGGGCCTGAATCGCATCCAGCAGCGCTTCCAGTTCCTGTGCAGAGGGCAGCTCTTCCTTGATGATCCGCAGCACTCGGTCCCAATTCTTCAGAATAGTCTCCAGCCGACTTGCATGAGAAACGAGATCATATTTCTTCTCCCTACTCTCAAGATCGATCATACTTTCCGCACCTTTTCCCAAAAGCCCCCGCAAAGTCTCATGCCACGCATCCACCCGGAAGCCCGCCACATAAGCAAGTGCCTTTTCTTTATCGGGGATAATTGCCTTCAGCTTGTGGTAAAGTTTCACCGCGATCACAGTGCCTACGGCACATTGGATTCCATGGAGCGCTACCGGGGTACGAAATTCCGCGCCCCGCATATCCAGCACATGGGATATATAGTGCTCCACGCCGGAGGCCGGCCGGGATAGCCCTGCGTACTTCATCGCCACACCGGCAGTCACCAAGCCTTCAAACACGGCCTGCACCGCCGCTTCCTCCCGGCGCAGCAGAGCAGGTGCATTGTCCACGCACTGTTTTACCGCGTGACGGATCAACTGCGCGATCTGCTCGCAATAGTATTCGCCGTTTATCAAGTGGGAAAGGCGCCATTCGCAGATACTCACATACTTGGCAAGCATATCTCCCAAGCCGGACCGCATCAGCTCCAAAGGGGCATTGCACAGAATATCCGTATCGCCAATAATCACATCCGGGCAACGGCTGGGCAGAGATATCTTCAGGCCATCCCTTGTCATGGACGACGATGCCGAGGCGTAGCCATCCATAGAAGGCGCTGTAGCCACAATGATATACGGTCTGCCCGAAACCGTGCTGAGGATCTTGCCGATGTCGTTGATCACACCGGAGCCTATAGCCACGATCAGATCGCAAGCGCTGTCATAATGCATCACCACGGAGCCAACACGCTTTTCATCCGGCTCCGGATTTTTCTCCGGGCAGCAATAGCTTACAAAGGGGATTCCTGCATCCTCCAGCAGCCCACAGACCTGTTCTCCCGCTGCCTGAAAGGTATTGATATCTGACAGCACAAATACTTTCTTGGCGTGATACTGCCGCACATATTCAGGAATCCGTCTGACCACGCCTTTTCCCACAGTTACTTCCGCATCAAATCTATGTGTTTTCCCACACGAACAAGTCACGCCGTTCAGGTCATGCATATTCTCTATGCTCATATTCCTCACGCTCCTTGGCTGTATTATACAGCCAACAAACGGGATTATCAACACCCTGTTCCAGCATTGACAATTTCACCGATGTTTGGTTATAATGGCTTTGACGCAAACAAACAGCAATTACTTTTCAGGCGGAAAGGATGTAACCGGCATGCCCAAAACAATTTTATTTGATCTGGATGGCACACTGACCGACTCAGGCGAGGGCGTTATCAATTGCGCCATTCTGGCCCTGGAGCACTTTGGCCTTCCTGTGCCTGACCGGCAGACCATGCGGGTATTCGTAGGTCCGCCCCTGCGGGATAGCTTTGTGCGCTTCGGTGTTCCCCCAGAGAAAGCAGAAGAGGCCATCTCGGTCTACCGCAGCCGCTATATCCCCACGGGTATTTGGGAAAACCGCGTATACCCCGGTATCCCGGAACTTTTGGAAAGCCTAAAGCAACAGGGTCATCGGCTGCTCGTAGCCACCTCTAAGCCGGAGGGTATGGCCACAGCCGTACTGGAACGGTTCGGCCTTGCCCAGTATTTTGCGTATATTTGCGGCGCCTCTATGGACAAAAGCCGGGACTCCAAGGATGCCGTCATCGCCTGTCTGCTTGAACGGATTCAGGGCAGCGAAGCGGTCATGGTGGGTGATACCCACTATGATGTGCTTGGAGCCGCCGCCCACGGCATCCCCACCATCGGTGTCGCCTGGGGCTACGGAACTGTAGAGGACATGCAAAAAGCCGGAGCGGCAGCCATTGCCGATTCCCCGGAGGAGCTTCTGCAGTTGCTCAACACATAAGTTAACGCACGCACTTTCCGCCGAAAAGTGCGTGCGTCTTGTATTCATTACCCCTTTTCGCCGCTCTCTATCTGCGAGGGCGCGTCCACTACCTCAGGAATAAACATTCTGGCAAATCTGCCTTTTCCCTTTGTTTTAACATAGAAATAACCGATCACAGAAAACACTGCCGCACCAATCAGATTGACCAGCAGATCCTTCATGGTATCCTGCAGGCCGATGTCCAGATACCCGCCAAGTCCCAGACTTACCTGCGTGCCATCGGACAGCACCACGATCACATCCCGGATGCCATGGATGGTGTAAGGATCGTTGCGGCCCTGAGGATGCAGTGTCACAGATGAAAGACTGTGTACGATCGTATCCTTCTGCATATCAAAGCCCATCAGAAGATCTGCTCCCCACTCAAAGAACTCCCACAGGATACCGATGGTCATGGAGAAGCAGAAGGCCGCTACCGCCATATAGAAGGGCGATAAGGTCATAGATATCCGCTTATCCTCATTAAAGATATTCACGATGGAAAAGCCGATCGCCGCAAACAGAAAGCCGTTTATGGTATGCAGCACCGTATCCCAATGGGGCACCAGCACATAATACTCCTGGATCTCCCCCAGAATATCTGCCGCAAAAATAAACAGGAGTATAATGATCTCCAGCGTATCCGGCAAATCAATATGGAGTCTGCGCTCTATAATACTGGGCAGTATAAACAGAATTAACGTCAAAACACAGATAAACGCGTTCTCATAGTTATGCTCAAACAGCTGCCAAACCAGAGTTGCCAGCACCAAAAAACGCAAGATGATATAAACTCTGAGCACCACTTTTTTATCCTGAAAGTATTTCCACGGTGCGCGCTCCTCCCGTGGCTTGCGTCTGGGTATTCCTTTCATTTTTACCTCCTAAAATGCTAAAATTGCCGCCGAAAGGCGGCAATTATTTACGCCGAGAACAGATTTGTCACCAAAATCAGCAGCGGCAATGTCAGAGAAAAAACACTGACGAGCCAGGGATACAGGGTGCGGCGGGAGCAAAACATCAGCAGCAGGCAGGTAGCCGTCACAGCCAGGGGGCCAAGCACCGCAATGTCCCTTGTTACCAGCTGGGCATATTCTCCCGTCGCCTGCAGGTCAATACCCACATATTCCGGCAGGCGGCTGCTTGTAAATATCGCCAGGCAAACAGCCGCAATCGCTACAGGCACCGCCAAAATAACCTTGCGCAACCGCACAATATATCTCCAGGCGATACGGGCATAGTCCCCTACCATAACCGCGATCTCTCCGGCTCTGCGGAATACAGGCTGTGCTTTTTGCCACACAGGCTGCACCTTCTGCCATACAGAACGCAAGGTTTTCATAATCGAATCCATACTTCCTTCGCCACCTCCGGCAAGTCTAACTTCTGGTATCATAGCATATATTTACACAGGATGCAAGTGGGCTGTTTTCTGCCGGCCATCGATATGGTCCGTTTTGTTGTACCTTTTGTTTCGTAAGCTATGGGTGAAAAGAAACCAAGGAGGTACCAACATGAAAGCTACAGCCATTCCGACCAATTATCACCGCACCAACCGCCGTACAGCCTGCCGCTATCCCAACAGTGCCCAGCGCCGCCATTTTGGGGAGCAGCTGCTGGACACCGTACTGGCAGCTGCCATCACCCTGGCAGTGGTGGTCATTCTTCTATTCCTTCTGGCCCTTGCTTAACGCTTATTCTCACGGTACAGGGCAGCCAGGCCCTTGATCAACAAATCCTTATCATAGACCACAGGCGTTCTGCACATGGGGGTCACAAATTTGGCGATGCCGCCTGTCACCACTACCGTAGCCTTGCTGCCCAGCTCCTCCTCCATGCGCTCCACCAATCCATCCAGCATACAGGCAGTACCCAGCATAATGCCGCTGCGCATACAGTCGATGGTGTTTCTGCCAATGGCCTTTTTGGGCTGATCCAGCTGCAGGCCGGGAAGCAACGCCGTCCTGTCCGTCAGGGCATCCATGGAGATCTTCACGCCGGGACAGATACAGCCGCCGATCAAAGCGCCGTTCTTATCCAGAACCACCATGGTGGTAGCCGTACCCATATCCACAACGATCATGGGGGGCTTATGCTCCCGCAGGGCTGCCACACAGCCCACGACCAGGTCTGCGCCGGTCTGGCTGGGGTTCTCCAGCAGAATATTCAGGCCGGTCTTCAGCCCCGGACCTACCACCAGGCTATTCTTGCCCGTGAGCTTCTTGATGGCAGTTTGGAAGGAATTGAGCACCTGGGGCACAACAGACGCAATGATAGAGCCTTCGATACCGGCAGGGTCTACACCGTACACATCCAACAGGATCTTCAGATCCACACAGTACTGGTCTGAGGTCTTCGTGGACTCTGTGCGCAGCCTGGCCTCAAAGGTGATCTCATCGCCCTCTACGCCGCCAATGACAATGTTAGAGTTCCCAATATCTACAGTTAAAATCATAGCATTTCCTCCAGATCTGCCTGTTTTATAAGCCTGCAGGCAATAATATTCCCGTTTTCCACTTCCAGAACCCCCACGCTGCCGCCGGAAGACCCGCAGCTGCCCGGATTCAGCACCCATAAGCCGTCCTCTTCCTGATGACTGTCCGCAATGTGGGTGTGTCCGTACAACACCGCCTGCACGCCCTCTGCCCGGGCATCGGACAGGAGACGCCCTATATCAAATTTCACATTGTGCAAATGCCCATGGGTCATATACAGCTTTGCCCCAAACACCGGATAACACAGCACCGGGGGCTGATAGGCCACCATGCGGTAGCGGTCACAATTTCCCGGCACCTGATGCATAGGCAGGTGGGGATTCTCCTCAGCAATGGCAGCGCCATCCTCGAAATAATCGCCCAAATGGATCAAAGCATCGGGCTTCACACACCGGACGCACCGACGCATAAAGCTGATCCCTGAATGGGAATCAGACAGTACAAGAATTTTCATAGTACACCAACTGTTCTGCTTGCGCATATAGTAGTAGTGTTCCCGCGAACGCATGTTGCCGCAAACACGGCACTGTGAACACCTGAGTATATAGGCCTGTAAGGATTATTATAGCAGGCATTTTGACAGGAGGCAATCGAATGCAGAAAAATTCTGAGAATTTTTCCATGCAGGATGCCCTGCGTCTGGCCAAAAGCCCTGCCGGGCAGCGGCTTCTGGCTCTGCTGCAGCAAACTGAGGGCAGCACACTGCAGCAGGCAATGGACCAGGCCGATGCAGGTGATTATGACAGCGTAAAAAAAACGCTGGCTTCCCTAATGGAAAACGAAGAGGTAAAAGCCCTGATGAACCAGTTGGGGGGATAGTATGGACAGCATGGAAGAAAAGCTGGGTTCTATTCTAAACAACCCGGAAATGATGCAAAAGATCATGACCATGGCTCAATCCTTAGCCCCCTCCGCCGGACAGCCAGAGCCGCCCAAGGAAGCACCGCAGGCCCCTGCCTTGCCGGATATCGACCTGAGCATGCTGCAGAAATTCTCCGGCCTTGCCCGGCAGGGCAGCATCGACAAGGAGTAGCAGGCCTTGCTAAAGGCACTGGGTCCTTACTTAAGCCGCGAGCGTCTGCGCAAGCTGGAGAATGCCATGCGCGCCGCCAAAATGGCCAAGGTCGCGGCTGCCGCCCTGGGAAATCAGGGCAACATATTCCCATTATCCAGGTGATGTCCTATGTATAACCGCTATATTCCCCAGCCAGACGGCTCTTACCGGCGCAACCGAATGCCGGACCAAAGCCGCCACGCACCACCGAGGCCCACACCTTCCAGGCAGCCCCCCTGCCCTCCGGAGCAGGAAAAGGACCGCCCCCTCCCCAAGCAAGATGACTGCCGCCCTGCAAAGGAAGAAAAATCTCAGCAGACAAAACAGGAACGCCGGCCCTGCGGCAGGCATGATACCGCTCCGACAGGAGGCAGCGTTGGCAGCTTCCTGCGCCAGCTGCTGCCAAAGGATTTTGATACCGGGGATCTTTTGATCATCCTGCTGCTTCTGCTCATGGCAGGCGACTGCGCCGAAGACCAGAACACCGCTATTCTTACCTTGGCTTTATATCTGTTTATGTAACAGCAGCCGCGGAGAACGCTCTCCGCGGCTGCATTTATTTTAAGAACTCCATAGGATTCACATATGTACCGTTGTACGATATGCCAAAATGCAGATGGGCACCCTTGGACAGGCCCGAATTGCCCACATATCCAATGACCTGCCCTGCCGCTACATAGTCCCCCGCCTGGACCACGAAATGTGTCATGTGCATATACACAGAGCGGTAGCCGTCCCCATGATTGATCTGCACATAGAAGCCTGCGGAGTCCGACTCTGTGGCAATGGCCACCTTACCCCCACGGGCAGCATAGATGGGTGTGCCCATGGGACAGGCCATATCTATGCCCTCATGCATACGGTAGATGCCCAGGATAGGGTGCAGCCGCATGCCAAAGGGACTGGACAATCTGTAATCCGTCACCGGGGTCAGCCAGACGGTCTCCCCATCCGGGGATGTATCCGGCTTCTGTGTACTCTGAGGAGGCTGGCTTGCAAGCCACTCCTGGTAAGCAGCCTTGTCAAATTCGTCCTCCTTTTGGGCGATCTGCTGCATCAGCTCCTGCTGCTCCCGCTCTGATTCATCCAAAAGCTTTTCAAATTCCTGTCCTCTGGATACAAGCTCCTGCAAAAGGGCATCTGCCTGAGCGCGCTTTTCATCCAGGGTCAGCTGATCCTTTTGCAAGCTCTGCCGGGTAGCCTCCAGGAGGGTTTTCTCGTTTTCCAGAGCAACTTGGGCAGAAGCCACCTCCTCCGCTGCATCGCTGATCTCTTGGAGCCGTCTGCTGTCTGCCGCGGCGATCTCCTGGATCATATCCAGCCGGTCCAGAAGATCCGAGAAGCTGTTGGCCCGAAACAGGATAGACCAGTAGGTCATATCCCCTTCCTCTTCCACGGCCCGGATGCGGGTCTTATACTTTTCATTCAATCCCTCCAAGCGCAGCCGGGCCTTATCCAGCTGCTCCTGTTTGGCTGCGATCAAAAGCGCATAGGCCGCAATCTGTTCGTTGGTATTGGCGATGCTTTCCTGTAGCAGGAACAGCTGCTGGTCCACAGTCTGCTTCTGCAGAACTACGGCCTCGATCTGCTCCATATTCGCTGACAGCTTATCCTCCAGGGCATCCATCTGCGCCTGCAGCGCAGCCTCCTCCCTTTGCAGCGCATTGATTTCCTCCCGAATATCATCGGAGGAAGCACCGGCAACCGGTGCTGTACCGGTGAACACCAGCACTGCCGCCAGGATCCATGCTCCAGCAATGTTTCCTATCTTTCTCTTCATCGCGCAGCCGCCTTTCATAATTTGTAACTTTGTGTAATTTATTGTAACTCATTCCAGTGATTATGTCAACCGCAAATATTAAAAAAGTGCCGTCATTCGACGGCACTCTTTATATTCCGTTTATCGGGCCAGGAAGCCCACCTTCTTATAGACCTTGCGCAGGGTCTTTTCGGCAACATAGCTTGCCTTTTCCGCGCCGGCCCGGTACACGGATTCCAGATAGGCCTTGTCCTTCAGCAGTCGCTGGCTTTCCTCCCGGATGGGACGCAGGGTCTCGATGACGGCGTCACCTACTACGGGCTTGAACTTGCCATAGCCCTGACCAGCAAACTCCGCCTCGATCTCGGCAAAGCTCTTGCCGGTAACTGCGGCATAAATGCTCATCAGGTTGGCAACACCGGGCTTATTCTCAGGATCAAAACGGACGCAATTTTCCGTATCGGAATCGGTGATGGCCCGCTTAAATTTGCGCTGGATATCCTCAGGGCGCTCCATCAGGAATACGCAGCCCTCGGGGATAGACTTACTCATCTTGGTTTCCGGAGCATTCAGGCTCATAACGCGGGCGCCGGTTTCGGGAATGAAGGGTTCGGGAACCTTAAACACATCCCCATAGATGCCGTTGAACCGCTGGGCCACATCCCGGGTAAGCTCACAATGCTGCTTCTGGTCATGTCCAACAGGCACCAGATCCGGCTGGTACAGCAGAATATCCGCCGCCATCAAAGCAGGATAAGTAAACAGGCCGCCGTTGATATTCTCCTGATGCTTGGCAGACTTGTCCTTAAACTGGGTCATGCGGCTCAGCTCACCGAACATGGTATAGCAATTGAGGACCCAGCCAAGCTCCGCGTGCTGATGCACATGGCTCTGGACGAACAGGGTATTCTTCTCCGGATCCAGGCCGCAGGCAATATATTGGGCCAGCTGCTCCAAGGTACGCCGTCGCAGGTCAGCCGGAGTCTGCCGGACCGTGATGGTATGCAGGTCTGCCATGAAATAAAAGCACTCATAAGTATCGGACCGGGCACCCCAATTTTTGATAGCTCCCAGGTAGTTTCCCAAATGCAGATCTCCGGAGGGCTGGATGCCGGATAACATTCTCTTTTTTGCTACAACTGCTTCTTCCATAATCTACGCCTCTTTTCCTAGTCTTTGGGTATTCTACCACATACGGCGAAAAAACGCAACGAGAAATTGACTTTCCCCCAAGCTATATGCTATAGTATGGAAAGAACATCTAAAAAAGAGGTAACTACCATGGACTATCAGGCACTTGCCGCCCTTTTATTTCCCCATGTAACCGACACGCCGGAGACTCTTGAACAGCGGTATCCGGCAAGAAATCTTGCCGAAGGCGCTGTGGTCACTCGCATGGCTCCCTCCCCCACGGGCTTTGTCCATTTGGGCAACCTGGTCATGGGCCTGACCGCTGAGCGCATGGCCCACCAGAGCGGCGGCGTGCTGTTTCTCCGGGTGGAAGATACCGATGCCAAACGGGAGGTCCCCGGTGCTGTGGAGGTGCTCATCAACACCCTGAAGCATTACGGCATCCAGTTCGACGAGGGCGCTACCATCGATGGCGACAGCGGCTGCTACGGCCCTTACCGCCAGCGGCAGCGTGCAGCCATCTACCATGTATACGCCAAGAAACTGGTGGCAGAAGGCATGGCTTATCCCTGCTTCTGTACAGAAGCAGAACTGGCTGCCATGCGAGAGCAGCAGGAGGCCAACAAGGAAAATACCGGCTACTACGGCAAGTACGCCATGTGGCGTGACCGCAGCCTGGAAGACATTCAGGCCCAGATCGCTGCCGGCAACCCCTGGGTACTGCGCTTCCGCAGTGAGGGTTCTATCGAAAATCAGTTCAAGTTTGACGATCTGGTCAAGGGCAAACTGACCATTACCGAAAACGATGTGGACCATGTACTTCTGAAATCCGACGGCATCCCCACCTACCACTTTGCCCACGCTGTGGACGACCATCTCATGCGCACCACCCATGTGGTCCGGGGCGACGAGTGGCTGCCCACCCTGCCCTTCCACATCCAGCTGTTTAAGGCTCTGGGCTTCAAGCTGCCCAAGTATGTCCATATCGGACCGCTGATGAAGATGGACGGCACCTCCAAGCGCAAGCTCAGTAAGCGCAAGGACCCGGAGCTGGCTCTGACCTTTTACAAGGCCGAGGGCTTCCCGGTGGAGGCTGTTTATGAGTATATTATGACTGTCCTCAACTCCAATTTTGAGGACTGGCGTCGAGCTAACCCCACCGCCCCTGCTGATGACTTCAAATTCAGCCCCAAAAAGCTGAATCCCGCCGGCAGCCTGTTTGACTACGCCAAGCTGACGGATGTTTCGAAAAACGAGATCGCCAGAATGTCCGCAGAAAAGGTTTACGCATTACTGACCGAATGGGCAAAAGAATTTGACCCGGACTTTGCCGAAAAGCTGGAAGCCGCACCGGAATTTGCCACCGCCATTCTGGCCATTGGCCGGGGAGGCAAGAAGCCCCGCAAGGATCTGGCCACCTGGAAGGAAGCCAAGCCCTACATGGGCTTCTTCTACGACGCCTATCTGGATGCACCGGTGTTTGACGAAAAGTTTGACAAGGCCACCGTCTGTACCGTGCTGGATAAATTCCTGGAGCGGTTCGATATCGCCGATGACTCCGGCGTTTGGTTTGATAAGGTCAAAGCCATCACGGAAGAGATCGGCTTTACCACGGATATGAAGGCCTATAAAGCAGATCCCTCCGCCTTCTCCGGCACAGTTGCCGATGTATCCGCCATGATCCGTATGGCCGTCACCGGCAAGACCAACTCCCCCGACCTGTACTCTGTGATGCAGGTTCTGGGATACCAGCGCACCGCACAGCGCATCCGCAGCGCCATCAACGCCCTTAACTAATCAGAAAGCAGCCGCAATGCAAAATGCGGCTGCTTTTTCTTATCTGTCGTATTTATTACAAAGGGCAATGATCTGGTCGGCAAACTTGGCAAGCTCCTTATTGGCAAGGCCTTTGTTCTTTTGGATAACGGACAGCAGGCGTTTTCCTGCCGCAGTCAGGCGTTCGAAGGCTGCATTGGCCTGGGCACGGCCCTTGCTCTGCTTGGAAACGCGGAGGATCTTGCCCTTGGCAGTACACTGGCCGGTGATCAGATCGTATTCGTCACCGCTGAAGGGTGCCAGCGCCGGGTAGCCGACAGTCTTTTCCACAAAGTCGGCAAAGCTGTCGCATACCGTATCGTCACCATGGTTCACGAAGACCTGCTTGGGCGGCTTGCCCATGGCTTTAAGCCAGTTGACCAGCATATCCCGGTCAGCATGGCCACTGATACCGGCAAGGGTCTCAATTCGGGCATGGACCACGATCGTCTCACCGAACAGCTTTACCTCCTGCGCGCCTTCTATGAGCTTACGGCCCACGGTACCCTCAGACTGATAACCAACAAACAGAATTGTACAATCCCCACGCCACAGATTGTGCTTCAAATGGTGGCGGATACGGCCCGCCTCGCACATACCGGAGGCAGACAGGATCACCTTGGGGGTCTGGTCAAAGTTGATCAGCTTGGATTCATCGGCAGTCACCGACAGCTTAAGCCCCGGGAAGCTGATGGGGTCGATGCCCTTTTCCAGCAGTGCCAGGGTCTCATCATCATAGTAATCCAGCATACCGCAGGAATAGATCCTTGTAGCCTCCACAGCCAAAGGACTGTCCACATACACCGCAAAGTCCTCATGCCCCCGAAGAAGCCCCTGCTCCTTGATGGTCCGCATCAGGTACAGCAGCTCCTGTGTCCTGCCGATGGCAAAGGACGGGATCACCACGTTGCCGCCCTGGTCAAAGGTCTCCTGGAGGATCTGGGTCAGCTGTCCCACATAATCAGGCCTTGCGCCATGGAGCCGGTCGCCGTAGGTGGATTCAATGACCACATAGTCCGCATACCGGGCCGGCTTAGGATCCCGGATCAAAGGCCGAGTGTGGTTACCCAGGTCGCCGGAGAACAGCACAGTTTCCGTCTGTCCCGCTTCTTCCATGGTTATATAAATACTGGCGGAGCCAAGCAGGTGGCCGGCATCCTGAAACAAGATCTGCACACCGGGGAACAGTTCGATCTGTCGGTCATAGGGATAGGGCTGGAACTGCCGGATAGCCTGCTCCGCATCTGCCATAGTATACAGCGGCACATAGGGTTCTCCGCCGGAACGCTCAGCCTTGCGGTTACGCCACTGGGCTTCCGATTCCTGAATGTGGGCAGAATCCCGCAGCATGATGCCGCACAAGCGAGCTGTTGCTTCTGTGGCATAGATTGGCCCCCGGAAGCCCTGGGCCACCAGAGCCGGAATTTTCCCCGAATGGTCGATATGGGCATGGGTCAAGCAAACGGCATCGATATCACCGGGGGCAATGGGCAGCTCACAGTTTTCGTAAATATCAGCCCCCTGCTCCATGCCGCAATCCACCAGGATCTGCTTGCCACACACCTCCAGAAGTGTGCAAGACCCTGTAACCTCATGGGTC
>JAGBSG010000063.1 GCA_017632035.1 Oscillospiraceae bacterium | reverse complement strand
CTGTTCCAGGTGATGCTGCTCTCCGACCAATTGGAAGTCATAAGGTGCAGATTCACAGGGACGCCGGCAGTCCAACCAGCCTCCCGGACGTAAAAGGTGGCAGAGAGAATGTCATAGGCGCTGATGCTGCCGATGGAAGCATCGTTTACCACACCGGGCAGCCGGAACGCGGTGCGGGCCACCTGATAGGTGCTGTCATAGTAGCCGCAGTGCAGATAGGTCCAGCTGCCGGTGTTCAGGTTGGGAGCGCCCTGGTAGATGGTGGCATCCTGGATGGCTCCGGCACCGTGGGTATTATCCGAAATGGTGAGGGTGGGATCGATGGACACCGGGTAGGCGGTGTTCTCGTCGGTCAGAAATTCCTCGTCTACCGTAATGGTGAGCCGGTACAGGCTGCCTGCTGTTACGGTGGTGGCTGTGACAGCGCCGATGCTGAACCGGCCCTTTGCGTCAAAGCTGACGATATCGCCCAGGTCGATCCGCAGCTCGCTGCCCTTGGCAGGAGACAGGAAATAGCGTCCGTTTGCCTGATACAGGTTCAGTCCCCGGGTGTTCAGCATAAAGGTGAAGCTGTTCACGCCGGTATAGGCATCCAGAACGATATCCTCCTTCACACCGGAGATGGTGGGCGTATATACCAGGTCCATGCCCTGGCCGAAATAATCGGGATAGGTGACGGTGTTGTCTTCCAGCACCAAAGGCTGGCGCAGTGTACCGCCCTGGGGGATCAGGGACACATGATAATTGCCATAGGTCAGGCCGATGCCGCTGGCGGGATTATTGGGCAAGGTCAGCCGGACATCGTTGGAGGCTGTGGTATAGCCACCTACAGTAGAAGTAAGAGTCAGGTCTTTTTCCTGAATGCTCCCGTTGGCATCTGCAAACTTGACTTCCTCGTCCATGTAGTACACAGTCCGGGTGCCGTCGTTATTGAGAAATACATAGCTGCTCAGGGTCTCCTCCTCACGCAGGCGGGCAATATGATCGCCCTTGCGGAACACCTCAGCATCCACATATCTGAGGATGCTGCTGCCCTCCGTCAATTGCAGCGGATCTGCCTTAAGTGCGGCGGAGGTCTCTTGGGTGGCTTCTGCTGAAAGTGTGGGTGCTTCTGTATGCTGGGTGGTGGTTTCTGCCGCATCTGCTGTTATAGGCAGCTGCAGCAAGAGTATGGAAAAGGCCAGCACCAAAGCAAGGGCTGATTTGTATTTTCTGTTTTTCATAACAAGTACCTCCGTTTCTGAAGAATGTAATTGGCTATTTTTGCCTATTCATATTTTACCAATTTCATCCTGCTGTGTCAACGAAAACTGTACGGAATTTACAAAAACTGTATACTTGCATAAAAATGAAGCCCTGGATTGTACGAATCGTACAATCCAGGGCCGGGCTTTTGCAAAATGCCGCGCCTGCTCAAAGCAGGCGCGGCAGCTCTTGTTTATGTGTCCAAATCACCAGTTGGTGTTCCAGCGGGCCTTATACTCGCCGTTGGCAGTACCGCTGTAGGACTCAGAGGTATCGGAGAATACAGCCTTTACATTCTCCTTGCGGCGGGAGGTGGCTACCCGCTTCATCAGCTCTTCATAGTACAGCTCATGATCGAAGGGAATGTCCACAGTCTTGCCCAGCCAGGAGGACAGGTGCATGGCGTTGGAAATGGTCAGACCGTTGATGCCCTCACGGCCATCAGCGACCATGGGCTCACCCCGCAGGATCGCGCCGCCCCAGGCGTTGATCACACCGGTGTGCTTCTCGTTCTTGCCGTCAGTCTCCACTTCCACGGGGAAGGTCTCAATAGAACCAAAGGGCTTGGTGTTGGTACGGCTGAATTCGGGTTCGCTCATTTCGAACTCCTGCACGTCCAGATGGTCGCCCTCGGCGATGATCCGTGCCTTGTCCATCTGGATCTCCAGACGGTTGGAGCCCTTACCGTCGCCGGTGGTGGTAATAAACACGCCGGTAGCGCCGTTTTCGTACTCCACATAAGCGGTAACATCGTCTTCTACCTCGATGTCATGCCACTTGCCGTAGTGCAGGAAGGCATGGACACGCTTGGGCATGCCGCAGATCCACTGCCACAGGTCCAGCTGGTGGGGGCACTGATTCAGCAGCACACCGCCGCCTTCACCGGACCAGGTAGCACGCCATGCGCCGGAATCATAGTAGCACTGGGGGCGGTACCAGTTGGTGATGATCCAGTTGGTACGGCGGATCTGGCCGTACTTACCGGAATGGACCAGCTCATGCAGCTTGCGGTAGATGTGATTGGTGCGCTGGTTGAACATCATAGCAAACTTCAGGTCGGGGTGCTTGTCGGCCTCTGCGTTCATTTCCATGACCTGCTTGGTGTAAACACCTGCGGGCTTTTCCACCAGCACGTGGATATTGCGCTGCATGCAGGCGATGGCATAGCGGCAGTGGTCGTAGTGGGGTACAGCTACGATACAGGCCTCAATCAGGCCGCTGTCCAGCATTTCCTCCGGGTCAGAAAACAGCTTTACATTTTCGCCAAGATTTTCCTTAGCCCAGGTGTGGCGCTCGTCGCTGCTGTCAGCGATGGCTACCAGTTCAAAATCGGGGCACTTGCCATCTACAACACTTTTTGCGTGGGCAGAGCCCATGTTGCCGATGCCGATCACGCCCAGCTTGATCTTCTTTTCCATGATTACTCACTCCTTGTTAAAATCCAGATACATTGTTTTTTATCTGTGCTTTTCCGGCTGTGCCGGAGATATGTAGCGTTACATGGTTGCCAGAATGTCCTTCAGGGCGTTGCAGGCCACATCGAAGGCTTCGTCGGTGGTAGCGTAGGTGAAGTTGCCCACAGCGCTGGTGTTGCCGTCCTCCTCCAGAGCCTTCAGACCGTCAAACAGCTTCAGGTGAGGCTCGATGGTCATGTCGCGGCCGCCCTTTGCCAGGTAAGCCTTTACGATGGCTGCCACATTGCCTTCGCCCTTGCCGGAGGGAACCACACGGCTGTCAGACAGAGCGTCCTTGATGTGCAGGTAGTAGATGTAGGGATTCAGCAGATCCCAGGCCCGCAGGGTATCCTCGCCGCACTGCACAAAGTTGGCAGGATCAAACACGCCCTTCAGGTCGGGATGGGTCTTGAAGATGTCCAGGCAGCGGTCGGCGGTAGCGCCGTAGATGCCCTTCTCGTTCTCATGGCACAGAGCAACACCGGTTCCCTTGGCGATCTCCAGGAACTTGCCCAGACGGTCCATGACCTCCTGACGGTTTGCATCCAGCTCCTCAGCGGGCATAAAGAAGGAGAACATCCGCAGATTCTTCGCACCCAGGATATTGGCCAGCTCCAGCGTATGGCGCAGGACATCCAGATGCTCATTGAAATCCTGATCCATGTGGATCTTGCCGATACGGGAGCCCATGGACCAAGCCACCAGACCGTTATCGTCCAGCTTCTTGCGGACCTCCTTGGCCTTTTCCACGGAGATAGCGGAAACATTCACGCCATCCACGCCACGGATCTCCAGACCGTTCAGACCGTTACGCAGCATAGCTGCGATCTGTCCATCCACCTGCTTGCAGGCTTCGTCGGCAAATGCGTACAGTTTGATTTCAGACATAGTAAACACCCTTTCTTTGTTATCTGCTTTGATTATAAAGCAGAACTTGAAGCAACAAAATTACAATTCTTTCCTAAAAATATTGCAAATCGTCCCAACCCATGTTATGATAACACCGGTGATACGATATGACTTACTTCCGCTTCAATTCTCCGGAGCTGTTTATCTTCCACACCCGGGACGACACCCCCTCTCAGGACCGGTTTTATATGCACACCCACGCCTTTGCGGAGCTGTTCTGCTTTTTAGAGGGCGAGGGCGTTTTCCATGTGGAGGGTACCTCTTACCCCTTGCAGCCCGGCGATATTCTGCTCATGCGGCCCGGCGAGGCCCATTATATCCAGCTGAATACCGACGTTCCCTATGAGCGCATCTGTATCAATTTCGACACAGAAGTGTTTAAGTCCCTGGATCCGGACCGGGTACTGATGCAGCCCCTGTTTGGCCGAAAGGGCGGCAAGCAGAACCTATACCGTGCGCAGACAGGCCCGTGTCTGGACATCCTGCGGCGTATGACCGAGCCCGGCCCTGGCAACCGGCTCAACCTTCTGGGCAATCTGATGCTTGTGCTGCAGCAATTACATGCGGCCTTTTCCTCCGGCATGGACAATGCCTCCCAGCCGGACACGCTGGAATACCGCATCATCCGTTACATCAACAAAAATCTGGCAAAAGAGCTTTCCCTGCAGTCTCTGTGCGAGATCTTTTTCGTCAGCCGCACCCAGCTGTGCAAATGCTTTAAGGAAGTCACCGGAACCTCCATCGGCAGCTATATTTCCGTCAAGCGGCTGCTCACAGCCAGAGAGCTGCTTCTGCAGGGCATCAAGCCCACAGAGGTATTCTCCGCCTGCGGCTACCGGGATTACTCCACCTTCTTCCGGGCCTACACCAAGCTGTTTGGACATACCCCTCGGCAGGAGCAAAGTGAGCAGTATCCTCTGACCCCGGACACCCGGATCCTGATCGGCCAGCATGCCGGTATTCTAAGCGACAGACTCTGAAGAATCCAGGACTCCGGTCCTGGGTTTTTTACGCCTGCAGCTTGTTTTTCAGCAGCTCCAGCCGGTCATCCCTTAAGCCGGAATAATTGACCACCAGGCAGTGGCGGTCGGTCTCGGGCACCGGGCCGTGATAATAGCTGCTCAGCGGACGGATCCGGATACCTCTTTTGGCACAATATGCCGCCAAAGCGTCATCATCCAGATCGGTAGCAACCTTTAAAAGAAAATGCAATCCGGCGTCCTGTTCCAGAATCGTAAGCTTTTGGGCAAAGGGACACTCCCTCAATGCGGCAACCACCTGATTGCGCCGGGCCTTGTATGCCTTACGCATACGGTTGATATGCTTTTCAAAAAAGCCTCTGCGCAGAAACCGCTCCAGTGTGTACTGCTCAAAGCTGGACACGGTGCAGCTGTAAAAGCCCAGATCGTGCCGGAATCGCTCTGCCAAAGGGTCTGGCAGGACCATATAGCTGATACGAATGGAGGGAGCCAGGCTTTTCGAGAAGGTGTTCATATAGATCACCCGGCCACTGCGGTCCAGGGATGCCATAGTCGGCATGGGATGGGCATCGAAACGAAACTCACTGTCGTAATCATCCTCGATAATATAGCGGTCAGGATCCGATCCGGCCCACTGCAGAAGCTCCAGCCTGCGGCCCATCGGGGTCACAAGCCCCGTAGGGAAATGATGGGATGGGGATATATGGAGCACATGGGCGTTGCCCAAAGCAGAAGGAAGAACGCCCTGGCTGTCCAGCGTCGCGCCGATACAGCGGACCTCATTGGCACTGTAGATCCTGCGGATCTTGTTATAGCCGGGCTCTTCTACGGCATAGATCTTGTCTCTGCCCAGCAGCTGGATCAGCAGGTTGTACAGAAAGTCTGTGCCGGCGCCGATCAGAATGTTCTCCGGCCGCACCTGCATACCCCGGAAGCCCGCCAGATGCTCGGCAATGGCATGCCGCAGCGCCCACAGGCCCTGGTTTGGCAGGGGCAAAAGCAGCTCATGGCCCAGATCCAGCATGACCTCCCGCTGCAGCCTGCTCCACACAGAAAAGGGAAAACCCGTAGAGCCATTGGCGGTCAGGTCGATGTCATAGGTCTGGTTGGGGGTCTGCTGCTCAGAAGATACGGGAAGTGCTTTGGGCTCTGCCCTTTCCACGGCCTCTACAAAATAGCCCACCTTTTCCCGGGCGCGGATATAGCCCTCTGCCAGAAGCTGTTCATAAGCGCCCTCCACAGTGATCTTGCTGACCTCCAGATTGGCAGCCAATGCCCGTTTGGAGGGCAGCTTTTCTCCCGGCTTCAGGACCCCGGAAAGAATATCTGCCCGAACGCACCGGTACAGCGCCTCGTACAGAGGAACGCCCGGGGCTTTTTTCAGCTCATAAGTCAGCATGTCTGCGCTTCCTCCACTGCAGGAATCGGGCGTAGATCTTATCGCCCCAGTCGAATACACGCTGGATCGCAAAGAATACCGTCGGGGTCATGATCAGCAAGGTGGCCATGATAAGCAAGGTGGCCGGATCTCCGGCACGCAGCTCCAGGAACGCCCCCAGTAAGGTAAAGCAAACCACAAGGCCTGCGGCCATGGCCCACCAGATCAGCTTGCGGAAGAAATCAAAGGGCTTACACACCTGGAACAGCACCAGCAATCCCACGATACCCAAAATGGATGCGCAGATGGTAGAGGTCTGATCCATGGTGATATGGAATGTATCCATAAAGGCCTGGGCCATAAGCACCACGAATACATTGGTCAGGCCGCCGGGGAAGGCCCGGCGCAGCACCCCACGCAGGAAGTGTCCGCTGACCCGCTCATAGTTGGGCTCCATGGCGAGGAAGAAGGAGGGCACGCCAATGGTCAGTGCCGAGATCACACTCAGGTGCAGGGGCACCATGGGGTAGGGCCAGTTGGTAAGGAAAGAAATAATGGAAAGGGACAAAGAGAAAATATTTTTCACAAGGAACAGTGTAGCCGCTCGCTGGATGTTGTTAATGACCCGGCGGCCCTCGCCCACGATACCGGGCATGGCAGAAAAGTCGGAATCCAGCAGCACCAGCTGGGCTACCTGGCTGGCAGCCTGTGCGCCGCTTGCCATGGCAATGCCGCAGTTGGCCTCCCGCATAGCCAGCACATCGTTGACACCGTCACCGGTCATAGCCACTGTGTGGCCCTGCTTGCGCAGAGCCCGGATCAGCTCCCGCTTCTTATCCGGAGTCACCCGGCCAAACACGGTGCAGGTCTGCACGGCTTCCAGAAATTCCGCCTCTGTTTCCAAGGTCTGGGCATCTATGTAATTCTCTGCATCGATGATCCCAGCCCGCCGTGCCACATCGGACACAGTGGCGGGGTTATCGCCGGATATGACCTTGATCGCCACTCCCTGCTCGGCAAAGTAGCGGAAGGTGTCCGGTGCTTCCGGGCGGATACGGTTGGTCAGCAGCAGAAGGGCCAAGGGCCGGATGGCCTCCTCCCGCAATGCGCCGGGGATGGGCTCTGCGTCATAGGCAGCCGTCAGCAGCACCCGGTAGCCGGTGGCAGACCAGGGCTCGATCTGCTGGCACAGCTCCTCATAGCGGCTGCCCAGAATAAATTCCGGCGCACCGGTAAGAAAAGCGCCATGGCCTTCAAACACAGCGCCGCTCCACTTGGCCTGAGAATTAAAAGGGATCCGGCGGATACAGTTCCAGTCCGTTTCTCCGCAGAACATTTCAGATAAGGCTTTTGCGGTATCGTTATCCGGCTCCTGACCGCTGTACAGGGCATTCAGAGCCGATTCCAGGTATTCGGGAGGGTCGCCGGTCAGAGGAATGATATTTTCCACTTCCATATGGGGCTCGGTGATGGTGCCGGTCTTATCCACACACAGCACATCCACCCGGGCCAGGGTTTCGATGCAGTTCATATCCTGAACCAATACCCGCTGCTTAGTCAGCTTCAGGGCCGACGCAGCCATGGCGATGCTGGTCAGCAGGTACAGCCCCTCGGGGATCATGCCCACCAGAGCCGCCACGGTGGCTTCGGCGCTGCCTGTGAGCCCTTGCTTCAGGATCACAAACTCCTGCCAGAACAGGATCACGCCAATGGGGATCAGGGCAAAGCCCACTACCCGGATCAGCTTGTCCAGAGAGCGCATCATCTCAGACTTTGTGGCGTGGGGATCGGCCTTGGCCTCCAGCGACAGCTTCGCGGCAAAAGCATCGTTGCCTACCCGGGTCAGCTGGGCTCTTGCCCGCCCGGAGATCACAAAGCTGCCGGATTTCAGCTCGTCTCCCGGCTGCTTCAGGATGGCATCGGCCTCGCCTGTGACCAGAGATTCATTGACCTGGAGCTCTCCGGTGCGGACCATGCCGTCGGCGCAGATCTGATCGCCCGGGCCAAAGAGCACGATATCATCCCGGACCAATTCGTCAGACCGAACAGATACGACCTGTCCGTCCCGGACAGTTTTCATCGTCTGGGCGGCTACCAGTGTCAGCTTCTCCACAGCCCGTTTGGCCCGGATCTCCTGAACGCAGCCAATAACCGTGTTGATCACCACGATCACCAGAAAGGTCATATTTTTGACCGACGAACCGCTGACAGCCAGCACCACCGCCAGTACCAGAAATACAAAATTAAAAAAGGTCAGGCAGTTGTGCAGGATGATCTCTTTATCGCTGCGCAGAACACCGTCGTCGGCGTGGTTAGACCAGCCACAGCTGCCGCGGTAGGCCGCCTGTTCCGCGGTCAGGCCGGTTTCCGGGTCTGGGCAGAGCATCTCCACCTCCCGGCGGGAGGCAGCAGGGGCGATATTTTTGTATGCCATGGTCAACCTCCTGTGGGAAACCCGTTTTCTATGTCGTAAATCGCCAGAAGTGTGCCGCTTCCAACCGTTACGGCAGCCTCCCGGCCTGTAAAGTGATTGCTTACACCCAGAGGGAAGCCGCTGGTCAAAGTGCCGTTTTCCAGATTGTATTGCAGTCCATGCAGGGTGACCTGCCGGGCGTCCGGCCCCATGCAGAACAGAGACAGGATGCCTTTGGCAGATGCGGGGAAGATCAGCACGCCGTTTTTAATGCAGGTCGCCATATGGCGCAGCCCTGCCAAATAGCCTTGGGCGCTGTGGTCTGCCAGGAAACACAGGGTCTGGAGATTGGCCAGGGTGTGGTCCAGCCGAGGGCCATCCAACGCGCCGTACAGGACAAAGCGGCGGTAGCCCAGCTCCAGACCCTTGCGCACTGCCAGCATGGAATCCGTATCATCCTTTTCCACAGGAAATACCTGGGCACCCTGGGGTACATAACCCAGGGAATCGAAATCGCCAATGATCCCGTTGGGGGTCAGGCCCAGCTTTTCTATATGGGTAAGCCCGCCGTCCGCAGCCAGAATATAATCTGTACTGTCCAGAGGCTGCGCCAGCTTTTCAAAGCCGCCGGCGCAGAATATGACGCAGGTGTTCATGGCGCTGCCTCCTTTGATAAAATACTTCAGCCTATGGCCGCCGGCTCCCGGAGGGCATAGGTCAGCTCCTTGGGGTAGAAGAAACGGATCTTTTCCGATGCCACTGCGATATCCACTTCCGTGGCAGTACGCAGCTCGCCATCCAGATTGATGGCTGTGGGCTTGTCGCAGAGGATCTTCACGGATTTTGTGCGGATATACCGCACCAGCTTGGGAAGCTCCGCATACCGCCCGTTCTTATACTTGCCAATGACCGCAGGAACCTGCAGACGGGATACATGCTTGACCAGCAGCACATCCAGCCACCCGTCACAGGGGTCTGCTGCAGGCACAGGATTGAAGCCGCCGCCATAGTATCTGCCATTACAGACGCAGATCATTGTCTGCCTTGCATCGATGGTTTCCCCTTCCACCTGCACCACATAATGCTCACTGATGCCCCGGATCACATTGATCACCGTAGAAACCGCATAAGCCCGGAAGCCGCTGAGCAGGGGCAGCCGCTTATAGTTGGAAACATCTGTGCCGATCCGGGCATCCAGACCCACGGAGCAGATGTTCAGGCAGATGTCGCCATTGCAGCGGATCAGATCGAATTTTGTTTCCTTGCAGTCTAACAGCCGTTCCAGATCCCCAAAGGCATCCGCATCACCAAAGATCTTGATAAAGTCGTTGCCGCTGCCGCCCTTGTAGCAGGTCACGGATACATTGTCATATCCCGCCGCGCCGGCAACCGCCTCATTCAAAGTACCGTCGCCGCCGCAGGCGTAAATGCGGTATTCTTCTCCGGTCTGGGCAGCCTCCCGGGCGATGCGGCAGCATTCTCCCCGTGCGCCGGAGACCTCAATGCGATAGTTCAGACCTTTTGCGCCGCAGACCTGCTGGATCTGCTTGCGGTATTGTTTCGTGCGGTCACGGCTGCCCGCCGCAGGATTGATAAGAAACAGATGGATCATTTCCCCTTATCCTTTCGCATCTGGGCGGTGAACATGTAATAATCACACTTGATCTTGCCGTTGTAAAACTTGCGTTTCTTATCGGCGCGTCTGCCGAAATAATGTTCAAATTCCGGCTCAGAGGTGATCACATACTTCTTCCACTTATCCGCAAACTTCAAATGCCGTCCCAGGGCGCTGTACAGCCGCTGTGCGCTGTGCTGCTCCAGCATGCGCTCTCCGTAGGGCGGGTTGCATACCAGAATGCCTTCTTCACAGGGCAGGCTCAGCTTTGTGGCGTCTCCATCCTTAAAATCCACACAGTCGGAAACACCGGCTTTCCGGGCATTGGCAAAGGCCAGAGACACACAGGCCGGGTCATTGTCTGAGCCAAGGATGCGGTACTTTCCGGAAAACTCCCGTGCCTTTGCTTCTTCCTTGACCTGGGTCCAGAGCTCTTTAGGCATCCAGGGATACTCCTGCGCCGCAAACTGTCGGTTCAGACCCGGTGCGCGGTTTTTGGCAATAAGGGCTGCCTCAATGGGAATGGTGCCGCTGCCGCAGAAGGGATCCCAGAAATATTCTCTGCCCCGGAACCGGGTCAGCTGGATCATACCGGCGGCCAGGGTCTCATGCAGCGGCGCGTCGTTTCCCACGGCACGGTAACCCCGCTTGTGCAGGCCGGGGCCGGAGGTATCCAGAGACAGGGTCACCTGGTCATTCAAGATCGTAAAGTGCAGTTGGAACTTGATGCCGTTTTCCGGCAGCCAGCTGATTCCGTATTTTTCTCCAAGCCGCCGGGACGCCGCCTTTTTAATGATCGCCTGACAGTCGGAAACGCTCATCAGCTGACTGTTCAGACAGTGTCCCTTTACCGGGAACTGGCCATCCTTGGGGATAAAATCCTCCAGATTGGTGTGCAGCACCCCTTGAAACAGCTCTTCAAAGGTCTTGGCCTGAAACTGAGCCAAAACGATCATCACCCGTTCGCCGGTACGCAGGCAGATATTGGCCTTTGCCAAGGCTGCAAGGTCACCTTCAAACAGCACACGGCGGTCCTCCACCTGTACATTTTGCATATCCAAACGCCGCAGCTCATCTCCGGCCAGACCCTCCAGGCCAAACAAGCACGGCACAGCATATTTTAGTTCCATTCCAAATCCTCCATCAGGGAATGATCTTCTTGGCCTTCAGGTATCGCTCCTCCTCGGAGAAGATACAGCCACAGTATTTCTGCATATAGAAGCCCAGCTGGCGGGCTTTGTCCTGCCCGGCGTGAAAGTAGGGCCGGAAATCCCGGTAGAGAAATTCCACACCGTACTGATCGGCAGCCCGCTCAGCCGTTTCCCGCATAAGCTCATGATTTTGATAGGGGCTAATGAACAAAGAAGAGGTGAAGCTGTCGAAGCCACCTTCTTTGGCTTGCCGGGCCGTTTCAAACAGGCGCAGCTCATAGCACTTACTGCAGCGGTGGGCAATGTCCTCCGCCACCTCCCGAACAAAGGGCCGCAGGGCATAGTCGTTTTTCTCAAGCAGCGGCAGCTCTATGGACTGGGCATACTCCCGCAGGCAGTTGCGCCGGGCCCGGTACTCTGTAAAGGGATGGATGTTGGGATTGTACCAAAAGCCGGACACCTCAAAGCCGTCGGTGCGGAGCACATCGATGCACTGGTTGGCGCAGGGTGCGCAGCAAATATGGAGCAGTGTTTTCATAGTACCCTCCAAAGGGAAATTTGGTTTATTATAGCATTTTCAGCCTTCATTTGCAAGAACGCCCAGCATGCCGTCCTTCCATGGTTCCAGAAGCGTTACCTGCCGGATCTGATTGTGCAGGTCCTCCCCGGCCACATACACCTTCATATAATTGGGCGCATGGCCGGTGCAGTACGGGCCGTCCATTTCCTCAAACAGCACCGGATGGACCGTGCCTGCCAGAGAACGGATATATTCCTCGCGCATCTGCTCCGCCACAGCAATGGCAGAGCGACTGCGCGCTTCCTTAACGGCGTTGCTGTGCTGGCCGGGCATTTTATCCGCGGGCGTGCCCGGGCGGCGGGAATAGGGGAAGATGTGCATATCCGCAAAACCGCATTTGCGGATAAAGGCCAGGCTCTGGGCAAATTCCTCTTGGGTCTCACCGGGGAAGGCCACAATCATATCTGTAGTGATGGCACAGCCGGGGAAAGCTTCCTTCAGCAGGGCAACACTTTCCAGATACCGGGCTGTATCATACTTGCGCTTCATCCGCCCAAGCACCGTATCACAGCCGGACTGCATGGAAAGATGGAACTGCGGACACAGGTTGGGAAGCCCCCGCAGGATCCGGCAAAATTCCGGGGTTATGATCCGGGGCTCTAAAGACCCCAGCCGCACCCGAAGCTCAGGGACAGCATGGCAGATCCCTTGGATCAGCGTGTGAAGGCCGGGCCTGCCCGGCAGGTCCACGCCCCAGGAGGCGATCTCAATGCCCGTGACCACGATCTCCCGATACCCCTTTTGGGCTAACTCCTTGGCCTGGGATACTGCCATCTCCAAGGGTGCGGAGCGCACGGGCCCCCGGGTATAAGGGATGATGCAGTAAGTGCAGAAATTGCAGCAGCCGTCCTGGACCTTCAACATCGCCCGGGTCCGTTCCTCCAGGCCGCCGGCAGGAAGTATCTCAAAGCTGCGCCGGGACAGGGCTTTGTCCACATGGGACTGCTGCTGCCGGGTCTGAACAGCCTCTATCATCATCTGCAAAAAGGCCTCCCGGTCAGCGCTGCCGCCGATCACATCCACCTGCAACGCCTCCAGTTCCCCAGCCGCATGCTGGGGATAGCAGCCGCATACGCCCAGAATGGCGTTGGGGTTTTCCCGACGGCACCGGCGGATCACCGTACGGTTTTTCCGGTCCGCCACAGCGGTGACGGAACAGGTGTTGATAATATAGCCGTCACAGGCCTGGGTGAAGCTGCCCACTTCGTGGCCCTGCTGCCGCAGAAGCTGCTCCATGGCTTGGGTCTCATATTGATTGACCTTACAGCCTAAGGTATAAAATCCAAATTTCATTGTGAAATCCACCAAATTCTATAGTCGAGTTTTATATTGATTGTCCAATGCGTCAATTGCAAAATAAAAAAGAATCTGCTATAATCATGCTACATTTGGAGCCGATCTTTGTACCGACGCCTCCATTATAAACGAAAACTTTCTGTTTGTACAGCTTTGGAGGTCAATTGGTGAAACATTTCAGCATCGTGATCCGTTCATTTTCAGAGATCCAGGCATTTGTAGAGATGGCCACAGTACAGCCCTTTGAGGTTCTGGTCGGCAGCGATACCCACCGCGTCAACGGAAAAAGCTTCATCGGCATGTTCAGCCTGGATTTTCGCCATCCGCTGCAGGTCCATGTAAATTGCGATGATGCCGCATTTGCGCGGTTTCGGAAGGAAGCCACAAGGTTTCTGATAGCTTAAGCTGAGGGGAGTCGAACACTGACAGCCCCACAGCAGTTCTTTTGTTTGTATTTTTCCTTATCTTCCTTGCCTTGCGTCAGCAAGGCTGCGTCATCTGCGCAAAAATCCAAAGCAAAGCTTCTTGCTGTGGGGTGCTGCGCAGTTTTCGCAGAGCGGCTTTTCGGCAAGACAAGTAAAATTGCGAAGGGAATATCCGTTTATATTTTCGAGGGATTTTCCGCAGTATTGGCGGAAAGCAGCCTGCGAAAACCTATCGGGGTTCAACCCCCCTCAGCTTAGGCTCTTTGAGCACCGTCCCGGGAATACCTGGGGCGGGTTTTTTTGCGCTTTTGGGCTTCAATTGACATTCCCCTGTAAAAATGATAATATACCGATATGCTGTAACAGGAGGAACTTTCTATGCAATATCTTTGGATGGTACTGGCCGGGGCAGGCATCCTTGCCGCTGATCAGCTGACCAAGTTTCTTGTTGTAGAAAATATTTCGCTGTTTTCTCAATTGGAGGCCATTCCCGGCCTGTTTCACCTGACCTATGTGCAGAACACCGGCGCGGCCTTCTCTGCCCTGCAGGGTATGCAGTGGCTGTTCGTTGCCATATTCGCCCTGTTCACTGTGGGAGTGATCTGGGAATTTTCCGGCAAGCGGCTGCCCTTTACCACTTTGGAGCGCTGGTGCATCGTGGCGGTTTACGCAGGCGGCCTGGGCAATGTGATCGATCGGGTGCGCCTTGGATATGTGGTGGATATGATCGCGGTAGATTTTATCGATTTCCCTGTGTTCAATGTGGCAGACTGCTTTATTACCTGCGGCTGCATCCTACTGATGATCCATCTCGTTTTCTTTAACCGTCAATTCTGGAAGGAAGAAAAGAAATGATCCTGTACGCCAACACCCCCGGCCAGCGGCTGGATGCCTTTCTGGCCGAGAATGTGGAAGGTCTGAGCCGCAGCGGCGCCCAGAAGCTGCTGGAGGAAGGCTGTGTGCTGCTCAACGGCAGGCCCGGCAAGAAAAACGATAAGCTCAACGCCGGGGATGCGGTCAGCGTGACCGTCCCCGAGCCGAAGGCTGTGGATATCACGCCCACGAAGATGCCGCTGGATATCATTTATGAGGACGAGGATGTCCTGGTCCTTAATAAGCCCAAGGGACTGGTGGTCCATCCCGCCGCCGGGCATCAGGATGACACCCTGGTCAATGGGCTGCTCTATGCCCTGGGGGACAGCCTCTCTGGTATTAACGGCGAGCTGCGCCCGGGCATCGTCCACCGCATCGATAAGGATACTTCCGGGCTTCTGGCCGTAGCAAAGAACGATCTTGCCCACACCGTGCTGGCCTCTCAGCTGAAGGACCATACCATGGCCCGGACCTACGAGGCCATCGTCTGCGGCGGCTTCCGGGAGGATTCGGGCACAGTGGATGCCCCCATCGGCAGGCATCCTTCCGACAGGAAGAAAATGTGCGTGACCCAGCGCAATTCCAAAAACGCCGTGACCCACTGGGAGGTCGTGCGCCGTTACCGGGGTTATACCCATGTGCGCTGCTCCTTGGAAACAGGCCGTACCCACCAGATCCGCGTGCATATGGCCCATATCGGGCATCCCATTCTGGGCGATACGGTTTATGGCCGTAAAAAGCCGGAGCTGGGGCAGGACAGCCAGTGTCTACACGCGGGCCTGCTGTGCTTCCGCCATCCCAGAGATGGCCGTCCCGTGATCGTGCAGGCACCTCTGCCGGAATACTTTACGCAGGTTTTGGAAAAGCTGGAGAGGCTGGGAGAGCCGTGATCGGCAGCCGTTCTGCCCAATGCCAAAGGGTCGGAAAACTTCCGCAAATACGCTTTACAAAAAATTTCCGGAAATTCTTTGGATTCAGCCTTGACAATCAAGTGTTTCTGTGCTAGAATTTTCTGGCTGAATCAGCCAGGCCACATGGACCTGCGGGTGTAGTTCAATGGTAGAACACCAGCCTTCCAAGCTGGATACGCGGGTCCGATTCCCGTCACCCGCTCCATAGAAATGCGCCAGTAGCTCAGTTGGATAGAGCAACTGCCTTCTAAGCAGTAGGTCGGGGGTTCGATTCCCTCCTGGCGTGCCAGTGTTGCCTTCGGCAACAAGTAATAAGTAATAGTGAAGAGTGAAAAAGTAGCTTATTCACTATTCACTCTTACCTCTTACTTCAAATTTGGTGGGTGTCGCCAAGAGGCCTAAGG
>JAGBSG010000062.1 GCA_017632035.1 Oscillospiraceae bacterium | reverse complement strand
CGGCTCCTTTCCGTTGGCACGGATCGTCATTGTGTCCTGCTGAAGGACCGAAAGTGCTCCGTCCATAAGGTCAAGCCTGCGGTCTGCGGTATGTATCCTCTGGGCCGGTATATCTGTGTGGAACCCGGTAATTATGAAAAGGGAAGCATTGCCTCCGGTGAGGTCAAGTATCTCCTGCAGCCCATTACCTGCGGTGATGAGAGCGAGACCCACACCGTCCGGGAATGGCTCAGCGGCTTTGACATCAAGCTGGAGGATGAGGCTTTCATCCGCTGGCACCAGGCGGTGGCCCAGTTTGGCAGCAAGATCCGCCAGCTGGAGAAGAAGCTGGATCCTTTTACGATGATGGAGGTCTGGCTTGTGATGCGGATGATCCCCTACATGCGGTATGATACCTCCAGGGACTTCATGCCTCAGTTTGAGGAGAATATCAAGGAGATGCTGGAGCTGCTGGACGACATCCCCCGACTGAAGATGGTGATGAGAAGTGTCTGGTGAGAAAAATCCGAGCCAGATCATCCGCAAGGATGCCCGGAACTGCTTCGTGGAAAGCCTTTCCGATGCCTTCGGCAACGGCAGAGCCCATTTCGTCTTTGCCACCTACGACCTGAATAAACCGGCAGGGCAGAGGCAGACCAATAACATCCACATCTACATCTCTATCCCGGAGCTTCTGGAGCTGTGTCGGAAGCTGTCCTGCGGCGAGCTGCGCTATATCCTGCAGCAGAAGAAGCAGACTGGCGACAGCAAACCCATTCAGGAATGGCTGGGCGGCACCTCTGCAGAGAAGCTTCGCCAGTATGGCAAGGCCAGACCGGACGGCAAGAGCCTCTCCCGTGTCTGTAAGCTGATGGCCGCCCAGAAGACCGATTTCCTCTTTACGGCCTCCAGCGGTCCCGGTGAGAAGGATGCTAAAGGCCTGATCGTGCCCAAGTTTGGCAATCGCCCGGAGAACCATGTTGCGGTCAGTATGACCTTCGATGCCCTTTCTGAGCTGCTTCTGATGACCAGGACCCATTATGAGTCCTGGCTCACGGCCTGGTATCTGTCCCAGACTCATTCTGGTCAGCAGCAGAATCGGCGGCCGGCTGAAGCCAGCCAGGCAGGCCCTTACCAGCCTCCTGCGGGCGGACAGGAATACTCCGGTCTGAGTTTATTTTAAGAAATCAAAAGTGGGCAGTCCTCTGCGGCTGCCCACACATTGGAGGAGAATTATCATGCTTAATCATATCGTTATTATGGGCCGCTTTACCCGGGATCCGGAGCTGCGGCGTACCGGCAGCGGCATTGCCGTCGCCTCCTTTACCGTCGCTGTCGACCGGGATTTCAAGTCCGGCAACAGCAATGAGAAGGAAGTCGATTTCATCGACTGTGTGGCGTGGCGTCAGACCGGTGAGTTCGTTGGCAAATACTTCAAGAAGGGTCGCATGGCTGTGGTGAGCGGCAAGCTGCAGATCCGCAGCTGGACCGACAAGGATGGCAACAAGCGCCGTACGGCAGAGGTCGTCGCTGACAATGTGTATTTCGCTGATTCCAAGAGCGACAGCAATGCCAAGGGTGCCCCCGCAGCAGCACCTGCACCGAACCCCTACGGTGCTTATGGGGCACCGCCTGCGTCTAATCCCTATGGTGCTTACACCCCACCGGCATCTGATTTTGCGATGCTGGAGGATGACGATGCCCAGCTGCCGTTTTAATCAGGAGCGTCCCGACTATGAAAAATGAGTCTGGTACAAAGGAAGACATCTCGATGCTTGACGCTCTGCAGCGTCTGTGGCACCATAAGGCTAAGCGGAAGCCCATCGTCTTTGTGGTCACCTTTCCCGATGTCTCCCGCAAGGTAACCTTCGCTAAGGTCTGGAGCAGAATGGACAATGACTGGCAATACCTCGTCAAGGACGGCGAGTACACGCCCCAGTTTGTCTATGGAGAGCGCCAGGTGGTCTCGGCCATCATGGAGATCTCCGGCATGAGCCTCTGTGGAAATACGGTGCGATACCGTATCGACCAGAAGTAATCCGTATAGAGTCAGGCGGCGCAACCCCATCGTGGGCTGCGCCGCCATTTTTATTGTTCTCCCAGCATGATGTCGACCATCTGCAGGATCTTATTCCGGTCAGTGGGGGAGAGCTTCTCCAACTTCTCGGTCAGCATGGAAGTCTTGATCCTGTACCCGTTCTGGATCTCATCGCACAGCAGCATATCTGCAGTCACATCCAGCGCATTGGCTATATTGATCAGGGTAGCCAGAGTCAGGTTCTTTTCAGCTCTTTCAATCGCACCCATGTGATTGGGACTCAGATTGACCTTCTCGGCAAGCTCATCCTGGGTCAAGCCCCGTTCCTTGCGGTATTCTCTGATCTTCTTTCCGATAGATGGATACATGGTAATAAATCCTCCCTGTCAGCGGTGTTTTCTCCCTAATAGTATAGATTTTTCGGAAAGGACAATACACCAACTAAAGAGGAGAAACCAACGCAAACAGGATTGCTTGTCGAGAAAATTTGCGTTACAATGACCGAAGAACATCAGGAAACGGGGTTGGCTGTATGGGGTGGTTTAAGAAATCCAGGAATAAAGATCTGAAGAATGTACCTGAATCTGTGAAACGACAGTATCGCTGCGCCTTTACCGGTCATCGGCCGGAGAAGGTGATTGGATCAGAAGGGAGGATCATTGTTGAGCTGCGAAGAGAGATCGAGAAGGCAATTGCTGATGGATACAAGGTATTCCTGACCGGAATGAGCAGGGGAGTGGACCTCTGGGCGGCGGATATTGTCCTTGAGCTCAGAAGGTACAACAAGGACCTGAGGCTCGTCTGTGTGATTCCCTTCGAGGGCATGGAAGAGCGGTGGCCAGCAGACTGGAAGAAGCACTATGATCTGGTACGCAGGCAGGCGGACTTTGTTTGGGTGCTGTCAGACCGATATTCCAAGGATGCATACCAGAAGCGAAACCAATGGCTCGTAGACCATTCCTCCAGACTGATTGCGGTATTCAACGACTCTTCCAGCGGTACAGGGAATACGATCCGATATGCCCACGAGATGGGGGTGCCTACTCATATCATCGAGGTGCCTGATATATGGAGGCAGTTTTGATCCCAGGTCGTACAAGCATCTATGCCATCATTGATTATCTGAAATATGGTAGCCCCAAGCAGGATAAAACCATACGAAAGAATTCATACGCAGAAGATTGGTTCTTCCCTGCACCGGATGGCAGCCATTATTCACGCAAAACAATAGAAGCTATATTTCGCACGCTTTTGTATGAGGCCGGTATACCGCATACAGGCCGTGGCCCCCGGCTGCATGATCTTCGTCACACATTTGCAGTTCACTGTCTGAAGAAATGGGTCGTTGCGGGAAATGATATCAATACAATGCTGCCGGTGCTTTCGGCATACCTGGGTCACAAAAATTGGAAGGGAACCCAGCAATATCTGAGATTGACAGCAGATATGTATCCGAATATTACGGAGTCCATTGAAAGACAGTCAAATTATTTCATCAATGGGTAAGAGACGGGGAACCTTCCCGTCACGATATGCATCAGCACCCAGACGGCGAAAAGCAATTCCGAAACATCCGTCGGAAGCTGGACATCACTTCACCTTACAAGCTGATATTCTGTATTGCGTTCTTTTGATACTGTAATCGGCTTCCGGAGTTGACTTATCCAAAAGGGGAAGAAGAATAATCAATATCAGCAATATGCACAGACCTTTGCTTTTGTTTTTGTGCAGTCGGTAGGTGTTCCGAGGATACTTTTCCTTTTTTCTGAGTAAAGTATCCCTAGAATCGTAGACAGTGGTGTCTTGAAATGCTATAATCAGAATATACAGTACGCAAAGGAGATGGCCTCGATTGAAGAACTTGATTGAATTGGCCCTTGAAGATCTGTCGAGCAGTGATTACTTTTTGTTCCAAACTCACTGTGGTATATGCACCGTGGCATATGGCAACAGAACTGTCCGCTTCTCCAAGGCAGGAGAAGAACCTGCAACGGAACAGAAAAAGCTCCTGTTTGATGCGCTCTATGACCAGGAGTACAGGACAGCAAGACAATCCGCCGTTCGCTCAGCTGCGGAACATCTGAATCTCTGTCCTGTCTGCAGGAGGCTGGCTTGCAACCGGTGTTTCCTGATTTGCGAGGACCTGGATCTTTGTGTTGAGTGCGCAGAGCGACTCGGCGTTAAAGGAGATCTGGTGATTTCTGATAGCGTTTAGATGTAACACCTGACAGCTATGCTGTATGTAATCTATATAGGAGGAAAGAAAATGAAAAAATCGATCAAAATGCTTCTGGCGCTGACGCTTGCCGTGGGAATGCTGGCCGGATGCGGATCAGCGACTCTCAATAATGTCCCCACGGACATCCAGACTGCTGGACCTTCCGAGAGCACGGCGGCCCCCAGAGAGTTTGCGGTCCAAATCGCACAGCCCCAGGAGGTCCCAGCTATTGCCACGGAAAACAATGTGACCCCTGCGGAATTCGCAGACATTCTGCTGGTGGAAAACAAATCTCCCTTCACCAGCCAGTATATGGAATGCGAGCCCGAGGACTTCGAGCGCAGATATGATGTGTACGCCTTGGGTGTGACCAATATTTCCGACAAGACCATCGAAAATCTCACCCTAACCTACAGCAACGGTGAACAGGATCTCATTTTCCATGTTCAGATGCTTCCTGTAGGCTGGACCGTGGTTCCGATGGACCTGGATGGTACTGCCGTGACCGCTTCGGATCTGACCTACGTTTCCGGTCAGGTGAATTTCCTGGAGGGTGTCCGGGAGGTCACCGATGAGGTGGAGCTGACCGAAACCATGAACGGAACCGTCATTGTCAAAAACATGACCAATGAAGAGATGCCTGCAGTTGTGGTTTATTACCGGGATGTGGACTACCTGGGCAATGTAATGGCCGGTCGGTGCTTCAGTGTCACCAGTGAGTCCCTGATCCCCGGCTGGCAGGAAGAGTTGGAGACGGAACAGTGGCTGCCCTCCTGCGTCATCGTCAATGTGGTGGTGCTGGATCAGCATCCCGACGATGCCCAATGAGAGATCTTACAGTTTTACACTGAGAGATACACCAACAGATTTTGATAGGAAGGGAGCGGTGCCTGACAGATAATACTGTGATCGGCTCTTCTTTCGCAAAAGAGCATCCATAACCACCTCCGGTCCGCCATGCTCCGGAGCAGTAGCACATACCCATGCATGGCAAAAATATCCTGAGAAGGAGGAAGAATAAGTGAAACATTCATTCACAACAAGACTGCTCAGTTTTGTTTTGGTGTTTGTGATGGTGCTGGGTATGATCCCCGCCAACGCAACCCATGTCCATGCAACTGAGCACGAGGATGAAGGCTCTGTGGTTGCGGTCAATTCCACTTCCAAGGGCGTCACCAACGACCAGACCAATATCGAGATGAACTACGAGCATCCGGATTATCTGACGGATGACGAGGGCAATCTGGTATACGACAAGGATGGCAACAAGATCCCTGCCACTCCTGACAACGCCATGTCCTACATCAGCGAGAATGGTCGTACCACTACCACAGGTCTGAGCATGGACTACTACTGGAGCGACAATAACATTGATCCCGAAACCAAGAACAGCCTCCAGTGGCATCAGATTTACAAGGGCGAGTACAAGGCCACCGGCGGTAAGCTCCGTGAGTATCTGGAGTCCAAGGACCCCGACGATAAGTACATCGTCATCATGGAGGACCTGAAGGCCACCATCGGCAGCAAATCCGACTATGCACCCATCAAGATCGAGACCGATAAGGTCCTCGACCTGAACGGTCATACCATCGAGCTGTACGACAAGCGCAACGAAACCGGCAACTGGCTGGATGATGATCAGTCCAACGATATTGATGATCACATGACCTATATGTTCAAGATCAGCAAGGGTGCAACTCTGACCATCATCGATTCCAACGGTGCCAATGTGGTCGTTATCGGCTCCAACGGCGAGATCTCCTACAACAAGAACCAGACCACCGGTCGTATCTACGCCAACGGCTACATGATCAACCATCAGAAGTGGGACTTCTGGTACTACACCCACCGGGATATCTTCCTGGTGGACGATGGCAATCTGGTCGTCTACGGCGGCGAGTATCAGGCTGGCCGTCAGAAGGATCAGTTCAAGACCGGCTTCAGCTGGGCGGCCCTGAGGGAAGTCATCGGTGAAACCGTGACTCTGGGCACCGCCATCTTCGAGTATGCCTCCGGTGTTTCCGCCGCAAAGGCTCTGAAGGATGACACCATCGAAGCACTTTATCCTGATGATAAGAAGAATACCGAAGACAGTGATGACGGCTCCGAGGATAAGGACGGTGCCAACAAGAAGAAGGACGGCAAGGGCGGTACCACCGAAAACAAGAACGATACCCCCTCCACTGCCGGTGACAGTGCAGAAGCCAAGAAGGCAGCTGAGGCAGGCGGCAAGAAGGATCAGACCGTCGCTCAGAAGCAGACTGACAACAACAAGAAGGACGAGGAGAACAAGAAGGGCGACAAGTCTACCGACAACAAGAAGGATGACAAGAAGGCCGCCAAGAATGACAAGAACACCAAGCTCGATGAACTGAACAAGGGCATCGCCTCCGCAGCCATGGACAAGGATAAGATCATGGGCATGGTGGACCAGGCATTCAAGGTCGGTCAGGGTTTGTACGACCTCTTTGCCGAGGACAACAAGACCCGTGCCACCGCCTGCATCCACGGTACCGTTGCCCGTGTGAGCAACGAGTGTACCATGGTTATCTACGGTGGTAACTTCATCGGCCACGGCTCTACCCCTAATGTTCGCAACGCAGTTATTGAGGTTTTCTACAACACCAAGCTGCAGGATGTCCCCCAGAACGATCCCCGTTACGGCAAGACCCTGGGCGGTATGGTGTATGTCTTTGACGGCACCTTCTCTGCCTACGCCGGTGCCAATGTGTTCAACCTCTACTCTGTGAACAAGAACCAGACCCGTGATATGTATCAGCTGGACGAGAACGGCAAGGTTGTCGTGATCAAGGATGTCCCCCTGTCCATGTCTGAGTCCTATCAGATCGAAGAGATTCGCTACGACACCTTTGCACTGGAAAAGTGGCAGAGTGTTTATGCCACCATCTCCCAGACTGCCCGTGAGGAGTACGAGGCTCTGGAAACCGACGCAGAGCGTGCAGCCTACGCAGGTCTGACCGCCGCTCAGAAGAAGGTTCTGGACGAGGCTCCCGAGCGTGTGGATACCAGCAACATTATGGTTCGCGGCGGTACCTTCCGTTGCTACTATGAGCCCTCCATGATGTGCACCCTGGATGCAAGAACCAAGGGCACGGATAAGGACGAAGGCAGATACTGCCCCACCTGCGACAAATACGATGACGACTGCGACGACTTGGAGCACCACAGATTCACCGGCACTCCCGGCGCTGTGAACCTGGGCGTTGCTTCCTTCGACGAGGATCTGATCCGAGACGGTCGTATCCAGATCGTGGATGTCTACGGCTTCGGCAAGCTGGTGCTGCTGGACGGCGGCGATCCCATCGATGAGAATCCCAACGATGACGGTACCGCCGTGAGCCCTGCTCCCGACGGTGAGAATACCTTCTCCCAGGATCCTCCCGAGAATACCTACACCACCGACATCACCGGCATCACCCAGTACCGGCTGTTCGTCGGTGACCAGGAGCTGCGTGAGCTGACCTACATTGAGGCTTACCCCAACGATGCGATCACCAACTCCACCAACTCCTTCTACCTGAAGACCTACTGGGGCTCCGGCTCCACCATGGCCGAGGGCGGCTGGGTCACCGACGAGGAGAATACCCGTGCACCCTACAGTGCCAATGAGAAGTATTTTGAGTACGTCTACGATAACATTGGCGAGGACAACTCCGGCGCAACTGCCGGCGTGTACATCGTCCCTGAGCTGAACCTGACCGATCCCTGGGCTGCCGGCGAGGAGCTGGCTCAGTCCGACGTGTGGTACTACACCCTGCCCAAGAACCACAAGGGTGAGGTTGTCGGTGAGATGAGCTACACCGATGTCTACATGGACGGCGATTATTATAAGGACGACGGCAGCGGTGTTATTCACCGTCGTATCTCCTACAACCGTTCCAGAGAGGATGGTGTTTCCATCACCCATGAGGATTACTTCTCCACACTGGATTACTTCATGGATAACTACACCAATCTGTCTGTGTCCCAGGTTAAGGACAAGTCCTACAAGACCAACATGAAGTACTTCACCTACAAGGTCTACCGTGTCGATCCTCTGACCCGTGAGAACATCAACGAGGGCGATACCTGGTCCGACAACGAGCCTCTGATCGAGATCAAGTACGGCGCAAGCAACGAGTCCCTTAAGTGCAAGATCACCCTGAAGGAATTGGAACCCTACATTGCCAAGGCCATGAAGGAAAAGCACAACATCAACTGGACCGGCTACCAGTCCGGCGAGATGTACCGCGTTGTCTTCTCCGTGGAGGAGCGCGTGGGCTTCGGCTACATGGGCACCCAGAGCCATGACGGTGAGGTCAAGTACCAGGGCGAGCTTGATACTGCCACCGCCCAGACTTCCATCCTCTTCCGCTGCAGCAGCGTCAATGAGCAGAAGAAGACCACGCTGAGCAACGGCAGCAGCAACTACATGGCTGACTGGACCCCCCTGCAGTTCACTACCGATGCCATCATGGCCGGTGAGTACAACACCGTCAATCTGGTCAACGGCCAGACCGCACTGGTTGACTGGGAAGGCGCCCGTGTCTTCGATATCTACTACCAGTGGTACGTTCTGGACACGCCCGATGATCCCACGCCCACGCTGATCGCCGGTACGGAAAATGTCTGGGTCTCCCAGTCCACCGAGGGCGGCAAGCAGTGGCATGATCCCAAGTACTGGGACATCGACCCCGCTACCAATCAGAATGTAAACGGCAAGCTGACCGCCAACACCATTGACCCCAATGCGGAGGTTCCCGAGGGCGTCACCTACGGTCCCAACGGTCTGCCCACCAACCGTCTGCTGTGGACCTATGATCAGGTCCATATGTACACCCAGGAGACCGCAGGCAAGGTCGACGGCATGAAGAAGGATCCCGGCAAGACCAACCTGGATATGGGCAACAACAACGCCATCTGGGGCAACAGCGAGACTGTCTACATCCCCGACGAGTATGCCGGCAAGTACCTGCAGGTCAAGGTCGTGGCCGTCTGTCCCAGATACTACTACCTGTATGACAATCTGCAGACCATCAAGTCCCATGCTACCCTGATCGTGGACCCCTCCATGATGATCCCCGATTCTCAGGAGCCTGAAATGGAAGTTGTCGCCGTCAACTCTGCCGGTGATACCTTCTATGCGGAAACTGAAACCTACGTCCTGGGTCAGAGCAAGCTCTACGGCTTCACGCCCAAGACCCTGACCGATAACCTGACCCTCCACGGCTATTACATCAGCGCAACCACCAGAGTGGTGAACAGTGCCACCGGCGATGTTCTCTACGAAGCCAATAACGGCAACCTGGTTGACCTGAAGGGCATCATTACCGCTCAGGGCAATTACCGTGTTGAGCAGGTGCAGAAGCTGATGCTGAGCAAGAAGGTCGTCTTTACCCGCACCGATGCATTCCCCATCACCGCCACCATCCCCACCCCCGAGACCGTCGATTTCAGCTATGCTCCCATGAACTTCGCCGTGGGCGAGGAAGTGACCTTCACGGCCACCGCACAGCCTGCGGAAGTTGCCGGTGTGGATTACTGGTACAAGTGGGTGCTGGTTGAGGGCGAGGGCGATCTGGAAGACCTGACCGTGCTGCAGGATTCCAGCTCCGAGACCTTCAAGTACACCTTCACCGATGAGACTCCCGTCCGCTTCGGTGTCTACGCCTACTCCAAGGCCGACGACGGCACTGTTTCCACCGAGGGCGCATGGAACCTGGGCTACAGAGCGATCTACCCCAGCGAGGAAATGGCCTACACCCTCTATGTCAACGGCGAAGCCGTTGAGGCAGGCAGCACCATCTGCGTGGAGCAGAATTCCGACTGCGAGATCGAGATCGTCATCAACGGCGGCGCAGGCGATGTGAAGTGCGTTGCTTACAAGGGCTGGACCGCCCTGGGTGAGCAGACCACCATCAATCCCAGCACCGCTGAGGTGGGCAAGACCGGCTACAGCTTCCATTACAGCGATGCCGATGTATCTACCCAGGCCGATATCACCATCGAGGTCTGTGCGCCTCTGGCCATCACAAACAAGAGCTCCCTGAGTGTGAACATCGGCTATGCCACCAATGTGGATCTGTGGGTCCAGTATACCGGTACCGGCACCACGGTCAAGTTCCAGTACTATGATGCAAGCAGTGGCTGGATCGACTCCGACCTGGATGTCATCACCAGGATGGTTTCTTCCACCAACAAGGAATACCGCAGTGTCATTGCACCCAGCATTTCTACCACCGGCACCCACAAGTATCGTGCTGTGGTCACCGATATGTTCGGCAATTCTGAGACTGCGCTCTTCAATGTGACTTACAGTGCCACCAATGCTACCAATGTGGCCGCCAGATTCTATGATGCTCCCACGGTTACTGTTTTTGATGCCTATGATTACGGCACCGATGACCGTTGCCATGATGCATACACCGATCTGGTGTTTGAGATCACTGCCAAGTTCGATAAGAACCCCACAAGTGACCTCTATGCCGCAGACCGCACCAAGTACGGTCTGGTCAAGCCCACGATCGGCAAGCTGACCGGCAAGATGACCATCAAGTACTACGAATCCTATGAGGCTTACATTGCCAACTACAATGACTATACTGTCCTTTGTGAGAATGTCGAGTGTATGACCGGTACGGTTGCCTCGGATGGAACCGCAACCTGGACCTATGATGCCGACCTGGCCGATGCTGTCAGCGGTGAGCCCGGCTTCTATGTCTGTACGATCGACCTTTACAACAACGGCAAGTATGCTTACTTCAATGGTGAGTATAGCAAGGTTGTGATTGCTGAGTACCTGCTGGTTGATCCCAACGAGGAACACCAGTGTAACTACACCTACAAGATCACGCCGAATGAGGATGGTGAAACCCATACCTGGTACTGTGTCTGCGGTGAAACCCAGACTGTGGATCATGCATGGAGTACCTGGAAGGATTACTACACTTATATCGACAGTGTATTCACCAACACGAATCTCCAGCAGCGCTACTGTGCTGAAGCTTCCTCCAATGCTACCGTTGGCGGCTGGTGTAACACCTACCAGTACCGTCTGGCCCATGTGGATACCCTGACCCTGGATCAGACCCAGATCACCGATCCCGGCCTGAGCGGTCAGTTCCAGCTCAATGCTTCTCTGGAATTTGTGGATATTGCAGAGGGTGTTGACATGACCGGCAAGACCCTGGTGGATCCCGAGACCGGTCTGATCTGGACCTCCTCCAACGACAAGGTGGCAACTGTTGATGAAAACGGTCTGGTGACCATCGTCGGCTCCGGCACCGCTACCATCACCGTCACCTCCGTGGCCAACACCAAGGACAAGACCCCTGCCACCGCAACCTGCACCATCATCATCGACTGCGACCACGAGAATGTGAGCGTCAATGCCGCCAAGGCATCCGACTGCACCACCGCAGGCTGGCTGAAGCACTATGTCTGTAACTTCTGCGGCGCCTATTCTCTGGACGGTACCTTCACCGATGATGTGGACTATGACACCGACATCGCTCTGGCTCTGAAGGCCCACGAGCCTTCCTTCGTCCTGAGCTATGACGCCACCGGCCACTGGTACGGCTGCCGTTACGGCTGCGGTGCCAAGATGGGCACCGTCCATGACCACACCTTCAATGTTGACTCCGTCAGCTGCGAGAACGAGGTCAAGTACTGCACCACCTGTACCTACGAGGCCGCCCGTCACACCCACAACAACGGCTTTGTCCCCGCCAAGGCTGCTTCCTGCGGCAATGACGGCAACATCGAGCATTACGCCTGCTTCAACTGCGGCAAGATGTTTGCTGACCTGGCCGGCACCGAACCCCTGACCGAGGCCGAGGTGAAGATCTCCGGCGGCGTTCACAACTGGATCGGCGCAACCTGTACCACCCCCGGCACCTGTGCCGTCTGTGGTACTACCCAGGGCACCGCAATTGGCCATACCTGGATCGAAGCCACCTGTCTGAACCCCAAGCACTGTGCCAACTGCTCCGCCACCGAGGGCTCTGCTCTGGCACACACCTGGATCGACGCAACCTGCCGTGATCCCAAGACCTGCTCCGTCTGCGGTGTCACCGAGGGCGATCCTCTGCCTCACACCTATGGCGAAGCCACCTGTGCGCAGGGCGCTACCTGTACCGTCTGCGGCTGGATCGGCACCGAGCCCCTGGCTCACACCCTGACCCATGTTCCCGCTGTGGCTGTAACCTGCACCACCGATGGTAATGTGGAGTACTGGAGCTGCTCCATCTGCGGCAACAAATACGCCGACATGGAGTGCGAAAACCAGATCGAGGATGTCATCATTCCCGCTCCTGGCCACAACTTCGTGGACGGCGTCTGTACCCGCTGCGGCGCAGAAGAGCCTGTCGCCGGTACCATCACCATCACCTCTCAGCCCGTTGACTACGTCGGTCTGATCGGCGATATTGCCACATTCACCGTGGTTGCCGAGGGCGAGGGTCTGAGCTATCAGTGGTACTACTACGAGGCCGCTTCCAACGAATGGAAGAAGTCCGGCTCCGGCACCTCTGCAACCCTGAGCGTTGAGTACACCGCATACCGCAACAACCAGCAGTACCGCTGTGAGATCACCGATGCCAACGGCAGCACCGTCACCACCAACATCGTCAGACTGACTCCCAAGTCTGTGGAGCTGATCATCGTGACCCAGCCCGTGGACTATGTG
>JAGBSG010000061.1 GCA_017632035.1 Oscillospiraceae bacterium | reverse complement strand
GGTGCCGTCCTCGGTGGTGACAGGCTCATAGCTGAAGGTGTAGGTGCCGTCACGGGTAAATACCAGAAGCTTGCTGTAATGGCGCACAAGTCCGGTGACGGAGGCGCCGGTCATATCCACAGCCGCCTCATTCATGGCAGGAAAATACATAGCGGTCACATCGCCGCTCTGAGGAACGCCGGTGTAATAGCAGATATTTCCCTTGCCGCCCACGAAAAGCCGGGTATCTGTGGAACCGTTGTAGGCTTCCACCAGAGGCATTCCGATAATGGTCAGCCGGGCTTTTTCTGCCTCCGCTTCATCGGTGGAGTATGTAAATTCCACATTACCCACACCCTTTTGGGGTGCAGCAGCAAATGTGAATGTCTGGTTTTCTGCGTTGTAAGCGCCTGCGTCGGCCACAGCGACCTCAATATTGTCAATGACGATTTTCTCGACAGCCAGCGCTTCCGCCGGAAGGACGTAAGCTGTGGCTGTTCCATCGGCACTGTAATCAATACGGCGCTTTCCTGTTAGCATATTGATGGGCTCAATGGTGGTGCCGCCGCCGGATGGAGATGCACCGGCGATGACCAGGGGCACATAGGGTTCCTCCGTGGCAAATGCGCCGCCCTGCCAGGTCACCACATTCCCTCTGCTCATGACCCACAGCTTGCCGCCAAAGGCAAATACCTTCACCATGGCGTTCTCTGCACTGGTCAGGCCAAGTGCACCATCCTGCCGGTACTGGGTGGTAATGCCGCCGGTCTCGTCCTTGATGTAGAGCCAGATCCGGTCTTTGCCATCCGCGAAATCAACCACCAAAAGATGCTCCTGGGTACTGTTCTCGCTGATAAAACCTGCCCAGCTGGCAAGGATGGGTGCCGGGTCTCTGTCCTCGGCGAAGTCCACTCTGCGGACACCAGGCCGGACCGTCAGGTTCATGCCATCCGTGATCAGGAAATTGACCATATCGGATGCTTCGCCCATTTTCAGTTCTGTCAGGCCGTCCGCGGACTGATTGATGCCAAGGAACTTATCAACCGTGAACATTTTCTTTCCGGAGCTCATGGTCATCCTCCTCTCTGTAATCGTAAATATAGATCTCCGCCCTGGGATTCTCTTTGTCATAGAGTACCCGGCTGCCATCTCTGCTGCGGATGGTCTTGCGGTCATCGTCCTTCAGGATCTTTTCCTTCACCAGAATGTCATCCAGGGATTCGTAAAGGTTCAGATCATCCTTCCGGTGTTTTGTCTCGGTGTAAAGCTTGTACACCAGCTGCACAGGCCGGTCGATGGGTGCTTTCGGCTTGGGGTGCAGATAGTGTGCCGCCTTAAATGCGTATTCCGTGGTTTTGTCTGCGTTGCGGACAAACTGCTTTGCATACTTGCCGCACACGGGGCAGCGCTTTCCGCAGCCTGCAATCCGGTGGGTGTTTTTCTTCGGTTTTGGGTCTAAGGGGATCATGTACGTTGCAAGAAGCTCGATAACTACCGCCTCCTTTCTGCTAAAAAAGTGCCAGAGAAGCCCTTTTGGGGTTCCTCTGGCACTTGGCACTGATAAATATTCTTCTGTTGGTTACATTCTAACCGATTTTACTGTGAAAATCTACACTTTTTTGAATCAAAAAGGCAGTTGCGCGTCATCGTCCTCGATCATGGCAAATTCACCCTGCTGATACTGCGGGGCGCTGTAGCCGCCGTAACCTGCGTAACTGTTATTGTTGCGCTGCCGCTCGATCTCCGCCATGGTGTCGGTGTAAGCACCGCCGCTGTAAGGATCTCCGGTGCCGGTAAGTCCTGCGTTGTCGGAGCTGCTCTTGCTGTCTCCGAAGTAGCAGTTGTCCGCCACCACTTCCGCTGTCTTGCGCTTGTTGCCGTCCTTGTCCGTCCAGCTCCGGATCTGCAGCCGACCGGAAACAACGATCATGCGGCCTTTAGCGAAATACTTACTGACAAATTCGCCGGTCTGCCGCCATGCGACACAGTCGATGAAATCCGTCTCTTTCTTACCGTCTTGGGCAAAATCCCGTTCAACAGCAACGGTGAAACTGGCAACGGCAATTCCACTGCCAGTTCTCCGAAGCTCCGGATCCCTGGTCAGTCTGCCCATAATTGTAATATGATTAAGCATTATTCCTCCTGTCTCATAAGCGCCAAAATATATCCGTATTCTGCATTGGAAATTCCGGGGAAAACATAACTGCATTGAAATCGTCCGCGTCCCCGTGCTATCGGATAGTACCTACACGGTGTAGCCCATCCGCGAGCCATTGCCTTTCCGATCAGCTTCAAATCCGGCCATTTCTTTGGAGGGATTCTTGCTGGATAGCGAGGCTGAACAACGAATGTGTATGTCCTCGTAAGCATATCCGGGTCGAATTTCCAGTACGTCATTTTCCCTCCCGGAAGAGCTTACCTTCCACGTAGATCTTGCAGCCACCCTCACGCATACTCTTTCTCTGCTGTGCATCCGGCATGGTTTCTTTCGGGCCACCGGCCAGCGCAACCCCATCCCGCCGGACTTCCCAATATGTTTTATTATCCATCGGATTTCCTTTCTCCTGTGGCGCAATAAAAATTTGCTTTACCTACGAAGTCATGCACATCGCACATAAACTTTCCTAGTCCGGCATACAAACCATACTTGCAATCCTTGCACCGCACTACTTCTGAAATATCGGTTGGATTTTCTACAATCTGTATCGGCACAATTTCGACTGATTCACCACGCCGTAAAAGCCAACCTAAAGTGTTTTCAGCGTGTGCCTTCATCCGATACACGGATGCTTGGTTGTGGTATTTTCCCCATCGGTTTGCACCCTTGCCACGGAAATACATTCCTGTGCTTTTATTTCGGATAACATAGTATTCATCCATTCCTATCACCATCCATCTTTGCGCCGCAGTTGGGGCAGTAGTTGTATTCGGAAGTATCAGCTGTCAGCGTGTCCCAATCCTCCCATCCGCAGACGGAACATTCAAAAGCGGAATTATGATCTTTCAAATTATGCCCATGCACCACTTCTGCAGCATCCATGCTCTCAGCCTCCGTAATCAGCAGAATAATCTTTGCAACCGCTTTATCAGGTTCTAAAGCCTGTGCCTTTGCTACCTCTGCCAAAAGTTCATTGGCATTAATCAGCCGAGACATAAACATTCCCCCTTCTCGGTTTCCGTCTGCTCACGGATAAAGTCAGAATTTCCTCGACACTCCATCCAAGGTAATGACGATTCTTTAAGGTGCTTGCACTCACACCAAGTTCTTCAGCCCATTGGTGAACACTCTTTCTTTCACCATTCCATTCCAGAAAAATTGTGTTTCTGCGATTGTTGGCTTGCTGTTTTGGTGTTGCCCATGTACAGTTCTCCGGGCAATAGTTGCCGTTCACATCCTTGCGTTCCAATGTCAAACCCTTTTTGAATCCGCTTGTTTCTGCCCATGCTCCAAAGGTTTCAAAATTGCGCCATTCTTCACATACCGAAATACCCCTGCCACCATACTGGTCATAGTGTGCAGATTTTTCACGATAGCACCTATCCATCATAGATTTATAGCTTCCGTACCACGGCTTTTTATATGCCATCCCTACACCTCCCACAGGTACACATGGCAGTTCAAGCACTTCTCCTGCCCAACCGTGATTGGTTCCCCACAACAGGGACATCTCTTAGCCATGGTCAGTAACCTCTTTCTCTTTACGCCTGTTATTTGTGCGTTTCATCATTCTCTGGTAATGTACCACCCGGCGGCGGTCAGCCTTGGAATTCACTGACCAGGGCTTAAATCGTCCAATGATTCTCGGTTTTCCCATATCGTATACCTCACCACTTGTCAGGATCTTCCGCCGGGAAGAAAACGCCGTTGGCCTCATTCTCCATTCTGGCCTGCCGCATTTCCTCCTCATGCACAGGAGTAATGTCAATACCGGTGATTTGGGATGCACGGTCCATCATCTTCTTTCGGGCGTAGTATCCGCCGTTCTTCTCGGCCATCTCCTCAACTTCTTCGGCCACTTCCTGCAGGGCTGCCAGGAATTTTCTGGCACGCTCACCACCGAAGCCGAAAGCCTCATTCAGGGCGATCACCGCCATCCAGAGAAAGCGCTGGGTTTTGATATCGGCCTCGATAGCGATGCTGTGATCGTGGACAGACTGTTCCACAGCCTCCTTGATCATCTTCTTTTGGGCCAGCACATCGGCATAGGTTTCGCCGGGGCGCTTGCCCTTGTGCTTTGCCGCAGCTCTGCGCTGCTGCCTGTTTGACATTTGCCGTCGCTCCTTTTCTTTTATTCACCGTACTTTTCCTTCAGGCGTTCACACCAGCGACAGGACTTCTGCATACTGATCTGAGCATACTGAACAGCGTGGTGTTTTTCTACAAGCTGCAATGCTGTTAAAATATTGAGGATATCAGCAATCTCCTCAAACAGATTCGCCGTAGCCTCCTCGTAGGTAACGGGAGTGGGATTCGTTCCATCCAGAACGCGACGCAGTTTCAGTGCTGCATGGCTCAGTTCTGCGCCTTCCTCCGCAAGCTGGCAAAGCAATTCCTCGTAAGGAAGTTTCTCCCTGATGTAATCGAAATCACTCATAATCTTCCTCCATGGTCAAATATCTGACACCGGCACGATCCAGCTCCAGATCCACGGGAGCCCGGCAGAAGGGGCAGGTAACGGTAATGATATGGTCGGTCATGTTGGTACTCACCACCGTCCGGTTTCCGCACTTGCACTTCAGGATCGCAGGAGCAAGGTTATTCAGGAAGGTCTTGTGATCGCATTCCTTGCAGCGGCTGTACTGCAGTGTATCCCGGCTGAAAAAACCCTTCAGATTACCGCACTTCTCGCATCGGATGCTGAGAAAGCCGCTGGGTCTGCCACGAATCATCTTCTGTTTACGCACTATATTTTACCTCCAAAATCGTACATATTTCTTCCGCAAAAGAGCTTCCCTTGCCGTACCAGCAACCGGTCTCGGGCTTGTACAGCCAATCGCCGGTCAAGTCAAAGGACGGTACTGCTGCCTTCGGGGTGATCCGCATGGTGCCTCGGAAGGCTTTGTAGCCCTCCACAGAAAGCACACCCGATGCCTCACTCTCTTTGCTTTTCATCATGCTGTTTCTCCTTGTAATCACAGATGGAAGCGATGGCGTTGATGATACCCCGGTAGAAGTCAGCGCTTTCACCCTCGCAATATTCCAGAGCATCCACGGTGATATGCTCGATCAGATTAACCTTATCAGCATCTCTCATGCTTCTACCTCCCGCAGCCATCTTAATGCGCAGGCGATGCACTTCTCATCCGGAATCTCGATGTCTGAGTCCAGCATGGTTTTGCATTCTTCCAGATTCTGGCAGAAGGGAGCATCGCCAACTTGGTAGACATAACGCGCCAGTTCCTCATCGCTCATGGCCCGGATCCGGTCAGCCCGCGTCATGACCGGCTTAATCGGAAGGTTCAGCTTCTTCATTTTCTGCCTCCTGTTCATCCAGATCCACAATCCGGCCGCCGCTCTGCGCGTGTGCAATGGACTTGACCAGCAGGATTTCCTGCTCCTCCAGACCCACAATGTCGGGGCCTTCATCCGTCCATCCTTCCTTCATCACCACGATGTTGCCCACAACGGGGTGGCCGTGGTGCTGGGTGCCATACCAGAGGCTGCCGATCAGATTCACGGGCAAACCTTCCAGCAGGCCCTCCTCGTTGCAGATGAAGCACAGCGGCTCCCTCAGACCACGGGGATGGACAACCTCGATGTAACCGCCCACCACTTCTCCGACACTCTTGTACAGCGGCCGGTCGAACTCCTTGACGTACATTTTCTCGTCATGGGTAAATACGATACCTTTCATGGCATTACCTCTTTCTCGGATCCCGATCCCCATGTTTCCAGATCGGGCAACTATACTTCTTCCGATTCTGCCGGATGATTTCCTGCTCTTCCAGCCATGCCAGTCTTTCCGGCTTCTTACAGTGATCGCTGCAGGCCAGATACCGGTCAGGACATCCCTTGCAAGGGTTGTATCGTTCATTCTCCATCGGCCTGCTCCTTTCTGCGCTCCCGAATCAGGTCCGGATGCTCATACCGGAAAAACTCCCGTTTCGGCGGCTCCGGTGGCGCTATTTCCTTGATCAGACCGCGGACATTCTCGTTCCAGTTCTGTGCAAAATACCGCTGCCATCCATAGCAGCCATCGCCACTGGCTGGACATTTCTGCTTGCAGCCCACGCAATAGGGGCTGACGATCTCAGATGTCTTCAGCTTCTTACTTCCGGATTCAAAACCAAGATGCGCTTTTCTGTCATAGAAAAACGTATTATCCGGGCTGTATGGTTGGCTTGCATCGTAGCGCCGCAGATGCAGAAATGGTTTATACCCACACTCGCTGGCAAATTTCACGAAGCTGTCAAAATCCCCGAATCCCTCTTCCAGATGGTTCTTCTTATACCGGTTGTACAGGTTCTGCACTTCGTTGGCGGGAATGCCGTATCTCTCCCGAAATTGACTCATTGGATATCCTCCTCCCAATTCAAGTCAGGGCGGCTTTCGTCCCATTCTCTGGCCTGGGCCTCAGTTTCGACACCGCGCACAAACAATCTGTCCATAATGCCGTCAATGTATCGCCAGTCGCCCAGCTTCCCGGCGACAGCGGCCTTTTCAAAGGCATAGTCCAGAAGAACCGCTCTTTCGGAGGAACCGCAATACCGAAAAACCTTCTTGTAGTCGTAGGGAGCAAGGGGCCGTCCGGGTAGGTATTTTTCATACAGGGCTTCCGTTACCCGTCGAGTCTCCTCGACAAGCTCAAGGGTAATGCCGAGGTATTCTCCCGGCTGGAGGCCAATGCACAAAAGCTCATAATCGGTCGCTGCTCTCGCGCGGGCGATATCACCACCAGCAGATAAAGATAAAGATTCCTTCTCTATCTCTATCTCATTCTCTTTCTCTACCTCTTTCTCTTCCTCATTCTCTTTCTCCCTTGCGGTTTGCTTTCCTTTTGCTTTCGGTTTGCTTCCGCCTTGCTTTCCACTTTCTGCCTTCTTTCTGGCAGAGTCCAAAACTGGACGGGTAAGCTCGAAAGCAATAGCGACAGCATCAGAGACAGTCCCGAGGTCAGGCTCTTGGTTGTAAAGAGCGTAGGCGCAGATCGCGTCATAGGCATCTGCCCGGTCTTTTTTATTCCGTATTTTCTGCAGAGCCTTGTAAATGCTCTCGTACATCGTGAACTGCTTCCGGTTCTCCACGATCTGCCGCCTCCTTCCGTTCTGTGTGCCCATGCAGAAAAATATATCTGCCATTGGTCCCAATGTTTTGATAGATCCAGTCCAGGGCCTGTTCCTGGCTCAGGTGGTTTTGAGCGGCCTCCACTTCGTAGGCATATACTCCTGCAGCCTGCTTCGCTTCCGCTCTGGCTTCCAGCTCCGCCCGCGTGTGGTTGGCCTCGATCAGATAAAGGTCATAGTCCTTTGCTGTGATGTCATCCAGAGTACCGGTGTCCGTTGCGTAAAAGAGTTTCTTTCCATCCGGACCAAAAATGCGGTATCCGCAGTTCGGAACGTTGTGTGTAAGCTTCACCGGTTCGATTGCATACGGAAACGACGAGCCATAGCAAACACCCATATCAAAGTCATACACATCAATGTTCCGCTTGTTGACTCCGGCATCCAGCAAAGGCTTCACCATCCATTCACAACAGCCGAACCGAACCAACGGACGGCGGCGATGGATTGCAGCCGCCGTGCCGGGCTTGAAATGGTCTTTGTGAATGTGCGTCAGCAGCACCAGTTTGATGCTGCTGATAACACTTTCCAGCGCCCTGACAGAAACGCCGCAGTCAATGAGGATGCAGTCATCAATGACAACAGCATTGCCGGAACTGCCGGTTGCAATGATGTTATATGTCATTGATATCCACCTGCTCAAATGCCTCGTCGGTCACATCGCCGGCAGGATCACTCAGAACAGGGGCAGCATCGTCCGCCTGCAGATAATCAGGGTTCTCCTCGGCCTCCACGTCGGCCTCAAACGCCTTTTGCAGGTCGATGGACATGATACCCCACTTGGAAATCAGCTGCCGGAGCATGGTCTTAAAGGCCATAGCGTCAAAATCCTTTTCCCAGAAGGTGTAGCCCTTCTTGGCGGAGTAGCCCTTGGAGTAGCGCAGGGCGTGGGACTCCATCTTTTCCCGGCTCCAGTACAGTGTCTTGGTGAAGCCGTTCAGGTATTCAAAGGTTGCCAGATAGCCCACGGAAGGAGCCTTCTCCCGCTCCTGATCATCCTGGATAAGGTTCAGTTCGATTTCCTCTGTCAGAGGGTCGAACCGCACCAGCTCACCGGCCTTGACGGCGATCACATTCAGGCGCTTGTAATAGCCGGAGCGAAGTGCCAGCTGCACATAGCCCTTGTAGCCCAGCTGGAACTGAGCATCCTTGCAGCCTTTCTTGGTGTTGTTGAAGGGAACAAGATAATACTGGCCCAGCTGAGGAGAGGGAGACAGGCCCAGGGATTCACCCAGCAGAGCGCCGGACAGGATGGTTTTCGGATCGCATTCCTGCAGAACAGGATTGATGGCAACAGCGGAAGTGATGGAAGCGATGAACCGCTGTGCTTTTCCGGGATCTTTCAGGGTGCTGTTGATCAGCTTCTGATAGCCGGGGGTAGAAATCGCGGCGCTGAATGTGGGCCGCTGCATGATACCTTGATTACTCAAAACGAATGCCCTCCTTGATAGCAAATTCTTTCATTTTTCTAATCTGCGTCCTCGTGCCGATGGCCTTAAAGGTGCAGCAAATTACAGCTTCATTTTTGGATTCATCAGCCATCACCACCGGCGGTGCAATGGCCTCCACCCTTTTCACCGCCTCTGCTTCAATGGCAGCAGTCTGCTTCATGGCGGAAATCTTCTGCTGCGCCTGCTGATTGGCCTGCTTCTGCTTTTCAACAAAAGCCAGTGCTTCACCCAGGTTAAACCGGTGGTTCCGGTAGGCGGTAAATACCTCCGCTGCCTGATCAGGGTCATAAAGCATAATGGTTTCAACGTCAGTATGTACCCGGTCAACAAACTGGTAGATCTGATCCATGGCTTTCCGGGGTTCCTTCTGCCGGGCCATGGTCATATCAACACGGATACCGCAATCCTCATACCGGAGGAAATCGATGTTGAAGCTCTGGCACAGCTCCGCGAAGTATTCCTTCAGCCGGTTCTCACACTGGATTTTGATGTTGTCCTGATAGCCGTCAATCCATGCTTTCAGGAAGCCATCCGTGGTGTTAAAAGGGGTAGAGACGAAGGCTTTGTATGTTTTCTCAGCCTCCTCATAAGGCTCCATAACCGCTTTCTTCACAGCCTTGCGCTGTTCTTCCAGTTCATCGAACTGCTTCCGGATCTGCGCCCGCAGGCCCTTGACCTCTTTCAAAGAATCTTCATTCAGAGGCAGACCGAACACGTGCTGGCGAATGGCGGTCATGTTCTGTTCGACAGATACCAGTTTTTCGTAGATAATGGGAGCCTGTGTCAGCTCCAGGATCTGCCCGGCTTCCTCCTGATCCGCCGGTCGGCAATCACAGACCTCATCGGGATCCAACTGCGCCCCGCAGGTTTCACATTCTCTGAATTTACTCATGCTGTTTTCTCCTATCTGTTTTACTCCAGCTCCACGATATCCTCATTCTCCATCAGCTCTTCCAGACAGTGGGAGCAGATGACCTGACATCTGGCAATGTGAACACGTGCGCCGGGGTATAGTCTCTGATTGCAAAGGACGCAAACCGGAAGCATCGCCGCCAGATCGTCCAATTCCTTCTGCCGCCGTTCTTCCTGAACATACGGCTCATAGCAGTCAACGATCATACCTTCCCCTCCAGCGGCACAGTTACAAAGAGATGCACTTCCCTGCCGTCTGGTAATGTCCCCTCGACGGTGATACTGCCGGCCTTGCTGAGGTTCAGCTCCTCGATTTGCCCGATATGCTTCATAACAGAAATAAAGGCGCAAAAGATTTCGTAATCCTTCATGACAACCTCCTTAAAGAGACATCCCCGCCAGGAAGGACAGCAGCACCGTTGCGCCGCCGATGATGAAGGGCGCATACTTCTGCAGCTTGGCAATCCGCTGATCCAGAGCGATGATCGCCTCAGTTCTGGAGGTTTCGGGGATGTATCGGATCACCTTGCCGGGCAGTTCTCCGCCGGAGCCGCGACCCCGTTTTACCATGCTGATCACTTCATAGTCAGCATCCATGTATTCCTTTTCACAAATGCTCATAGCTGATTCTCCTTTGTAATGTTTTAGATATTGACACCCATGAACCGCAAAAACGGGATTCTGGGAATTCTCACACGACAGCCGGTCAGGATAACCGGGAAGCCCAGCAGCTCAGGCCGCTGTCTGGCAGTGTCACGTATTGTCTGAGGATGTATGCCCAGCACATTGCAGATCTCATCAGCGGTGAAGAATTCACGGTCTGTCTTCTGTGCCAGCTCTGGAAGCGTATAGTTTTTCATGATGAACTCCTTTCTTTATTTTCCCAGACGCCCCATCCGGCGTCCGGGTCTGAGAAAGTTTGAAAAGGGAGGCATTCTTATGGAAATAGGAATTTCTCACCGGCGGGCGGGATGGCACCGCGCCGGGGAATGGTGGCAGAGACAGGAGGATTCGAACCTCCGCATCAGGGAGTCAAAGTCCCTTGCCTTGCGCCGCTTGGCTATGTCTCCGTATGTGATGGCTGGATACTGGAACTATCCAGCCATCTGCCGTCTTTCCGGCTGCCATAAAAGAGAGGAGGATTCCGGGCTATGCCAGACCCGGTGGTAGCTCTGGACGGATTCGAACCGTCGACCCCCCCGTATAAAAGGGTCGCTCTAACCGCTGCGCTACAGAGCCATGTTGCCGCCCTTCTGGACGGCGAAGGGTTTATTTTCGCTTGAATCGGGAAAAGTACTGGCAAATTTTCAGTTTGCATTGCCGATTCTTAGGAAGTGGCTCCATTTCGTAAACCGCGAAATGGCAGCAATCGCTTAAAATCCAATCTGCGATATTTGATGTGTGTCGGTCGCGAGAAGAAAATTCGATATGATTTGCTAGAATCATCAAATCGTTGAAAGAACGGCAGGCATCCGCCATCTGGAGGACTTCTTCATATGTGTGGCTGAACAAGCCTTCGAACCATCTTCTTTCCTGGCACAATTTACGGAATTTCTTCGAGTTAATACAAATTCTAATACCGTAAACACGGTTGTTGTGACGGAAAATGTCTAGATTATCAGTATCGGTCATTTCTGCAATTCCTCCATGATGTGGTGCAGTTTTTCATTCATCTGCTTATGCTGTTCATAACTGGCATCGCCGTCATGAATCAGCTCGACCAGTTTCTTTGAAATGTCCATTACCAGAACTGTGTTCTCGGTAAAGAGTTTGGTTTCCCTGCTCGCGCTGCTGCTCTGGACACTGTTGTTAAGCTTGCGGATCAGTTTTTCTTTCAGTCTCAAAATAAGCCTCCTTGAAAATGGTCGATGGTTGATGTATGATGGAATAGGGTGATTTTATGGAAAATAGAACATCAAAATGTATCCACATTATTCTCGTTCTGCTGCTCTCTTTCATGCTTCTCACCGGCTGTGGTTATACAGAGGGCGATATCGAGGAAGCAAGGAATCAAGCCTACAACGAAGGGTACGACGATGGCTTCGATGACGGCTACTACAGAGGCATAAACGAACAGCAAGAAGAAGATTACGAGGATCTTCTTATCGACGGTAGATCCATCAGAGATCTGGAAATGCAAGTTTATGGTGAATACGGTCTTACTCCCTCTGAAGCATTTACCATTGTCGATGAATACGAGTACGATTCCACGCATGGCGGCTACACAAAGTCAGAGTACGAGAATGCAGTTGAGGCCATATTTTATACAGCAGCAATTTTCCCGTATGACTATTAATCTTTGTTATCGCATCGTCCTACATTTCCATCTCCACAGCCCGGCATTAGCCGGGCTGTTCTTTTTCACTACCCTCTCAGCAATTGGCGCGCAAACATTCTAATTGCTATTCATTTAGCAAGGTGTTACAATTCAGAAAAGGAGATGATTAGCCATGCAGGTCTTTAATCAAACTCATGACAGCATCCAGCTGAAATATGTCCCATCATTTCGCTTACAGATTCCAGTCGGTGAAACTGCCAATTCTCTTCAATACTTCGCCTATGTGTTGGACTGTATTTCCCTTCTCATGAAGCGGTGTATCCCAGAATTGGGTACTGTTCCATTAACCATCTTCTGCGATTTCAATGCGCCAAACCCGGTATGTTACCGATCTTTACAAGTAATTGTTCTTCATACAAAACCATCCCGCTGGGCACAGTGTGCTTATCAATTCGCTCATGAGCTTTGCCACTATGCAATCCCAGGTGATGTTCCATCATCTCTGCGGTGGTTTGAGGAGTCTATCTGCCAGACTGCATCTCTGTACTTTCTGAAGCAGATTGGATACTTTTGGCACAGGCATGGTGTGGATCTTAAAACTTCCGATGGTGCTCCCTACTACCTCTCTTTCATCCAATACGCCAATGATGACGCGTCCAAAGCCGAAGTATTTGACCTCAAAGATCCCACCGTCATACGCCATCTTGAATCTAACTGCTACGACCGGAGTAAGAATGATCACGTTGCAAATCATCTGCTTCCAATTTTTACTGACCATCCGGAGATTTGGAAAGCAGTCCCTCTGATGTGCCAGATTCAGGAATCATCCCTTCAAGCATCCCTCGACGCATGGATTCTTCTGTCTCCCGAAGAATTCCGTCCAGGGCTTCGCCGGATTCGAAATCTGTTTTGATTTCATGACCCTGTGTGGCACAGCCCTCCGGACCAGAATCACCACTCCAGCATTTAACACCTGCCGCTCCCCGCTCCTGGGGAGCGGTTTTTGCTTTTTGCTCCACGTGGTTGCCTCCTTTTTTATCAAGTGTTTACTCGGTTAAACACTTTCGGCATAAAAAATTTGGTCGATTGTTACGCCGAGCGCACGAGCAAGACTCAACAGGGTCTTCGATGTTGTGTTGCGATCAACCCCGTTTTCCATTGCTGAGATAGTAACGCGGCTAACTCCGCTCTTCTCAGACAGTTCCTCTTGCGTCATGTGCAGGGCTTCTCTTATTTCCTTGATTTTATAACCCATTTCATCACTCCTTTCTCTCACCTGAAGGATGGGTGTTAAATCGATTACACACTTATACTACAGCAATCGACCTTATTTGTCAACCCTATTTAACAAATTTTGTTTAATTTATTTTACAATAGGCATTGACTTTTTTCTTTCTCTACTGTAAAATGTATTTAACACTTGCGGGAGGTAAATTTTATGAAGCTCCGTGATCTGATTAAGAACTATCGTGATACTCACGATTTATCACAGCGCCAATTCGCTAACCAGTGTGGCCTTTCTAACGGATACATTTCTATACTGGAAAAGGGTATCAATCCCAAAACTGGTAAACCTGTCACACCCACCATTCCTCAGTTAAAGAAATTGGCAGATGGAATGGCCATGACTTTGAATGAACTTTTCGAGCAGGTCGATGATATGCCTGTGTCTTTGGATTTAGGTGGCATAAAAAACATCGTTCCTTTTCCAGAAACAGAGCGCAAACCCCGAATTGGACGAATTGCTTGCGGCGACCCCATCATTGCAGAAGAGAATATCGAAAACTATGATGAAGTCCTTTCTTCCTGGCGCGCCGACTTCACCCTTATGTGTGTTGGTGACAGCATGGCTCCCAAGATTGAAAACGGCGACATCGTAGCTATTCGGGCTCAGCCCACCGTCGATAACGGTGAAATCGCAGCCGTTCGAATCGGTGATGAAGCAACCTTAAAACGAGTATTCCTCCATTCGGACTATATTGAGCTTCGCCCCATCAATCCCAATTACGATTCCATTATCCGCAGAAAAAATGAAACGGAAGACATCCGAATTGAAGGCCGTGCAGTCGGCCTCTGCCGTAATCTATAAAAAAACCGCCCCGGCATAGCCGAAGCGGATTATTAAAAAATATTCTTTTATAACCAATCTATCGATGAGGAGGAATCATAGTGAGCATTAAATACACATACACCTACAAAGAATACGAAGGCTTCCCACGGGCATCTGTAGTATCTCATACACTTGCCTCTATTGGTTTTTGGCTGACCACTTTTTCTTTTTTGTTTCTTATCCTCTGCATTATATTGATGTTTACATGTAAAACACTTGCGGATATTTTGATCGGTATTCTTATGATTATTTTCTTGATCGCACTTCTTGTTTTCATGAAAGTAGTCTATCCCAAGATTTCTGACCGGATTATCAACAATATTATCCAGAAAACAATTGAGCAAAGAGCTCAGCGAAAGCAAGCAAAATGATTCGTTATCAGTGTTGGCGCGCTGATGCGAAGAAATAAAAATACCCTGTCAGTGTTGGCGCACTGACAGGGCGTGTAGAGCGAACCCAAACCCACTACGATAGGGGCAGTCTACCCTTTTAGGATAGCATACTTGCCCCGGAAAGACAAGGTGCAAAATGTTGAAATGCAGAAAATGTCGGGCTGAGCTGCCTGACGATGCCAAGTTCTGCCCCTCCTGCGGCGCAAAGCAGGATATCAGTCGCAAGCCCAAAAGCCGGGGCAACGGCACAGGCAGCGTCTACAAGCTCCCCAATGGAACATGGATCGCAATCAAAGTCTTAGGCCGCAAAATCGACGAACAGGGCAAGTCCCACCGGATCACCGTTTCCAAGTCCGGCTTCAAAACCAAGAAGGAAGCGCTGCTATACCTCCCGAACCTTACCCAGCAGACCAAGGAAGAAAAGAGAAAGACCGTTACCTTCCGTCAGCTCTACGATGCCTGGGAGCCCACCCACAAGAAGAGCAAGTCCACCATGGACTGCTACCGGGCAGCCATGAACCACTTCCGTCCTGTCTGGTATGAGCCAGTCTGTGACATCACCGTGGACGATCTGCAGGAATGCATGGATGACTGTACCGCAGGCAAGCGCACCCTGGAGAACATGAAGGCGCTGTGCGGTCTGCTTTATAAATTTGCCATTCCCCGAAACATGGCCATGCTGAATATGGGACAGTACCTTGTGGTCAACGGCGAAGCCGGTATCGGCAAGGACGGTCTTCCCAAGGAAGCGCTGGACGTTCTCGCCCTCAATGTCGGCAAGGTTCCTTATGCGGATTACATTGTGGCAGAATGTTACCTGGGTTTCCGCCCCTCCGAACTTCTGGATCTGGATGTCACCGATTATGACCGGGCGAAAAAAGCCTTCGTGGGCGGCGCTAAAACCGAAGCCGGTAAGAACCGCACCGTCACCGTCTCTCCAAAGATCCAGAGCACCATCGACCGGCTCACCGGAAAGAAGATCGCCGGTCCCGTCTTCTGCGACAGCAGCGGCAGCCGCATGACCATCGAAGTCTATCGTCAGCACTTCTACAAGGCTCTGGATGCCTGTGGAATCGACAATCCCATCACAGAGATAAACGGAGTCAAGCGCCGCAAGTACACGCCACACAGCTGCCGCCACACCTTCTCGACCCTAATGAAAGGTGTTCAGGCACCGGACAAGGACAAGCTGGCACTGATCGGCCACACCAGCACCGAAATGCTCCGGCACTATCAAGATGTGGATATCGAAGGTCTGCGCCGCATCACCAACGCCATCTAAAAGCATTTGTAATAGGCATTTGTAGTAGATTTGTAATAGGCGAATCTTTCTCAAGATGACCGCTAAATTTAATAAACAAAAAAATTCCGACTTCTTACCTTTTACAGTAAAAAGTCGGAATTTTTGGTCCGAGTGTCGAGATTCGAACTCGAGGCCTCTTGAACCCCATTCAAACTACAGTGCAGTATTTGCAATGCTTTTTCGCCGTCCATTGGTAATACATTTGTAATAGGAGCATACCTAGAAAAGCCCCTCCGGAGAGGGGCTTTCCTTATTCATTCTTCAGATCCAGAGCGTTGTCACCAGCATTTTCAACAGCTTTCAGTCCTGCAGCAAGGACGCCGCTGAGCCATGCAGGAGGATTTGCGCCCATCTTAATTGCGTTTTCCAGGATGCTGCCCAGTTCTGTCAGAATATACCATGCAAGCATAAGAGGAAGGATGACGCCAGGCCATGCAATATGCAGCATGGGAAGATTGCCGCAGATAACCAGCATAATGCCATCTGCAATGATTGAGACAACGATCACTACGATGGCGCCGAGCTTGTGCCAGGCTCCTTCTCGAGCTTTCTTGCTGCACCACTCCCCTGCCATCATGGCTGCCCAGGTGCCGGTCAAATAGTCCAGTGCCATCAGCACGACCCATGCCAGGATCATGATACCCTTCCACCCGATCAGCATACCTACTGCCGCAAAAAATGCGGTGATTGCCGCCTTAGCGGCCAAAACGGATTCATTCATTTTCTTTTTCCTCCTAAGTGTTAATTGACGTCCACGTGGACGTAGGGGCCGTTTCCAATAATGTACGCATACCGACAGCGCGGATCTGCCTGAGCCATTGCCAGAAGCTGCTGGCCGGTCTTGTTCTCCAGCATGAAGTCAAAGGCTTTGCCTGTCCGGTGCCGACTGTCGGGCACGCTTCCCGGCTGAAGATCGTTGTGGATCTGACACCGCAGGCCGCTGGAGCGATGGCCGGGAGCACCGGCCTTATGGCGGAGATCGTCCACAAGTTCCAGGAGCGTCCGATTGGGCAGAGCCGGGAAGCCATTGCAGTATTTACCATAACACTGGCAGCGGAACTCCTCCGGACTCCAGTACCGGATACCTTTGAACCGCGCAGCCAGCTCTGGATCGCCCATCTCCGGCTCCTGCTGAACCGGAGCATCCACATCATAGGTATACACTGCCTCCAGGACAGCCGTTTCCGTCTGAGGCCCCCAGACTCCGTCTGCAGGGATGCCCAGATCTTCCTGGGCGCATTCCACCGCCTGCCGGGATTTGTTGCCCCAGATGCCGTCCACGCCTCCGGTGTCATATCCCAAGTAGGTCAGAAGACATTGTTTCTGTTTATTTGTCATGGATCTCTCCTTACACAGTGTCACGCAGTCGCAGCTGATCCTCATCGTACCAGTCCGGATCCGTGTCACCTACAGCGAAAAGTACCAGGACAAAAGCACCGGCGCTGGCCGCCAAAGGCACGATCCAGGCAAGATGCCATAAAGAGATCATAGCGATTCCTCCTTTGATCTGCCCCGGACGAAGCCGGGGCGTGGTTCAGATTCTCTTCAGAATGTTGACTCATTGCACCACCCCGAAGGATGGTGCTTTTATTTAATAAATAGGTTCGTTCAGCGTAATGACAACATCCGCAATGGCATCTGCTGTAATTGCCGTACCACCAGAAAGAGTATTATTTGCACACAAGGCAATACGAACATATGCGGCATTCGCCAACGATGTGTTGACCGAACCGCTAACCTTACAGCCTACAAAAGAACCGACACCATCGGAATAATTGACCTTGGTGAAGTTTGTAGTATCACTATTTCCGAGAATAGCCGCACCAATCTTTGTTTTGGAACTGTTGAAATATACGATTTTCTGGTTGGACGCATCACCCACAATTCCGTAAGGAGTAGGAGCGGTATTTGCCGGGTTCTTGATGTAGAATCTATCAGAACCATCGCCCTTGAGCTTTCCAGACACATCAATGTAGTCGGACACAAAATAGCCATTAAGTGTAGAGTTTGTACCACTAGAACCCATTCGGTTGTTGATGCTGGCTTTGGACGGGTCAAACAGATTGGTATACACCGCTGTCATCTTAACTGCATCAACCGTGATAACGATGTTACCACTGACATTTGCGATGTTTACAACGCCGTTCGCATAGGCTGTTGCCGTGATATCCACGCCACCCATTTTGACAGATACAGTTGCACCCTCAAGGGTATAGCCATTTGCCGCCGTAATGGTTGCGGTATAGGTCTGACCTTCTGTGACAGTGGTTGCGGCATTGGATGTTGTGGCGTTGGATAACGTATTGGTAACGGCGAACGTTTCCGCAACCAACGTTACATCAGCCGGGTTGCCATCAATCATTGCTTTTCGGAAAGCATTGATTTCTGCTACCGTAAAGCCCAGCTTTGCCACCCAATTAACCACTTTATCCCGGAAGGTAGTTCCCTTGGTCAGTGCGTTGATTTGGTTAATAAGACCTTTCCATTCACCCTCATTTCTACGCCGTGCATTGCTATCCGTCGCAACGCCAGTGTGAAAGTTGGTCAACTCATAGTCCTTGTCAATATCGCTCTGGCTCATGCCAAGGATTGCTTCAATGATGCAAGCCACCGTTCCTGTTCTGTCTGCACCGGCAGAACAATGGAAGAACACCGGGTCATTGTGTGCGGCACAATCAAAGATGCACCGAATAATATCACGCCATGCTTCGTCCCTGTTCTGGATGGTATACCATACAAACAATTCAGGGCAGGTGTAACGAACATAATTTCTCAGGATTGCGGGGGCTTCGGCGGCTTCAGATGTTCCACGCAGATTCAGCTCGTGGCGAATACCTAACTGATTCAAGAAGATATCAAGGTCTGCTTCGTTAAACTCGCCACCCCGGAACAGCTTGCCGTATTTTACCGTACCGCCGTCACAAGCCCAACCGCCCAAATCTCGGACGTTGGAAGTAGCGCATTTAATCTGTCTTAAAAAGCCTGTGGGTTTCAGTGTACCAACTCTCGACACAGCACCACCGTTTCGGTTCACAAACTCCGTGAACTGGTTAGGAATATCGTTATAAAGTGTAGTGTTTCCACTTGCCACAGGCATCTCATAACCGTCACGGTCAAGAACGCCACTATCTGTTTCAACGGTGATGCCGATGGGATATTTGTTATTCACATTTGCCGTTGCCGGGGCATAATTGGTAATCTGTGACGTAGAATAATCACTAGGATTATAGGTCACATTATCCAGAAAATTCTTTACGACTGTAGGAATCTGATTCCATGTGTGTTCAGAAGTTGCTGCACCAGTTCGGATTGCACGAACGGCTGCTCCCATTTGGGAAACATTGTATTTTGTGGATGTTCCATTCTGTTCACGGATTGCAAGGGCAATATCCTGAATGTCGGACTCTTCATACAGTTTATTCGCCATCAGTAAGCCACCCCATTTCCGTCTGCGACCTTTGCGTAAACGGCATTAACGATTTCATTTATGTCTGCTTCGGTAAAGTAGTCAGTACCCTTGACCGGGGTTTTGCCGTCCTTACCAGCCGCACCAGTTGCGCCAGTGTCACCTTTCGCTCCGGGTTCACCCTGAATGCCTTGGATGCCCTGCGCTCCCGTATCGCCTTTGTCGCCTTTATCTCCCTTTGCACCCTTGAGGTCAGCAGAGGAAGTACCGCTTGCAGAGGTGATTGTCAGAACAGTGCCGTTCCAGCTATGGGTAGCAGATGTGCCATCCTTACCGTCGGCACCATCCTTGCCGGGTTCGCCCTGTGCGCCTGTTGCACCAGTATCACCCTTGTCACCCTTATCGCCTTTCGCACCGTCAGCACCGGGCGCACCAGTGTCGCCTTTATCACCCTTGTCACCTTTTTCTCCGGGGATGCCTTGGATGCCCTGCTCACCCTTCTGTCCGGGTTCGCCGGGGTCGCCTTTATCACCTTTATCGCCCTTTTCACCGGGCACACCGTCTGCACCATCCTTACCCGGCTGACCATCGACACCATCCTTACCGTCTTTACCGTTGGTGATGGTTGCGGTGGTAGTTCCGTCCTTATCGGTGATAGAGATAACCGCTCCGGTGGCTGTCTGCTCCACCTTGGCAATGAGAGAAAAACCGTCCTCACCGTTTTCCACATTCCCACCAGAAACCGATGTTTCCGGAAGCGTTACCGTCACCGGCTCCACATAGGGCATATCAGGAGAACTGGGCGAGAACTCAAACTGAAGTTCATTTTCGCTGGTCTGTTTGACGTTCGGAACATAATGGCCACCTTTGGGACCCTGCGGGCCACGGGGACCCTGGATTCCGATGTGAGGAACACTCTCCACATTTCCACTCATGGGATTGGAATCGTCCATGAAGGAACCTGTAATATTGGCCATCAGATTACCTCCTCGCTTTGGGTGTCGGTGATTTCGATTCTTCCGATCTTGACACCGATCACATCGGCATTGACGTCATCACTGAACTTCATTCTCACAACCGCATCATAGCTGCCGGGTTCCAAATCCAACGTCTCCTGTTGGGAAGGCCGGAAAAACCACTTTCTTGACACATCATCGTACCACACCGAATTGGCAGAAAGTGTCTTGCGGAGTGCAGCTCCGTCATCGTTTCCGATGCAGAGCTCCAGCTCGGCAATCATATCAGGTGTGATTCCAGTAGTATCGTTCATGGTAAGAACAAAGGGGATGCTGTAAGAATCACCCTGCATCATTTTCTTTGTTGCCATCATTCTACCTCCGACCAGCCGTAAACGCCGGGCTCCCATACATTGTTGTCAACAGTGCTGGCCCAAGTCTTGCCGCCATGGGTCACCTTATCGCCTGCCATATAAGGGTTGGTGCTGCCCGGCTGCTCCCATTCAGGGATCACAGTCTCATCAGGGATCAGCACCTTCGCAAACAGGCTCGGAGAATTATCCGGCATCCAATCTACCTGACTGGTGTGATCAAGTAGGACAGAGTAAAGCACACCATTATACTGGACTTTTGTCCCTTTCTTATAGTTGACGTCAAATGCCCAATGAGGATATAACGAAACAGCTTCCAGAGAGTCCGATTCAGACAAGTTCTGGACAGCTTTTTCGATGAACGGACGGAGCCGACGTGCTTCATCCATATAATTGATCATGCGGTACCTCCGGTCAAAAGATAGTTGTAGGCAGCTTCCAGATCAGCACGATCCAGGAGATCCTTCTCGTACTGTGCCTGGGCAGCGGCCAGTTCAGAATGAGGCATCAAGGGAGTTATCATTTCACCACGAAAGACAACTCCGTCTTTGCGCACCCAACTTTCCCCTGCAGGAACAAGCCTATATCCTTCGATGTAGGCATTGCACTTACCGTCGAAAAAATCTGTCTCAACCGCTGTCATTGTGCCATCATTCGCAGCGTGGCACTTGAAATCCGGTCCGATATAGATAGTCTTCATAATTTCACCTCACTGAGCTCTGACCGCGTTAAATGACAGAGATGCTTCTGAAGAGACGCCGTTCATTGCGATATAAACGTAAACCGCCCCTGTATTTTCAGGAATATCCAGAAGAAACTCTCCTACACCAGTGATAGAAACCTCGCCAATGGGCGTAAAGCCATCTTTTTTAACGCTCGTAATACCCAGCCGACCAACATTTTCTGTATCACACTGTTCAATGTTAATCTTGAGCACACTGCGGCCGGTTAAATCAATTGCGTTTTCGCAGAACAGCGCTCCGCTTCTTCGAACATTTCTGTCATTTTCCCATTGGTGCTTGACCTGAGATAATGTAATGGAGGAATCGTTCTTTGTTACTCCGGGTGAACGCGAAGCGTAGTCGGAAAAACCAGAAGATTTATAGGCGTAAGCCGCCCATCCACCTGTAATATCAACAAATTCATCTCCGGAATCGTAAAGACACAAAGAAAAATCTCTCCATGCATTGTTCTGATAGATTTTTCCAGTTCGCTCCGCCAAAGCATCGCTCGCGTACTGCTTTACAAAAAGAGGGTAAATCTGGATCTCATTGTTTTTCAATGCGTTGAACCCAACAGAGCCTGTAACGCCGGTTTTAAACCAGACCATGCCTTCTGTGAGATTTTGGGGTTCATCTGCAGAGAAAAGCCAGCGGGTAATTTTATTTGGAGTGTTAACCCAGATCATGTTTTCTCTGGGGTATTCTGGTGCGGTGGTGCCGCCAACAACGTTAAAGTTCAACAGCGCACCGCCGCTGCCAAAACCATGCATAGGTACTGCCTTGCTCATACATGCACCTCCACAATGATGGGAATGTCAGCGGCGGGACGCTCATCCAGGCAGCGGAAGGTCACCTGTGTTCCGGATCTGCGGCAGGAGCTGATTTTTGCAGCCTCTTCCTGCAGATCTTTTTCCGTCTCGGCATTATCAGGCCAGTTGGGAAACACTTCACATCTCAGCTGATCCGTCAGGCCGGTTACCTGAACCGTCTGGGTATAAGGTGCCGCAGAAGACCATCCGGAAGCCAGCAGAGTCAGAGGCACTTCCTTCGTGGATGCGTAGTCCTCAAGATACTTCTTGCAGACAACATCCCCGTCGCTTACCGGGTTACCCAGATTGACGACTCTCTTTCCGCCCATATCGATGTTGCCGGTGACATTGCCACCGGTTTTATCCAGCTTCCTGTCCAGCGCTGCGCCGGTTGCCTTGGCGTTGGCAGCTTTATCTGCCAGGCTGAGGGTAGAATCCAGGATGCCGTTCAAAAGTGCCTGGACATCCACCAGCTGGTTCATATAAGGGATCAGAACATCATTAAGATATTTCTGCATTTTCAGCACGCCTTCATCGAACTTAGCCTTGAACTGCATGGTAGAAAGACCGTCGTCGGAGCGGGGATAATCTCCCAATTTGGAGATGATATTCAGATCATCTAAGAATTTAGGAATTGCCATACATTATGCTCCTTCCTCGTTCAGCGCTCTTTGCAAAGATGCGTTTCCACTGCCACCCTGAACCGGAATATCTTCCGATGTTGTCTCCATGCTCATATTAGACCCTGTGGCCGGAGCCTGGGGCGGAGTCAACGCAGCTGCGCGGAAATCCGCCAGCAGTTCTTCCTTCTTGGAAACGTAGCCGTTGGGCAGGCGCTCGATGTACTGTTCAGGAGTGATGAGGTTGTTCATCAGCAGATTGTCCAGAGTCTGCATAGATGCCATTTCAGACCAGTAAGAGGATGCGCCAACTTCCATCTCAATGGCCAGCTGAACTTCCTTCAGAACAGAGAAATCGAAAGGCTCAGTAAAGCTCTGAGGCTCCAGATTCATGCCGAAGGGCTGGCTGCCAGGAGCATCCATATCCATGGAAACTTCCACATTTCTGGTGCCGTATTTGACGGACATGATATCCAGGCAGATACGTCCCATTTCCTCCAGCTTTTCGTGGTCATCCTGCTTGATCATTTCCATGGGGGTGTTGGCTGCACGCTGCAGAGCGATGATCGCAGAGGTATTGTCCGGGCGGCTGTCACCCATGGCAACGTCGGAAGCACCCAACAGAGAATGGGTCTTATCAAAGGCCAGTTCGATAAACTGCGCGATCTGCGGGCTGACAGAAGCGCCTTCCAGGACGGTTGCAGCGTCATTAACATTGCCGGTCACACCAACAGCGGTACCGACACCGCCATCCCAGCGGCGGATTTTGTTCTTGTCATAGATGATCTTCGGGAACGATGTGGTCATCATGGAGATCATCACCAGTGCGAACATCTTGTTGATAAACTTCTGGTTGGGAATCAGGCCGGTGACCATGGCCTGACCATGGTAGCAGTCACGGATATAATCCCAGTTGATCCAGATCAGCGGATACATGGTGTACTCGGTGTCATAAGCATCCCGGATGATACCCTTTTCGGTTGCTTCGATGCACCAGATTGTGCCGGTGTCCCGGTTGCGGAAATAGTACGTCAGCACAGTGACCTTATCATCGGTGTACTGATCATACTTGTTCTGGAATTTCTCGGAATCCGGAGTGATGCTGTCGATGTCTTCCAGCTTACACAGACCGGCTTCCTTGTACTGTTCAGCTTTCCATCGGACTTCGTCCACCAGTTCCCGGCGAACCAGAATAATGTAGGGCTGAGTCTGTACATCCCGGCTGTTGGGATTACCGAACAGCACGCGGAGGTTATCAATGACCTCAGCTACGATCTCACCCTTGACGGCCTGGCCGTTCTCAATAGTGGGGTCGAAATAGAAATGCATACAGCCGTCTCCGGTGACAGCTGCATTGCGCAGGAATTCTCTGTTCTTGGCGACGATCTTGTTCCGCTTGATGATGGCAGACATCTGATGGCTGACGATCTCTGCGATTCGCTCCAGCTCCTTCATGGTGTAAGGAGAAGTGGAAGGCATGGCAAGGCCGCGGATGGTCAGGCTGTCGGATGTGATGGTGGAGACCTGGAAATTGATGACACGCTTGAACATATTGTAAGTGGGAGTCGGCAGGCCATTTGCCTGGACACCTTCCCACTGATTGCCAATGAAAAAGTTTTCGTTGGTACTTACGGTATCATAGAGTTTGATTTGTTCATTGAAAGCATGAGCTTTATCGTACCGCTCCTTGATCTGCTCACAGGTCGGAATCGGGAATTTCTTTGCCATTAGCCCTTATCCTCCTCGGTTTTCTCCTTCTTCTCCTTGGGCACAGCGGGGTTACCATAACACAGGATGTTCATAATGCCCTCGCTGAATCTGTCAACGGATTCTTTCGCAGCCAGAGCTGCGTCATAGTCCGGGCAAATACCCTTCTCCAGATCAGAAAGACGTTTTTCAACAGACTGGTTTTGGTCCGAAAGAGTGATTCTGTAATCGGTAAGGCCATCATCCACTTTCTTCATGACGCGCTCATCGAAAGTATCAAACATCTCGTCGAAGCAGTCCATCTGCTCTTTCAGGGATTCCCTGGTGTGCTTCTTGGCGGCGCCGATACTCAGGTCATCGCCCTTGTCGATATACTCCAGCAGAGATTCGTGACGTCTTTTTTCGCGCTTCTCCCTCCAGATAAAGAGGATCAGATTAACCGCAGAGACCAGAAGCGCAAGGCCACTGAGGATCAAAGAAATCACTTCCATGCAGATCTCCTTTCAGAAAAAGGGGAGGTTTCCCTCCCCTCATTTTCAGGTAAGTTAGACTACCTCGTTGTAGGTAGCGGCAGAGGCAAACTTGCCGTCTGCCTTGGCGCAGCAGCGGAAGATGTCGCCGGCCTTGACGTCAACAGCAGCGCTGTAAACCTTGGCGTCAGCGGACAGATAGCGGGGATCGCTGCCGTCCAGGGTGTAGTAAACAACCGCACCATCAGCGCCGGTTACAGTAGCCTTGCCGCCGGAGATTGCAACGGTGGGAGTTGCAGCAACGGTACCCTTAGCACAGGCAACAGCAGCGCCATAGCACTGGTTGGGCATAACGAAGGCATCGAACTTGCAACGGTACTGCACGCGGTCGCCGTCCATGTTCTCGGAATCCTTGATGCCGCGGAAGGTGTTGATCTTCTCGGGAGCAATGATGGAGTCCTTGACATAGATAGCGAAGTAGCAGTTGGCAGGGAACTTACGGGAGGAAACAGGCTGGACAACCAGGCCGTCGAACATACCGGGGCAGCCCTTGGGCAGAGTCTTGCCGCCCAGAGAGTCCAGACCGACCCACTCCTTGGCCAGCTTCAGAGCCTTCAGGTAGGTACGGCTGATGTACAGGGTGCCTTCGCCCTCGGGAACATCCTCGTCAACCATCAGATTGTGCAGGTCGATGATGTCCTCGATGATGGTCTCGGTGGTGGGTGCAGCATCCAGCTCCATGTGGATACCGGCCTCATCAGCCCACTTCTTCAGACGGTAGGCGTCCTTCTTGGGACGGATGCGCTTATCGGTATAAGCCTTCATGATGGCGCCGACCTTCTTGATGTTGAACTGGGCATCGTTGTTGCCGCGGTCAACGCTGCGGTCCAGGGAGATGTCCTGGGTCAGCTTGAAGGTGTAACGATGGTCGCCGACCTCGATGACCTTACCAAAGCGGGAGCCGGTGGAGGGATCCACGGTCTTGTCATAGTTGTTCAGATCGGTGGTAGCGATCTCGTAGATATGTACGATATCGTTGCCGCTGAACTCAGCGTCGATATTGTGGTTAAAAGCGTGCTCAGTCACGCTCTTGTAGGCAAAATACTTTGCCAGGGAGGTACGGAACTTCTCAGAAAAATGGATAGTTTCAGACATAATGTGTCATCCTTTCCGGCACTTAACCAAACAGTGCCTTTTCAAAAATAGTAGCGTCATCCGCCTTGCGACGGCCTCCGGAATCCTTCTGACTGCCGGGGGTATTGCGCTTGTTCTTGTTATTCTGTTTTTCAGCGGCCAGCTGACGCTCCAGATCTGCGATGCGTTCCATTTCCTGGGATCGCTCCAGTTTCCGGTATGCAGCGGTCAGACTCATGCCGTTATTGATGTCGGGGGTGAGCTTGTCCACAAGCTCTTCGTTCAGCTTTACATCGGGATATTCACGCTCGAATTCCTCAATGTCGCGCTGTGCTCGGGCTTCAGCAGCATCAATCTGCTGCTGTTCCTGCTGCTGTGCAGCCTGGGAGGATGCAGTGTTCTGAGATTTCCTCAGTCTGGCGTTTTCAAGCTCCAGATCAGCGGTTTCCTCAGATGCACCGCCGCTCTTGCGGAAGTTGCGGTAGAGAGTCTTTGCCAGAGCATCGATGGTAGAACCGGTTTTCTCTGCCAGCAGATTCAGAATGTCGAGCGCTTCCTGATGGCTGGCCATGCCGTCAATCTTTGCATTCAGATCCTGAATCATCTGCTGTCCCTGCCGGTACTGTTCCTTCACTCTGTCATAATCAGCGCCCTTCTGTGCAAGCGCAGTCATCTCTTCCAGAGTGACGGTCTTCTCCTCCTTGTTGACCTTGATGGTAAAGGTCTTGGGAGTCTCGGTGTTCTGGTTGCCGTCAGCAGCCTCCTCCTTTGCGCCTGTGGCGTTTTCCTCGGAATCGTCGGTATTCTCATCTTCGGAATTTTCGTCGCCCGTGGGCTCGGTGGGCTCCCCTTCGTCAGTTTCTTCGGGGGTGTCCTCTGCGGCATCATGTGTGGGTTCCGTTTCCTCGGCGTCGCTGTCACTGTCGGTCTGGTAGTCGTCAGCAAATAAAGCGGCCTCAAAATCCTCAAAACCTACATCGTTCATCTCGTCCATGGTGTTTGCTCCTTTCGTTTCGGCTCTGGTAGGCCATATAAAAGCAGCTATGGTAGGCTGCAAAAATACTTAGGAATGGATGTAGCTCCGGCTGACGCCGGTTCCGCACATCTCTGTGAAATAGTCAACGATGCTGTCTTCGTCATCCTCTTCCTCCACCGTCTGAACCTCCCGTTCTGCAGGAAGAACATAGGTCTGGGCGAAATAGCGCAGGGCATCAGGGCCGTGGGTGATTTCGTGGGGATTCTTGGCGACATCGTTAGGGTCGGTTTTATCGTGCTGGAGGCATTTCAAGCAGTCGATCAGCTTTCCACACGTGTCAAAGATGATCAGACCGGGCTTGCCGTCCGGGCGGATCTTCAGAAGTTCTTTCAGGGCATACCAGCCCTGCTTACGGTTGTTATCCGCTTTCAGCAGCGCAATGCCGTTTTCAGCGAAGATGTTCGCCTGAGATTTACCGGTTTCCCTGTTTCTTGCCCAAAGGTCGGGGGGCGCAATGGTGTAGCCGATATCCTCATCGGTTCGGGTAAGCTCCAGCTGCGCTCTGGCAGCATCGGAGACGACCATGTTGGGCTGTGCGAACATCCGGTAGACATAACACCGTCCCGTCTCATCAACAGCGATCCAGATACAGAAGTGCATATCCAAACCGTAGTCCATTGCCCGGTAAAGCTTCCAGTGCTTCGGGATCGGGAACGGCTTGCAGGTGTGCAGGCCGTCGGTGAACTCTCCGAAGTAAACACCGGACAGTGCATTCCAGTCACCGAAACGGTGGGCGCGGCGGATGTCCTCCGGCAGCAAATCCAGCTGATCCTTGTAGTCCTGGTTGATGTTCTTGTTGTCATCCACCGTGGCAGGAATGAAGACGTATTCCTCCGGCTTCTCAGAGCCTCGAAAATCCCGGTCAACGAACAGACGCTTTACCCAGAAGTGGCCGACACCGCCGGGGTTACAGCTCAGGTAGATTCTCTTCGGCAGTCCGTTGTCGCCACGGATGATCGCAGCCAGGCCGCGGAACTCAGATTCCAGGAACTGAGTCGCTTCGTCGATAAACAGGATGTCCCATGAGTTACCCTGGAACTTACCTTCGACGGTAGCTCCGTAGTCCGGCATATTGGAGAATTTGATCTTGCTGCCGTTGACAAAGGTCAGAAGATGGTCTGTCTTGTTGTAGGTGTAGGTACCGACAGGAAGCATCTTCAGCATGGGCTGGATGATTGGGTTTTCCAGCTGGTCATACTCACGGCGAACCACAAGAATCTGGATCTCGGCATAGTAAAATGCCAGGAGTACCGCTTTACGGATGATGGCCCAGCTCTTGCCACCACCACGGGCGCCGCCGTAGCAGGTGTATTTCACCGTGGACAGGAAGAAATTCCACTGGGGTTCTGAGTTAGGAGCGCCCAGATCGGCAAGGATGATTTTGCTTTCCGGTTTCTTCTCTGCCATGGTGCCTCCTTCGGGGAAAATAAAAAGTGCCAGAACATAACATCTCGAAATGAGACGTTAGCTCTGGCACTCGGCACTGGCTGCATTATGATTGATGATCGTTTCTGTTTTGCAGTGCTTGCAGTAAAGCACGTAGTTGAGCATCACCGTTTCCGGCAATACCTTGACGTTGGTTTTCTTCCCGCACTTCGGACAGAGGAGAAAGCCTTTTTCATTTGCCTTTAACATCTGCCCTCCTGTGCAGTTATATGTGCGCAAAACCGTTTGACCTCTTACTACCGCCCCCGGCAACTGTGAAGGTCCCCACAGCCTGTTTCCCAAGTTGCATATAATTAAACTCAGGACCAGAGGCAGACGGGAATTGAACCCGCGCTCATTTTGCGATTGGCGGAACAAGCCGGACTTGAACCGACACCACTCTATGCAGCGTGGAATGGATTAGCAATCCACCGCAGTACCAATTATGCTTACTGTTCCGTGTCGTGTGCTCTAACCCTCCGTCAAGCACAATGTTGCGCCCTAATACTTCACAGCGCAATTCCCTTCAGTGGCGGAAGATGGAGGACTCGAACCCCCAAGAGACCATCGCTGACCTCCATGTCGGTTTTCTAGACCGCTGCCATACCAGTTTGGCGAATCTTCCGTATGAGCCGGTTTTGGCGGCACCGGCAAGCCGCTCGTCGCGCACCCAGGACTCCAACTTGAGATCCTGCAGCTCTGGCCAAGAGCTATAGTGCGCCGCCCCTCTTCCCTTGGGGTTGGGCCCTGCTGACGGGGACGGGCCTTTTTCATCCCGATATTTAACCCTGCGCTCTGTCAGCTTTGGAATTTGGAGGGTGGTACAGGACTCGAACCTATGACCTGGTGCTTCGTAGGCACCTACTCTATCCAACTGAGCTAACCACCCGTATGAGCTTACCCGGTGACCGCCGGGTAAGCCAGAAAGGATATTGCAGAGGTGCACTACTCCTCTGCTGGAGTCACCAACGGGATTTGAACCCGTCCTGTCTGCTTGGAAGGCAGATGTGCTTCCGGCTACACCATGATGACATTTGTTTGACGGCAGGCCAGAGTGGACTTTAACACACCCTTGACGTAAGGAGCCGCCTCGCTGTTCCAGCAGCCTGTCGTCCAGCATGATTTACAATGAAAACCAGGCATCCCAAGATAAAGCCCGTGGTACCAGCAAATGGATTTGCACCATTGACCTCCGTCTTATCAGACGGTGCGCTACTGACCGCGCCATGCCGGTATATGGAAAAATTCTCCTGTTTTTTATTTTTTCGGGGCGGGTCATTCAGAAGGGGTCGGCCTCTTTTCCGGTACCCCCCTACCCCACCAATTTCTTGTGTGTGAGCTACTAAAGGTATAATTTAATATATATATTAAATTATATATAATAATATATATTACTAACTTATAGATTTACGTAGTATCTAAGATATTTGAATATCTTAGATATCCTATTCACACCAAAATGTGAATTTGGGATGGTTTGCGGGGTTGTGGTTCATCGGATGGAAATGAGAGATTTCAGGATTGGATGGCTGGGGAGCTGGGGTGACAGGGTGGATGTGTGATATATATATCTATACATACCAAGGGGTGCGCCCGTTTTTCCGCCTCCCCTGGGGGGTGCCCCTCTCAAGCGGTGCCCCATGATGGATCATCACAAAAAAATCCTGCGCCGGTCCTTAATGGCCCCGGCCTGCCCTGCCCTGGTCTTTGTGTCTATTACCAATGCACTACCAATGGAATCCGGAAACCTGTTGTCCCGCAATACTTCCCTCTTGAATGACATTCAAGCTGCGATTATTTCATTGCTTCCATCCATCGATTGTCACCGGCAGCACCGAACATGATCCGGATCTCCGATGCACCGCCGGTCTCTGCATCCGGCATCAGGTGATTAACTTTCGATCGTTCTTTTGCCAGGCTCTGGTGTTTACCGCAGGTGGCGAACATCAGCGCCGTCACTTCGGTATAGAAGACCTCGAGAAGATCTGCCCGGCCATTATATGCATTCTTCCCCGTCCTTCCCCTGAGATAACATTCCCTGACCTGATCCACGGAATACCCCAGGAAAGAACAGAACGCTTCCCAGGTAACCATCCCTTTGGACCCGTCGCCGTAATCCCTCCGGAATTCTTCAATTTTCCTTGCTAATTTTTCTTCGCTGACTCTGAAAGCAATTCCCGCACCGGATTTTTCGTTGCCTGCCACCGAATCACCCCCGAATAAGCAACTTTTATCTGCAAATAGAATACCATACCATTCCACCAAATGCAAGAGGTAAATGCATATTATTCTCCACTTGTACCTATTATTTGCATCTATTTCTGCGTATTCACTCCACCTATGTACCATACAGCATGAATAAATAGAAAAAGTCCTCCACCCTGGCATTTAAACCAGATGAAGGACTGCAAATAAAATACCTATCTTTCAAAAATAAAAAGGCGGGAAAATGGGCGAAAAAATAAAATTGAAAAAATATCGAAAAAGAGTCTTGACATATGGGTATTACCCATGCTATAGTATAGACACAGCCAAGGAACACACCGAGGCGAGTAAGCGACTGGGCAGAAAGGAAACGCTATGGAAGACGAGATGAACCTGGGCGAACTGCTTAAGGAAATCGCAGAGGAAAACCAGACGCGAAAGATTCTGGAAATCCTCGACCGTTGCCAGACTCTCGAAGAGGCACGGGAAAAGGTAAGAGCCCTACTTGACAAGTAAGGCTCTAAGGTAGGGACAAAGGGGTGTCCGGTCCAGCTCACCGGCACCCACTTTGTAAAACAACTATAGCATTTAAGGAGCTGAAAGTCAATGGCAGACCACCCCAGTAAATCCCGCTGGGAAAAGGAAAATGTTACCCAAGTATCACTGAAGCTAAATCACAACACGGACTCCGACATTCTGGAAGCCTTGCAGGGCAAACAGAAGCAGACCGAAATCAAGCGCCTTTTGCGGATCGCTTTGCAGAGCGAGAAGCAGAAATAAAAAACTCCGGCAGTGTTGCAGCACCACCGGAGCCAGAGAAAAGAGATTGCAGTCTCTTTTCCTCTTATACTCTCTCAACCACGCATCACCATAGTCAAGGAGCATTTACATTATAGCCTCCTTGACCTACAAAATCAAGGAGGATTTTTTATGAAAACCATTAAGACAACCAACATCACCCTGGCAAATGGCTCCGCCGCAATTCTAAGCACTTCTGAAATCCATCCCGGAGAATACGAAACCATGCTGGCCTCTCCCGACTTCGGTACTGAATACAAGGTCATGCGTGCGTGGAGCGAAGAAAGCGCACTGGATGACCACAAGTGGCTCAAGAAGCAGTATCATGTGGCTCCGCTCTCCGGTAAATACCTGCAGTTGTCCAAGGATCTGGCAGAAGCTGCACGAAAGGCGGAAGTTATCGCCACCATTCTGGAAGATAGCGGAACTTGCAACTTTGATTCCTGCACTCTGTATCTGAAGGGATGGAATCAGAGCAAGGTCGAGCAGGCCGCCAGAGCTGCCGGTGTTGGCTGCTTTGTCTGGAATCTTTGGGGATCCAAGTCCTTTGTTTTCCCTCTGAGAATAGCCGCACAGGGTGACCCGAACACCGTAGCAGCGGAAGCAATGCGGGATTGCCTCACAGGAAAAGGATACTCCGCCGGTATGTATTACCAGATGGATTGAGGGGTGCAGGAAATGGTTTTACACATCTTCTTTGTCACATCCATCATCGCCGCCATTCTCGACACTCTTTACGGCGGCTCCACCTGGTATTGATAGGAGGCCGGACTATGGCAAACAAATGGAGGTATGAATGCGATTGCTCCAAATGCAGTCAGATCCAGTACATCAGCGATCCCGAACACCACCGGGAAGGCAACTATTGTACCGCGGTTCTGGACGGTAAGAAGACGATCCACGCCGACGACGATTATGTGATTCGGTGTGATTGCTACGCTCCCAGATTTCATCAGACAAGCATTTTTGATAGTAAATAGATATATAAAAGCCGCCCATTTCGGGCGGCTTTTTTTATGAGAACACTTCGTAAAGCTTGTATGCTGCCTGCAGACTGATACCGTACTCGTTCGCCCACTTTTGGGCTGTGCGTTTCTTTTTGCCGGTTCCAGAAGTGTACTCTTCATGATCCCGGTAAAGTTTCACGTAGTCCGCAACACCGTATCCCAGTTCCTTCAGCTCATCGATGTTTTTATCCTGGCTGTCAGAAACCTGCTGTTTGATCAGGATTGCCTTTTCATTTTCAGCAAGGTTGGTGGTGTTCGCAATCGCTTCTGCCTTCTGGATGGTTCTGGGGTTTTTATATCCGGATTCCGGTTTGATACCATCCAGCAGTTTGTAGGTAGAAACAATATCGTCGTGGCTGATGCCATGATCTCTGGCGTCAATGTAATTGGCGGCAGCGCCGGTAACCCATCCAGCAGCTTCCTTCTGCGCATTATCGCCTAGATCTGCAAAAGCATTATAAGCCCATTCCAGCTTTTCGCTCCTGCTTGAAGCATCATAGCCCTTTTTCCAGGCGTTCTGAAGAGAATCCATTGCATTTGAAAGGTCGTTTCCAGCGACCTTGCGCAGAATAAATTCTGCTTCCTTTCCCTTGCTTACTTCCTCCATCCACACCTCACCATAGCCGGTATGATCCTCACCGATGGCGGCGATCTCTCCGGTCTTTCTGGCGTACTGGTAGGCCTGCTGGATGGCTTTCGCTTTCTGCTCGTCGGTCATGGCGGCATAGTCTTTGGAGCTGATCATGGACTCGACGATCCGTTTTGCGGTCTGTCCCTGAGTCTTTGCCAGAGTCTGATACTGCTCCTCCGTCAGCCGAACTTTTTCGTGCTTTTCACCTGTTGTATCTGTATAAGTCAAGCGACGAGAAGCGGATGGCGGAGTAACATTTTCTCCGGAAACCTCATTCAGCCGTTTGATTTCCTGATAGATCTCATCAGTCTGATACTGTTGGGTATCCCAAGGGGTAATCAGTGTATCAAGCACATGGGCTGCAGTGCTGTCTTCGTCTGTTTCATCATAACGTTTCTGGACATTGCCCAGAGCATCATATTTTTCCGGAAGCAGCTTGCTTGCGCCTGGAATTGCCGCAAGTAGTTCTTTGCCGGCCTTCTTGAATGGGTCAGTATCGTAAGTATCTCTGTAATAAGGATCAACAACCTGGGCAGTTTTTCTGACCCAGTTAGGAATGATTCCGCCAGCCATATTACCCACCAGCTGACCAGCTGCATCATACACACTGTCCATATTTCCTTCGGATACCTCGGTAAAACTCTGCGCCAGATCCGCCAGATCCGAAACAGTCTGCATCATCGGCATATCCAGAAGAGACTCAAAATTGCCCTGAACAACAGCCTCCGGAATGTCATCGCCTTCGCTGATCAGATATCCGATATGCATCAGTGTATTGAGGGGTTCCAGAAAATCGACTGTGATCAACTGATCGCCGGATTCCCATTCGCCGGTCTTTCCGCTGAGATACCGAATCGCAGCGTCAAGGTTCAGCTGAGCGCCGCTGAGCCCCTGCGCCTGTTCCATAGCCTTTTCGTCATATTCAGCAGCATCATGTACCTTAATTGCACCAACTGCTGCAAGTCCTGTAAAGAGCGCGATTCCTACAGTACCGGATAAACCACGGCCAAAGTTGGTTGCTGCTGTACGCTGCCGGTAGGGGTCGATCTGCTTGCCGTTCTTTACATCCTTGATGATGTTGCGCATCTCCGTAATGCCGGAAATCAATCCTCCGCCGGTGTAGTCAATACCTACCTGTTTTACTTCGCCGGAAACAGCCGCGAAAGGCTGCACCAGATCGCCCAGGCCGAAGTCGCTGGTTCCGATATTATTAAGCGCTTTCTGGATTCCGGTATTTGCACGTGCAAGAGCACGGCCACCTTCTGCCAGTTTGCCAGTCTTTTGGTTCTCAACTTTTGCTCCGGGATCCTTAAAGGTTCTACGCTGACCAACCTTGTCGCCGAGACTCTGAATCTGGTCTGCGGTTAAACCGGATTTCTGTCCCAACCCCTCAAGACTCTTGCTGACAACGTGAGAAGAACCACCCTCATAGAATTTATCAGATACTTCCAGAGCATACTTGAGGTGCTTTTCATAGGCCGACATAAATCTCATGAAAGGATTATTTGTGTTCGAGGAGAATGTTCTGGTTCTTCCAATGCTGTACTTTGTATCGGTATCCATCGGAATATCCAGTGAAACAAAAGCAGCAGCCACATCAGCGGCATCATTTGCCGCCTTGCTGTATTCCCGGGCATATTTCAGATCGTTTGCAACTGTTCTCTGTCCGGTATACTTAGAAAGCACAGTGTCCATAGCCCGTCCTGCAAAGCTGTCAGAAACCGCATCCATTAAACCTGTGGTAATGTTGCCAGCATCGTTTTTAAACTTTGTCGTCAGAGTAAACAACATATTGTGAACACGCGCAGCCTTTGCCATTTCTCCCTTGGAACGTTTACGGAAATCGTTGGGGATCATGGCAATCTGTGTTTTTGCAACAGCCTTCAGCGTCTCGAAGTCCATCTTTTGAAGGCCCTTTTCGGTTCTTGCTGTCAGCTTTGTGCTGTATCCTGCCCACGCTGTTGTGTGTCTGAGATTCGCGATCTGACGGATCAGATCCTGCATGGATGCCTTATCGCCGTCCTTGACATTCTCGATGTCGTTTGCCACCTCGAGAAGCGATTCACTGAGCCCGTCCTTCCACTTCTGGAAGTCTCTCTTCTCCGCTTCCGGTCCCTTAACGCTCTGCTTTGGCTTCCAGAACGTCTTGTCCACCTGATCAATGGTGAGGTCATCCAGATCGTCAATTGCATCCAGGACAGCAACCGTAGCATCTTCCCGGCTATATTTAGCAAAGGACTGCGCCATCTGGCCTGCCTGCGTACCCATTTCACGCTGTTTCCGGCGCAGCTCAATAACCCGATCCGCCTTGCCTTCTTTGCGGAAAGTCGTCAGAAGCTTCATCGCAGTATCGTTGTCTGCACCTGTCCAGCCATCCTTTTTCATGAGGGCATGATATTCCGCCAAGCGATCCCGTCCCGTTTCTGTACGGAGATCCGCTTCGTGTATGCTTTCAGCCTCAGTGATCACATCGTACATCTGAACATTAGGGTCGTCTTTCAGCGCAGACCTGCCAATATCACGGATGTCATCATAAGGGGTGTTCTTATAAGTGTTGCCGTAGATTTTTGACTGTTTGACTTCGTGCCGGAACTGAGATTCCTTCGCTCCAACTGTTCCCTCATGCTGCTCCGCCGCACCGGTTCCCTTAACCTGTCCACCCTCCGCAGACTGCTCCTGAATGTCCACATCCTGCGCACTGGTTTCGTCAATATTCCCATTGACTTCCTCTGTGATCTGAGGTACCCTATCAGTAGAAGCAGGATTGATGGGCGTGGCAAGAGAGCTGGTTTCCGGTGACTCCCCCGCTAGGCTAGATCCTGCTTCGTTTGTCGTTTCAGGCAAATCAAATACAGACCCATTGTCCACATCTGCATGAGGCGACACTGTCTGCGCAGCTGCCTGCTCAAGCATCTGCTGTTCCGGTGTAAGCTCTACGGGTGCTGCCTTGGGCGCCTGCTCGGCAAGCTGCTGCGCCGAAGCTTCCAGGAAGGAAGCGGGCTGCACTTCTTCTGCAGCCGGTGCCGTCTGAGGCTGCTGATTCCCGGCAAGTTCCATGGCCGTCATCTGAACAGGATCCTGCCCGACAAATCGGGCAGAGCCCAGCTCCGCACCAGCACCGCCGAAGATACCGGCAACGCCGGAAACAAGCGCCGTCTGCTTTGCTTCCTCCAGCCATGCCTTGTTGGCCTGTTCCTTGGCTTCCTGGTAGGACATTCCGTTGGCGATCATGTCGGCGATCTGCTGCTTGTGTCCGGACTTCTCCCGCAGAATAGCCGCCTCTGCCAGGGTGGTGCCCAGCAGGGACAGTTCTTCCGTGGTGGCTTCAATACCCATCTGCTTCAGAACATTCAAAATCGCCTGACCGGCAGGCTTTGCGCCGCCCTTGGCAATGTCGAACAGTTCATCCAGAGGGATTTTTTCTGTGGCCGCTTCGATACCGGCATTCACCGTTGCCAGGGCTACCGCCTGCTGAGGGCTTGCGCCCCGTGCCGAAGCCTGCGAAAGGGTCTGATTGAAGCTGCCAAGAGCTGCAAGACCGGCACCTACGGTGGGGCTGCCGCCCACAATACCTCTTGCCAGAGAGTCTGCGGCAGACATCATACCCTGATAACCGATGGAGAGTCCCTTACTTAATGCAGTGGGATCTTCGCCCTCAATGTTCTGCGCTGTCTCCTGCCGGACACCGGAAGCGAATGCCCGTGCCTGACCGCCTGCATAGGGGTCAAGAGAACTGTAACGCTCATCCCTGCCGCCTGCGCCCTGGGCGATTCTGGCCAAAGGGTCCAGCAGAGTGTCCGCAAGATTAGCACCGACTGATGCCGCATTCGCGGCAATATTACCGATCCAGCCGCTGTCTGCAGCATCCTTACCAGCCTGTTCAGCTGCCTGGTACTTCTCCTGGTTGCGCTGCCGCTGATAGGTGCTAGCGATCTCATCAAGCCGTTTTCTGCCATATTTGGCAATCAGCGGATTGCTTTCAAAATCAGCAGGAAGACCGCTTGCAGCCGGGTTCAGGGACTGCACAAAGGCGCTCTGGCGTTTGCTGATGTAGTCATCCAGCAGCGCCTTGTCCTCATCGCTCCAGCTTGCAAGCTCCTGCACATCCGCATTTGTGACTTCCGCTTCCTCCCGCTGCCGGATCTCCTCGTTGGCGCGGTCAACGGCTGCCTGGCGTCGATCCATTTCACTGTCATACCGTTTCCGGGCGTTGGCGTCTGTCCAGTCGATATCGCTCTTCTGTTCAAAATCAGCCAGCGCCTTTTCCGCCTGCTCTTTCTTGAGCTGGGCAGAATCCACTTCCACCTTTGCCCACTCCTGCTCATCCTTCTTCCGCTGCACATCCTTGCGCTGCTGCTGAGAGTACAGGTCCCGGATTCGCTCCGCCTGATCAGCAAAGATTTCGCTGCCGGTGGGAATATCTGTCACCTTCTCAAATTCAGCAGCTTCTTTCTTGAACTGGATATTCTGTCGCTTTTCCTCTGATGTGGTAACCTTCGGCTTATCGCTAGGGAGGCTCAGTGGAGGAAGACCGTCATTCTTCCTCCATCTATTTGCCTCCTTTACCAGTTGTTTGACGGATTTTGCCATATTTACACCTCTCTATGCAGAATCAGATCAAACCAGCTTCTTTATATGTCTTTCTGTCTGCATTACTCAAATTTGCCAGCCATGTACGGTAGCTGATAGTGCCAGCGCCACCGCCGGAAGAAGATCGTTTAAACTTCTTCATCTGCTCCGGCGTCAGGCCGTAGAGCTTGCCCAGCACAGAATAATCGCCCTTCTTGGCCAGCTGTTCGCCAACGAACAGCTGATCGGAAACCAGGTTCTGTTCTTCCTTTTCGGCGGCATCGTAAAGTGCCTGGTTGCGCTTGTTGTTGATGGTTTCCTGACCGGCGGCAATGGTGCTGCCCAGAGTGTGAACCAGTCCTGCCCGATCCTGCTGCGCCGCGGCATCCCTGCCAAGCTGAAGAGTGCGAAGATCGGTGAGCTTCTTTGCCAGGCCAGATTCCCGGGCAAGCCGTGCCTGCATGGCCGTACCGGAGCCCTGACCGTATGCGCTCTGAACCTCCTGGTAGTTTCTGCCCTTTCTCAGAGCATCCACATAAGTAGCCGTCAGATTCTTGTCCGTCTCCCGCTGGGCTTCGGCCTGTTTTGCGATCAGGTCGGAAAGGCTCTGGGCATAGGCAAGGTTCGCATCCTGCTTCTGGCTTTCCAGCTGCGCATCATAAATCTTGTTGATGCTGTCCTCATTTTTCAGAACACTGTCCCAGGTCTCGGAAGTGGTGTCCGGAGTGACTGCTTCGCCCTTGGCAATGGCGTCCAGAATGGAGCTGTCACCCTTTTTCTGCATCATCACAGCGGCATTCTGCCGGAAAGACCGCATCTGCGCTTCCTCCGCCTGAGCGGCACTGTAAAGCGCCTGGGCCCGGTTCATGTCATTGTTGGCCTGGGCTTTCTTGATCTCGGCGGCATACCACTGACCCCGAAGCTGCCGCTGCCGTTCGTATTCCTGGTCAGCAAGATTTTGCTGATTCTGCAGCGTGGTTTTGTTTACCTGGTTCTGGTTTCCCAGCATCAGACGGGCCTGGGCATTGGTGCCGACCCCGGCAGGATTGGCGGCGGCGGACTTCTCCATGGTGCCCGCTGCCCGCTGACCTTCCACATAGGCCCGCTTCACATAGTCGCTGGTCTGCTCCCGGGTCTGCTGCTGACCGGCGTTCAGCTGATTGACGCTGTCCTCATAGCCCTGAGTCAGCACCTTATTCTGGGAATCCAGGGTGCTGTCATAGATTTTGTTGATGTACTTATCCTCATTGAAAGCGCTGTTGGCGCCGGTGTCATAAAGATTCGCCATGTTGTCCTCCTCTCCTAGAACATCCCGTAGGGGGTAGAGATCGGTTCAAATTCCGCAGGGCTCTTGTCCCGGATCTCCAGAAATGCGTTGTTATATTCCGTCATCATCCGCATGGAAAACTCGGTGTCCTCACCGCTTCTCAGGATGGATGCCAGGAAATAAGGAAGCAGACTCCAGCACAGGGCGTCATCCAGGGGAATGCTCTGTTCAAAGTCGGGGTTGCTTCTGTTGTCAGCCATCAGTGTTTTGTTCCGGGGTCTGCCGGTGGTGGCTGCTGCGTGGTAGTTGCTGGAATAGGGATGCAGCTTGGGGATCGCCGTATTCAGAATCGAAATCGTGCGGATCCGGTATTCTTTGGTGTCCGCGGTATCGGTGGAGCCGGTGGACTCGTTGGCTTCGTCCATCAGATCCATCGCTGCATCAAAAATCTCTTGTACTGTTACCATATAAACCTCCTCATTTTGCCATAGAGCCGAACCGGATTTCCTGATCGTAGCCCAGCACTGTTGCAGAACTGCCTTCCGCTTCCACCCGGAACACCAGTTTGTAGTAGACGAATTTCTTCACCTTCAGCCGTACCCGCTGGATTTTGGGTGCCGTGTTAGTGTCAAATGTCCAGTTGGGGAAATTGATCTTGTCCCAGGTGAACACATTGCTGGTGATCACCTTTTCCATGTGGTCGCTTCTGCGGTCTGTTTCCGCCGTGATGATCATTTCGGAATGTGCCTGGGGCAGCATGGAAACGTAGATTTCGCTGGTAAACTTCCGTCGGAAATCTGCGCCGAAGTCCATGTATCCGGATTCCCACAGCGCCCTGATGGCGGTGGATTCCCCGCCGGGAACCACAGGGGCATCCATGGTCATGCTGCTGTCCAGACAGAATACCTCTGTCCCGTTGGCAAACATGGTGCTTCCGTCAAAAGTAAAGACGTTTGTGACACCCTTAAAAATGTCACCCTCATAGATGCACCAGATATCATCCTTGGCAAGGTCGTACCGGTTCACCAGCACGGTTCCCTTGTCATCGTTCAGGAACACATAATAAGCCTTGTCGAAGTTGTTGTCACAGGTCACCATCTTGTGGATATCCCTGCCCCGGAGCGACCGCTGCACATAGCCGGAAACCCGCTGTGCGTACCGTTCATCCTGATAATAGCTGGATGTGATCCGCCATTCATAGATGCCGTCCCGGGTGATGGTTCTGGGGTAGTTGTTCACCGTCCGAACCTGACCCACCACATCGTTGCCGAATTCCCGGTTTGCAGACCGCAGATAGAAACCGGCGGTGGTGGTGCCGTCCTCGGTGGTGACAGGCTCATAGCTGAAGGTGTAGGTGCCGTCACGGGTAAATACCAGAAGCTTGCTGTAATGGCGCACAAGTCCGGTGACGGAGGCGCCGGTCATATCCACAGCCGCCTCATTCATGGCAGG
>JAGBSG010000060.1 GCA_017632035.1 Oscillospiraceae bacterium | reverse complement strand
CTAGTTCATAGCCAGCTCTCTGCAGTTGTTCCAAGCCTCGACGGAAGCGGGCTTGTTGTCGTTAGCGAACTCCTTGGAGGTCCACCACACGGTGTCCTTGGAGGTGTCGTCCATAACGATGAACTTATCCTTAGGGGAGCGGCCGGTGTAGATACCGGTCATAACATTCACAGCACCCAGCTCGGTCAGCTGGCCCTTCTCGAAGCCTTCCAGGGAAGGATCCATCTCTGCTTCAAACAGAGCTTCGTAGGAGGGGTTGTGGATGATCTCAGTAGCGCCGGTAATACCGTACTTAGTCAGATCCAGATTTGCCATAGTATGTACCTCTTTCATTAAAATAAGGTGATGCCAAGGTCTTTATTCAGCATCCCATTTTTTGCAATCGTATCATACACTATCCCGCGCAAAAAATCAATAACATTTTCTCAAATTTACTGGCAAGTCCCGCGGAAAATATTTGGTAAAGGTTTTGCCGTTCCCCTTTACTTTTTTTCCTTTTTCCTTTAGCATGATTTTGCGTATTGTATTTTGAGATTCAGGAAAGGAGACAACACAATGCTGATCTTATCCGCCCCACCCCAAGCCACCACCCAGCCGGACTACATAGCACTGGCTATGGTGCTGGTATTGGCCGTTATTGTAGCTGTTATGGCCATCCGCAAACGCTTTGGCTCCAAAAAGGCAGTGACCCCTGTTGCCGAAGCATCTGTTGCCGCTACCGCTTCCTCCCCCACAGCACCCGGAAGCGCCGGCACATTAAAGCTCCACGATGTCGAGCCAAAGACAGCCGCCATGCTCATGGCCATCGCAGCCGACAAAACGGGCAAGCCCCTGAATGAGCTGCGTTTTATTTCCATTAAGGAGGTCAAATAATATGACATACGAAATTTCACTGAACGGAAAAACATACGCGGTGGAAGTGGAGCTGGCTGAGGCCATGCGGATGGAGGAATTTAACACTTATGCGCCTGCCGCGCCTGCCGTTGCCGCTGCACCTGAAGCCTCCCCCGTGGCAGCACCTGCCGCCCCTATCATCGCAGGCTCCGGCGAAGCTGTCAGATCCCCCATGCCCGGCACTATTCTGAAGGTCAATGTACAAAACGGACAGGCCGTAAAGGAAGGCGATGTTTTGGTGATTCTGGAAGCTATGAAGATGGAAAACGAGATCATGGCACCCAGAGCCGGCACAGTTTCCCAGGTGCTGGTCAGCAAGGGCTCTGCCGTAGACACCGATGCCCCTCTGGTGGTTCTGGCATAAGGAGGCACACATGGATATTCTTTACAGCAACCTGCTTGCCTTTACGTGGCAGGATCTTCTTATGATCGGGATCGGCTGTCTGCTGATCTATCTGGCAGTCAAAAAGGAAATGGAGCCTTCTTTGCTGCTGCCCATGGGCCTGGGTACCATTCTGGTCAATATCCCCGGCTCTACCGCATTGGTCGGCCCGATCAATGAACTGTACCACGCCGGTATCGCCAACGAGCTTTTCCCTCTGCTGCTGTTCATTGGCATTGGCGCTATGATCGACTTTGGCCCTCTGCTGAGCAACCCCAAGCTGATGCTCTTCGGCGCAGCGGCCCAGTTCGGCATTTTCTTCACCCTTTGCATGGCCAGCGTATTTTTCCCGGAGATCAAGGATTCCGCCTCCATCGCCATCATCGGCGCTGCCGACGGCCCCACCTCCATCGCTGTTGCCAACACCCTGGGCTCTAATTATGTGGGTGCCATCACTGTTGCGGCATACTCCTACATGGCGCTGGTGCCGGTGATCCAACCGCCGGTAATCAAGCTGCTAACCACCAAGAAGGAGCGCATGATCCGGATGCCCTACGAGCAGAAGTCCGTCAGCAAGACTACCCGCATCCTGTTCCCCATTATCATCACCATCGTGGCCTCTGCCATTGTTCCCGATGCCACCGCCCTGATTGGCTTCTTGATGTTTGGCAATCTGATAAGGGAGTGCGGCGTTCTCAATTCTCTGTCTGACACTGCCCAGAATGTGCTGGCCAACCTGATTACCATTTTCCTGGGCATCTCCGTAGCCTTTAACATGACCGCTGACAAGTTCCTGCAGCTGTCCACTCTGCTGATTATGGGTCTGGGCCTCATTGCTTTTATCGTGGATACCGCAGGCGGTGTGCTTTTCGCCAAGCTTCTGAACCTGCTCTCCAAGAAAAAGATCAATCCTATGATCGGTGCTGCCGGTATTTCTGCCTTCCCCATGTCCGGCCGTATCGTACATAAGATGGCGCTGCAGGAGGATCCTCAGAACTTCCTGCTGATGCACTCCATCGGTGTCAATGTCTCCGGCCAGATCGCATCGGTCATCGCCGGCGGTATTATTCTGAATCTCTTCGGATAAGGAGGGACTGTTATGTTACATTTTCTAACTCATGCATCCGCGGCCAGTGCTGCCGCAGCTGAAAATGCTCAGCTGGTTTTTGACCCTGCCAAGTTCATCCGTAATCTGCAGTATATGGGTATCGGTATGCTGGTGATTTTCCTGGTCATCGGTGTGATCATCCTCTCCACCATGCTAGTAAACTATCTTTTCTCTGACCCGACAAATTGATCCAAAAGGACGCCCGACAGGGCGTCCTTTTTTATGAGAAAAACTGTTTACTTTTGGGCCATTCTATGATAATATGTTATTTGGTGAAGAATAGGGCTAAAGGAAATTAGCCTTACGCCCGTCTATTTAATTCCATATCACGGAGGTTATATACATGGCAAGAAAAGTTCAGTTTGTAGAGACCGTACTGCGTGACGCAAACCAGTCTCTGATCGCCACCCGGCTGCCCTTTGAGAAGTTCGAGCCCATGCTCGAGACCATCGACAAGGCTGGCTACTACGCCGCTGAGTGCTGGGGCGGTGCTACCTTTGATGTCTGCCTGCGGTATCTGAATGAAGATCCCTGGGAGCGTCTGCGTAAGATTCGGGCCAAGATGCCCAACACCAAGCTGCAGATGCTGCTGCGTGGCCAGAATGTTCTGGGCTATTCCCACTATCCCGATGATTTCGTAAAGCTGTTCGTTGCCAAGGCTGTGGAAAACGGCATCGATGTGATCCGTATTTTCGATGCCCTGAACGATACCGATAACATGAAGGTCGCTATGGAGGCTACCCTGAAGGCCGGCGCCATCGCTTCCGGCACCATCTCCTACACCACCGCTCCCGTCCACACCCACGCCAAGTACGTGGAGATGGTCAAGGAGCTGAAGGAAATGGGCGCTTCCACCATCTGTATCAAGGATATGGCTGGTATCATGGGTCCCCAGG
>JAGBSG010000059.1 GCA_017632035.1 Oscillospiraceae bacterium | reverse complement strand
TTGCGCTCGGTCGCTGTGTCCGCCACTGGCGGCGCTCCCTCGCTTATCCTGTTGCGGTGCCCGACAAAATCTTCGGGCTTACGCTTTTCCTCGATTTTGTCGACCGCGGCCATTGCGCTCGGTCGCTGTGTCCGCCACTGGCGGCGCTCCCTCGCTTATCCTGTTGCGGTGCCCGACAAAATCTTCGGGCTTACGCTTTTCCTCGATTTTGTCGACCGCGGCCATTGCGCTCGGTCGCTGTATCCGCCACTGGCGGCGCTCCCTCGCTTAACCCCACAGTGCAGAGAGCATGGGGATGATCTGCTTCTTGCGGCTCATGACATGGGGCAGGAATACGGTATTTTCCCTGGGCGATACATTAAAGGCCTGACAAATGGTCTCATCGTCGCCCAGATAGATGATCTGCGTACCTTCCAGTAGCACATCGGTGAGCATAAGGATCATCATGGAGTAGCCCTTCTTGGCGGTGAGATTCTTCATCAGCGCCAGGAACTCATCCTTGCGTTCCAGCATCTTGGGGCTGTCCATACAGGTGATCTGGGATACGGCCAGATCGTGACCGGCGATGTGGAATTCCTTATAGTCTGCGTTGAGCAGATCTTCCGCGGACTTGCTTTCAAAGGAGGCGGAGAAGATATCCTTACCCAGGTCCTCCAGAGATACATTGGCGATGCGGGCCATGCGTTCTGCGGTGCGGACATCCCGGGTGGTACAGGTGGGGGATTTGAACATGACCGTGTCTGAAAGGATGGCGGCGGCCATCATGCCGGCCATACCGGCAGAGGGCATCAGTCCCCGATCCTGGAACATGCCGGCGATAATGGTGTTGGTAGAGCCTACAGGCTCGTTGCGCACATAAATGGGGTTGGCGGTCTGGATATCGGCAAGGCGGTGGTGGTCGATGATCTCCAGGATCTCGGCCTCTTCCAGACCGGGAACGGACTGAGCGGCCTCGTTGTGGTCCACCAGAACCACACGCTTGCGCCGGGGGCGCAGCAAATGATACCGGGTCAAAACACCTACGACCCGTTCGTTCTCGTCCAGAATTGGGTAGCAGGGATCTCTGAACTTCAGGACCTGCTCCCGGACCTCGTCCACCCGGTCTTCCAGATGGAAGCAGACCAGATTGTCAGTCCGGCAGATGCGGCCGATGGGTGTGGACTGGAAGATCAGCCGGGCAGCCCGGTAAGCGTCATAGGGCGTGGAAATAATACAGGTGCTTGTTTCCATGCTCCGCAGCTCTTCGCTCAGCTCAGCCTGACACAGCACCAGGCAGTTGACATTCATCTCCAGGGCTCTTCGGATCATTTCGGGCTGATGGCCGCACAGCACAATGGCGTTGGAAGAGTTGAACAGCAGATTCTCTCGGTCCTGAGGCAGCGCGATAGAGACCTCACCGGTAACGGTGTCCGTATTCTCACCGGCTGCGTTGAGGATCTTGCCCTCCAGACTGGACAGCAGGTTAAATAGCGGAACAGGCTCCAAAAAACCGGCAGAGATCTGAGCCATATTATAGCTTGCCACATCCTCCCGGGAAAGCATACCGAAGAGGGTGCCGTCCTCGTTGGCAACCGGCATGGCGGAGATGTTTTTCAGCTCCAAAAGGTTCTTCCATGCCCGGCCCACGGTAACTGCGTCGCTGAGCACCGGCGGTGTATCGAAGTCCAGGTCCCGGATCTGGGTGTGCATACTGGTGATGCGCTGGGGGGGCTGGAAGCCGAACCGGTCCAGAATGATCTGGGTTTCGTCGGACACATGACCAAGGCAGGCGGCTTCATATTCCCGGTCGCCAACGGCATTGCGCAGGGCGGCATAGGCCATAGCGGCTACAATAGAGTCGGTATCCGGGTTGCGGTGTCCTGTTACATAGATCGGATCCATGAATAATCCTCCTGGTGTGCCTCTTTGGGCATGTTTTGTAAAGCGGGCAAATCTTCTCTATTGTTTATTATACCGCCAACACAAAAAAATAGCAAGAAAAAATCAAAGAGGAAAAGGCGGATAACTGTATATTGCATTTTTTGGACGCATGGGCTAAAATAGATACAGAAAATAATTGTGCAGGAGGCATAGTATGAATGTATTGGTGACCGGCGGCGCCGGCTATATTGGGTCCCACACCTGCCTGGAGCTGCTGGAAAGCGGCTACGGTGTGGTGGTGATCGACAATCTGTGCAATTCCAACGCCAGGTCTCTGGACCGTGTGCAGATGCTTACCGGCAAGAAGCTGCGCTTTTACAAAGGCGATGTGCGTGATGAAGCACTGCTGCGCAAGATTTTCGCGGAAAATGAGATCGGCAGTGTGATCCAATTTGCCGGCCTGAAGGCTGTGGGGGAGAGCGTTGCAAAGCCCTGGGAGTATTATGATAACAATCTGAATTCTACTCTGGTGCTTACCAAAGTCATGAAGGAAGTGGGCATGAAGAATATTATCTTCTCCTCTTCTGCTACTGTGTACACTGCCACCAACGAAATGCCTCTGCGGGAGGATAGCATTACCGGCCACTGCACCAATCCCTATGGCTGGACTAAGTACATGACCGAGCAGATCCTTTCCGGCATTGCCAACGCCGATCCTGAATGGAGCGTATGCCTGTTGCGGTACTTCAATCCCATCGGCGCCCATGAAAGCGGTATGATCGGCGAGGATCCCAGGGGTATCCCCAACAATCTGATGCCCTACATTACCCAAGTGGCAATTGGCCGCCGGGAGAAGCTCAGCGTTTATGGTAATGATTACGATACCCATGACGGTACCGGCGTCCGGGATTATATCCATGTGGGGGATCTGGCCAAGGGCCATGTGGCAGCAGTAAAGTATACTGCCGAGCATAAGGGCGTTGAGGAGTTCAATCTGGGCACCGGCACGGGCTACAGCGTGTTGGATATGGTACATACCTTCCGGCAGGTCAATCAGGTGGAGCTGCCCTATCAGATCGCAGAGCGCAGACCCGGCGATATTGCAACCTGCTACGCCGATCCGTCCAAGAGCGCGAAGCTGCTGGGCTGGGAAGCGGAAAAGACCCTTGCGGACATGTGCAGGGATTCCTGGAACTGGCAGAGCAAGAACCCTCAGGGCTACGGAGAATAAGAACTTAATACTTAGTATAAAACGGGGGTGTTGCAAAAAATGCTGCAACACCCCTGTAATTTGTTGGTTGGACTGTATATGAAAAAGCGGCGCAATATACGAAAGGCACATAGGTGCCTTATTGCGGCTGCGCATCTTTTTGCAGATGCTTTTTCAAAACCAGATTAATATATTGTGACAGAGGGCGACCGTCGTACTCTGCCTTGTCCTTGATTTTTGCCAGCACATCGCTGTCAATGGTAATGCTGATTCTTTCTTTTAAGGGTTTCATATATTTCACCTCTTGAGATAGTGTATCATTAAGTAAGATGAAATATTGACAAATATTATTAAGTAATATAAAATAACACAAAATAATATAATAGACAGGGCGTTACCATGATCGTAGAAACAACAGGCACATACTGCATAAAGAACATTTGCTATTTAAGAAAGAAGTATGCTATATCCCGGCGGGGTCTGGCAAAGTTAATTGGAATGAGTGAGTATACCCTTAAAGAAATGGAAGAAGAACTGCGTAACCCCGTTTTTCTGCACCAGCAGCTGGAGCGGTTGTGTGATATATTTGAAGTTTCTTTGGAGGAGCTGCTCCATAAGGATCTGTCTGGAGAATTGTAACCTGTCCCTTTCCCTGGGGCCGCGTTGCCCTGCGCCGCCGGTGGCGGATACAGCAGGGCATAAGCGTGTGCCGCGGTCGGCAGGGAGCAAGCCCGCTCCGTCGGGCGCAGCTACCGCCGGGCACCGCAAACGGAGAGGGTGGCCCACAGGGCCGCATGTGAGGAATACGAGGGGGCGATCATACTTTCTCTCCGGTGAGAAAGTATGCAAAGAAACGCCGAGGACCTTCCGTATGGTCCTCGGACTCCCCAGACGGCCAAAGAGGGAAGTGAATAGGACTTCTGGCATTCGACATTTCCCCGCTTCCCCCTTTGGAATTCCTTTGGCAGATTGGGTGGTTAAGTATGATAGACTTTGGGCAACTATGAAGGCAGGGGGAATTACCCAATATGATCTATACACCCACCACAATGTGAATCGCTCGCAGCTTAAGAAAAAACACCCCGGAACAAAAAGTTCCGGGGTGTTGCTGTAGATTAGTCAGCTACATAGGGCAGCAGAGCGATCTGGCGGGCACGCTTGATGGCGCCGGTCAGGTCACGCTGGTGAGCTGCGCAGGTACCGGTGGTACGGCGGGGCAGGATCTTGCCGCGCTCGGATAGGTAACGGCGGAGCTTTGCAGTGTCCTTGTAATCGATAGCGGTCACTTTGTCCACACAGAAAGCACAAACCTTCTTGCGCTTACGGGGACGCATACGCTGTTCGTTAGCCATGGGATTACCTCCTTGTTAGAGTAGAAAAGTTCAGTTTTGGGTCAATGCTTAGAAGGGCAGCTGTGCGTCGTCGTCATCGAGCATCGCGAAGTCGGATGCGGGCGCGGAAGGCGCGGAATAAGTGGGAGCGGAGCCGTAGGCATTGCTGCCGTAGCTGCTGCCGCTGTCGGAATCCCGCTTGCTGTCGCCGAAGTAGACATTGTCAGCAATGACCTCGGCGCTGCGGCGCTTATTGCCCTCTTTGTCGGTCCAGCTGCGGATCTGCAGCCGACCGGACACCACCGCCATGCGGCCCTTGGTGAAGTACTTGGAGACAAACTCTCCAGTCTGACGCCAGGCGACACAGTCGATGAAGTCGGTTTCCCGTTCGCCGCCGTCTTTGGGAGAGAAGTCCCGGTCGACTGCCAGAGTGAAGCTGGCTACGGCGATGCCGCTGCCGGTACGGCGCAGCTCGGGGTCACGGGTCAGGCGACCCATGATAGTGATGTGGTTGAGCATGAGAGTTCCTCCTTACTCTGCCACGACAGTGGTCAGGCAGCGCAGGACACCTTCAGTGATCTTCATAACACGCTCCAGCTCCGCAGGGAACTCGGGCTTGCTTTCGAAGTTCATGAGGACGTAGTAGCCTTCAGCCAGGTCGTTGATGGGGTATGCAAGACGACGCTTGCCCCACTCGTCAACGTTGGACACGGTACCCTCCGCCTCCACCATTGCCTTGAACTTTTCCACAAGTGCGGCGATGCCCTCCTCGCCCTGAGCGGGGTCGATGATGTAGAGCACCTCGTACTTACCGGTGATCTTAGCCATGTTGATTGCACCTCCTTTTGGACGTTAGGCCTCCGGTCTCGCCGGAAGCAAGGATATGCCTGCACACGCAGGCTCGAGTATTATACTGAGTTTTATTTAGAATGTCAAGTTTTTTCGGCAAAAAGCAGGAAAATTTTAATAAAAAATGGGCGCCCCGATTGGGGCACCCGATTTTTTGCTTAGCAGCAGCCGCAGTTGTTGTCGCAGCCGCAGCCACAGTTGCTACCGCCTACCATGCCGTTGTTGCCGCAGCCACAGAACAGGATGAGCAGGATGATGATCCAGCAGCAGTTTCCACCGAAGAAGCCGTTATTACACATAATGAGTACCTCCAAGAATTTTTTGGCGGCTGAGCCGCTCATTCCATGGTATTCCACAGCCCCAAAAATGTGCGGTGCAGGATTTCCTGCGTGACCTGTGAAAATATAACAGAAATGATGCAGCAAAAATATGGAAATTGCTATTTTACAACGAAGAAACTGGCAGTTTTTTATTAAAAACATGAAAAAAGCGAACATTTATATAGTGCTGAAAAAAGTTGCACAAAAAATTGGGAAAAAGCTTGCAAACTAAAAAAATGATGCTATAATACCCAAAACCTAACAAGGAGGGATTGCCATGAAACGCCATTCCATGGATCTCACCACCGGGCCGGTGGCCCGCCAGCTGCTTGCCTTTGGCCTGCCGTTGATAATTAATGCGGCAATTAACTTGCTGTACGGCATCGTAGACAAGTCTATGCTGGGGATATATGTAGGAGACGCGGCTATGGCAGCAGCGAGTGTAAGCAACAGCCCCTTTAATCTAATTTACAATCTTTTCTCCGGTGTTGCCGTGGGTGCATTGGTATGCTGCGGCAATTATCTGGGTGCCGACGACCGGGGAAATTTGCGCAGATGTATGCACACGGCAATGAGTACAGGTTTTTTGCTGGGGCTTGTGGTGCTAATTGTGGGATTACCCCTTTCCCGACCGGTTTTGGTAGCTTTGGGCACGCCAGAGGAGCTGTTGAGCGATGCGTTACTGTACTTTCGGATCCGTTTTGCCGGGTGCCCTGTGACCATGCTGAATGCATTTACAGTGAGCATTATGAATGCCCATGGAGATACCAAACGGATCACCCTGCTTGGTATTGGTTCCGGTTTGCTCAATGTGGTTTTGAATTTTGTCTTTTTGCTGGTGATAAAGCTGGGTGTAGCGGGTGTCGCACTGGCTACACTGCTTTCCGGATTGGCTAATCTGATATGTAAGCTCGCGATTATGTTTTCACCTAAGGGAGAGTATCAGCTGCGGGTTTCTAAATTGCTGCCCGATTTTAAGCATATGGGAAGACTTTTGGCGGTGGGCATTCCCAACGGGCTGAACAGCGCAGTGTTTTCCTTCTCTAATGTGCTGCTGCAATCTACGGTAAATTCCTTCGGCACGGCAGTGATTGCCGGCAGTTCAGCAGCGGATTCGGTCATTGCCATATCGGGCTTAGCCTATCAAGGCATCCCGGCAGCTACTGTGGCGACCCTGTCCCAGTGCTGCGGTGCAAGGAATTATGACCGCATTCGGGAGGTTGTTAGAAAAGCGCTGCTGGTGTGTCATGTTTTTGTGGACAGCATGTGCGTGGTATGCCTGATTTTTGCCCAGCCGCTGCTGGGTCTGTTTACGCAATCCCCGGAGGTAGTGGAGGCAGGTACAATTAAATTGATCTTCTACTGTGGAGGGTATTTTATTCACAATTTTGGACAGATCTATGTTGCGGCAATTAAGGGCTTGCGCAGATCCACCGCAGCATTCCTGGTTAATGTATTCAGCGTATGTGTACCCAGGGTGCTGTGGGTGTGGTTTGTTGTGCCGCTGGTGCCCACGCCGGCCATGCTGTATCTGATTTATCCTATCTCCTGGCTCATCAGCGCTGCCATGCTGGGCATTACCTATCATAGCTGTTACCGTAAATGTCTGCGCAGCGCACAGGAGCAAATGGCGTGAAGATTGTATAAAAAACTCCCCTCCGGCTGGAGGGGAGTTTTTGTTGGATTACATATCGAAGGGTTCCATGCTGAGGACAGGGTGGCCTACCTCGCTCAGGTAGCCCAGCAGCTCCTCGGGATCCTCGGTGCAGATGGTCTCATCGGCGATCATGTCAGTGAAGTTCTCAACACCGTACATATCCAGGACGGTAGCATCCAGACGCTCACGCATCTGGTCCTTCAGCATCTTGGGCATCCAGACGATACGGCCGGGGCCGCCTTCGGCTGCGATGAACTTCTTGGAGGAGATGAAGTGCTTGCCGTGACCCATGAAGCCGGGAGTCTGAACACCGCCGCCGGTCATGGAGGCCATGTCGGAGAAGCTCATGCCCAGAGGAGTCATACCGGCGTGCTCACGGCAGGTGATGACAACACCCATGGAGCAGGGCTCCACGCCGCAGATACACTCGAAGCAGCCGCAGGAGGTCATGGGATCCTCAAACAGAGAGTACAGAGTGATCTTCTCAACGGCACCGTGGGAGTACTTG